>QHQE01000011.1 GCA_003219265.1 Verrucomicrobiota bacterium
TGTCAGCCCGGCTCCGTCGAGTGAGCAAAGAATTTCCTGCCCTTTGCCTAACGAGTAGCCGAGCAGGACCGGCACTGCGCCGTCGTCGAGCGTTTCGCGACAGAACGCCACGATCTGATCGACGACCTGCTCAGTCGGCGGAAATCGATAGCGCGGCCGCCCAAAGGTCGTTTCCATGATCAGCGTGTCGGCCTGGCGCCATTGCGCCGGTTCGGCGGATTTTCCCGGACGCAATTTGAAATCGCCGGTGTAAAGCAACGTTTCCTTTTCGGCGAAAAGGAAAAATTGGGCCGAACCGAAAATGTGACCGGCGGGCAACAGCATTACATTGAGACCGTGCACCGTTCGCCTTTCGCCGAAGGGCAACACATGCTCGATGCGCGTCCCTGGGAGCCGCGCTTGCATGAGTCGCGCAGTGCGCTCGGAGACAATGATCTCGTCATGCGGCGCAATGTGATCGTTGTGCGCATGCGAAACGAAGGCGAAGCGCTTTGCGTCCCACGGGTCGAGCCACAAATCCTGGGCAGGCAAATAAAGACCGCGCTCATACCGAACATGGATCATGCGAAAAATTTACCGTGGATCGACATGAGCGAAACCGTGTTTGCTCGACAATCTGATGCCCACGGGGGCTCCAAACCAATCAAAACTGATCCATTACCTCGCCAATCGCGCTGAGATTGACACGCGCCGCCGGAACCGTTTTCATTAAGCGGATGAAGTTGGTCGCTCTACCACTTGGTTTGCTTCTTTTCTGGAGTGGTTTCGCCGGTGCCGCGGAAGAACCGAAAGTGTTGGCCAAGGTAAATCCATTGCCGGTGGCGCTGGATCGCGATTTCGAGTTTCGCAAGACAAAACTCTATTTCCTGAACGACAAGCCGCTGACCCAAAAAGGGCTGAGGGGGACAGCGACTTCCTCGAAACCAGGAAAACTTGGAAGCACGACGCCATCTTCGAAATCGGCGACCATTCAAGAGGCGTCGATTACTTTCGAGCGGCAGTATCGTCTTTTCGGCGCCGTGACCGGGCTCGATCAACATCAGCGCTTTGGCGATTACTTCGATTTCTTTTGGCGCGCCAAGCGCCCGGCCGATCTCACGGTGCGTCTGGAGTATCGGCAGGAGAAGCTGCACTCCTTCGTTCAGGCGCAGGAAATGTCATACCCAAATGCCCGCGGCAATCATAAGACGGAGTTCAAAGTAGTGGGCGACGATTATTTTGACGACGGGCGCGTGATCGCATGGCGTTGCTTGTTAATCGAGAATGGCCGGATTGTGGCTGAAAACCGCTCCTATATGTGGGAATGAGTCGAGCGGATGGCACCATTAAAAGATAAGTCTCTCGGATTCATGCAGTTCAATTGGAGGCTTGGAAACTGCTTGGAGATGAGCCAGGTTTGACAGGCTGCCGGTCGATCTTGTATCTTTATTTCAACCAACTGTGGAGTCATCGATTCAAGTAGGGGTGAACGGCCCAGCCGTCTGGGTGAAAGTCGAGGGTAAAGGAAGCTTCCTGAACAGCGGGAACCTGAAGGAGTTCGCGCGCGAAATGGTCGATCGCGGCTACCGCGAATTTGTGATCGACCTGGAAAATTGCGCGATGATGGATTCCACCTTCATGGGCACGATGGCTGGGGTGGCGCTGCGCCTGAAGGAGCTCGGCCGCGGTCATCTTCACATCGTTCACTGCGGAAATCGCAGCCGGGATCTCCTATCCGGGCTTGGTCTTGATCAAATCTTCAGTATTCATGGCAATGGCTCATCGGCGCCTAAGTACGGGGCACTCCAACGCGATTCCAAGGGCGAGTTGCCCGAAGAGAAAAAGCACGAACAAGCGCAGACGATGCTGGAGGCGCACGAAGCGCTGTGCGAGGCGGCGCCGGAAAATTTCTTCCGGTTTAAAGACGTCCTCGATTATTTAAAGCAAGACCTTCATCACGAGACGGCGTCGAAGTAAGCTCCGCCCGTCCGACATGTGGACGATTCTTCTCTTCGGACTGCTGCTCGCGTCTGTCGCCGGGTGGATCTTCACCGCGCTGCGGCAGGCCCAGCGGATTCGAATCCTGGAACGCTCGAAAGAGGAAATTCAGGTCGAGGAAACACTCGTCTTCGATTTCTTGCACGGGCTCGGTGAAGCGTTCAGCGAAACGATCCGGCCCCATGACCTGCATCGCTTGATCGTAGAAGGCGCGACGCGCATTCTGGACGCGCATGGCGGCGCGCTTTACATGGCCGATCGCACGGGCACGAAACTGACGCCGGCATTCATCTCCAAGGGTTGTCCGCCGCTTGTCGATGTTCCGCCGCACATTTTGCAGCAAGCTGCGTCTACGCCCGTCGCGCTGGAAAGTTATCTGCGCCTTCACTCTGTTGCTTTGGGCGATGGCGTGATCGGTCGTGTCTGGCAAACCGGAGAAGCGGTTTGTTTAAACGAGTTCTCCGAAGCGCCCGAGTTGGCGAAGCTGCGCGGCACTGCGTTCGGCACGGCGTCCGTGATGATCGCTTCGTTGCTTTACGGAAAGCAAAACATGGGCGTGCTCGCGCTGGGCAACGGCCCGATGGACGCATCATTTTCGCAAAGCGATTTTGTCGTCTTCAAATCGATTGCCGAACAATCGGCCTTCGCGCTCTACAACGCGATCATCTACTCGGAGGCGAACGAAAAAAAGCGGCTGGATCACGACCTTGAGATCGCGCGCGACATTCAGCGCGTCTTGTTGCCGGCAGAACCGCCCTCTGTGAACGGCTTCGAGATCAGCGGCATCAACGTGCCCGCGCGCCAGGTGAGCGGCGATTATTTCGATTACATCAAGGTGGACGAGGACCGGCTCGGCGTGGCGATTGCCGATGTTTCTGGCAAAGGCGTGCCGGCGTCGCTCATCATGGCGATTTGCCGCAGTGTCTTGCGCAGTCAGGCGGCGCAGAATCCTTCCCCGGCGGATGTTTTGCGAAAGGTGAACCGTCAACTTTATCCCGACATCAAAGAGGACATGTTCATCAGCATGGCCTATCTCATTCTCGATCACGCGCGCAACGGCGTCACGCTCGCGCGCGCTGGACACGATGCGCCGCTTCTCTACAAGCGCGTTTCGCAAACGGTCACGCCTTTGAAGCCGCCCGGCATGGTCGTCGGAATTGACAGCGGAAACGTCTTCGATAGGATAACGGGCGATTTTCCCGTCCCGCTGGAGCGCGATGATTGCCTGGTCCTCTATACGGACGGAGTGACGGAAGCGCTCGATACCGATGGAAACGAATTTGGCGTCGAACGCACCGTTCAATCGGTCCGGGCCAGCGCGGACAACGGCGCCCAGGCCATTGTCGCGCGGCTGATCGACGATCTACGGAACTTCGTTGGATCGCATCCGCAAAATGACGACATCACCCTGATTGCCATCCGCAAAACATGACAAAGATTTCCAAAGACAAACCTGACGGCGCGAAAGAAAGATCGACATCTCTTCCCGAACTGGCCGGCGCGGCTCCGTCGAACGTAGACCAAACCGAAACCGAGGATCCGATGGCCGGTTTGCAAGCCGATCTTGATCGCTTTCGCGACCTGGCGCTGCGCAGCCAGGCCGACTTCGAGAATTACAAAAAACGTTGCGCGCGCGAAAAAGAAGAAGCGATCAAGTACGCCAACAGTTCGTTGCTCGAGCGACTCGTCGCGATTGTCGATAATTTTGAGCTTGGCCTTTCCGCCGCGCGCGGCGAAGGCGAAGACTCGCCCATCTATTCGGGCATGCGTTTGGTTCTCAAACAACTCAACGATTTCCTGGCTGAAAATGGATTGCAGCCGATCGACGCGGTTTCCCAGAAATTCGATCCGAATTTGCATGAAGCGATCGCGCACGAACCGAGCGAGGAGTTTCCGGAAGGAACGGTCATCCGCCAAATGCGTCGCGGTTATAAATTCAAGGACCGCCTGCTGCGGCCATCGAGCGTGGTCGTTTCCAGCGGCCCGGCAAAATAATTGCTCGGGTTGTCTCTTACTCTTGCTCGTGCTCTTACTCCACGTCGATCTTTTTCGAGCACGAGCAAGAGCAAGAGAAAGACAGAAGGTTCATGATTTATTTCTTATCCGCGATATCCGCGTAATCCGCGGTTAATACTACAAATGGCAACGAAAAAGCGCGACTATTACGAAGTCCTCGGCGTTGGTCGGAATACCTCCGACGAGGAAATCAAGCGCGCTTATCGCAAGCTCGCGGTCAAGTTTCATCCCGATAAAAATCCCGAAGACCCGCACGCCGAGGAAAAATTCAAAGAACTCGGCGAAGCCTACGACGTTTTGATGGATGCGGATAAACGCGCGGCCTACGATCGTTTTGGCCACACGGCCTTTGCGCAAGGTGGTGGGTTCGGGCGCGGGGGATTCCATGATCCGTTCGACATTTTCCGCGAGGTGTTCGGCGGCGCCGGCGGCGGAATCTTCGAGACGTTTTTCGGCGGCGGTGGCCCGCGAGAAGATCGGCAACGTGGTTCCGATTTGCGCTATGACATGCAGATCAAGCTCGAGGAAGCGGCTTTCGGTGTCGAAAAAGAAATTGAAATCCGCAAGCTCGACGCATGCGACAAATGCAACGGCTCCGGCGCGGAACCCGGTTCGCGCACTATCAATTGTCCTGCGTGCGGGGGACGCGGCCAGGTGATTAGCTCGCGCGGGTTCTTTCAGGTCTCACAAACTTGTCCGCGCTGTCGCGGCGCCGGCCAGATCATCGAGAAACCGTGCCGGCAGTGCGGCGGGGAAGGGCGCGTGGAAAAACCGAGCCGCGTCAAGTTGAAGATTCCGGCCGGGATCGCGGATGGCTCGCGCTTGCGTTCCTCGCGCAACGGCGAGGCCGGCATTCGGGGCGGCCCGCACGGCGATCTTTACGTCGTCATTCACATCCAGGAACACAAAATCTTCCAGCGCGAGGACGATCATCTTTATTGCGAAGTGCCGATTCCGTTCAGCGTGGCCGCGCTCGGTGGCGAAGTGGACGTGCCCACCCTGGAGGGCAAAGCGCAACTCAAAGTGCCGGCGGGCACACAAAGCGGGCAGCTGTTTAAACTGCGCGGGAAAGGAATCATGAACGTCAACGGGCGCGAGCGCGGTGATTTGCTCGCGCGTTTGCTTGTCGAAGTGCCGACGCGATTGAACAGCGAGCAGCGCCACAAAATCGAGGAGTTCGCCGCGCTCTGCGGCGAAGAAAACACGCCATTACGCAAAAGTTTCTTCGAACGCGCCCGGGAATTCTTCCGGGATGTTTGAAGTTTGAGGTTTGATTTCTTCGAGCGCCTCTATCGCTTACGTCAAAAATCGCACATCAAACCTCAAACATATCGATGCATCGCTTTTACATTTCGCCGGAGAATTGGAATCCCGATGCGCTCACCTTAAGCGGCTCGGAAGCGCATCATTGTCGCGACGTGCTGCGGATGACACGCGGAGATAAGGCCGTTATCTTCAACGGACGGGGACGCGAAATCACGGCGGAGATTGTCGATCTTCACGCCGGGCAAGTTCGTTTCCGCAAACTGCACGAGAGCAGCACGCCGCTGCTTCGTTGCCACATTACGCTTGGGCAGGCGATTCCGAAGGGGAAGAACATGGAACTGATCGTGCAGAAAGCCGTCGAGATCGGCGCTTCTGAAATCGCGCCGATTATTTCCGAACGCACGATTGTCGATCTTGACGGGAAGGAGGCCATGCAAAAAGAATTGAAATGGCAAACGGTCGCAATCGAGGCGGCCAAACAATGTGGGCAAAATTGGCTGCCGCACGTGCACACGCCGCGAAAGCTCAAAGAATTCTTTAAATCTGTAGAGGCAGGCGCGTCGCCTGCACAACCGGCGGCCTCGCAGCCGACACGGCTGCCTCTACAGAAAAATGATTCGCGCTATGATCTGCAATTGATCGGGTCGCTCCAACCCGATGCGCTCCATTTAAAAAAAATCCTGACCGATTTTTCGAGCGAGCATCCATATCCTCCTTCCAGCGTCCTCATGCTCATCGGCCCGGAAGGCGATTTCACTCCGGCCGAGCTCGCGCTCGCGCGCAGTCACGGCTGCCGCCCGATCACACTCGGTCCCATTATTCTCCGGGTCGAAACCGCCGCGATCTATTGCCTGAGCATTCTTTCTTACGAATTGCTCGTGTAGAGGCGGACGCTTCACCCGCAGCGCTCCAGCCGGCGTCGCCGCCACTGCATCCGTTGGACATTGAGCATCAAGAGATCTTATCGAGATTCGCGGCTGATGACGGAACCTGCCAGACTCTGGGCGGTTTAGAAATCGCCGCTCCTTGCCTATCACTCCTGACTCATTAGTAAATGTACGGAGCGGAAAGTTGGAACGCGTTCTTGATTAACTCCAGGCGTGGCTTGGCGTCTTCCGCGATGATCACTTCCACGACATCGAAGCGGAAAAGGATGTCGGGATTATCGAGCATGCGCAGCCAGGCAAGGCCGCCGCGCGAGATGCGCTTTTGTTTAGGTCGATCCACTGCCTCAATGGGCCGGCCGAAATCTTCCCGGGCGCGCGTTTTCACTTCGACGAAGACGAGCGTGTCGTCGTCGCGGCAAACGATGTCGATCTCGCCACCGCTGCGTCCGCGAAAATTGCGATAAAGAATTTTGTAGCCGTTCTTGCGCAGGAAACGGCCGGCCAGCTTTTCACCGAGGAAACCGCGTCGAAGATGGTCAGATGAGCGCTCCGAGCGCGAGAAGCGGTTGCGCCACCGGCTCGAAAGATCGGCGATGGATCGGACAAGGCCCGAATTCATGGAGTTTCGTGAGATGCAGTTCGGTGCAGTAACCTTTGTGCTGGCTGAAACAATATTCCGGGAAACGCACGCAGAAGTCACGCATCATCGTGTCGCGCGTTACTTTCGCGATCACGCTGGCGGCGGCGATGCTCAGGCTGTAGCAATCCCCATCGACAATCGCGGTCTGTGGAAAGGGGAACGGAAAAACGGGCAGGCCATCGATCAAAACGTGATCGGGCAGGATGGCGAGGGCCGCGATGGCGGCGCGCATCGCCCGGTGTGTCGCGCGCAGAATGTTAATTCGGTCGATCTCGATGGAATCGACAATGCCGACCGCCCACCCAATTTCGGAATTGGCGACCAACTCACGGTAAATTTCCTCGCGCAATTCCGGCGCGAGCTGTTTGGAATCGTTCAATTGTCGGTGTCGGAACTTCTCCGGAAGAATCACCGCCCCCGCCACAACCGGACCAGCCAGGGCGCCGCGCCCAGCCTCATCGATCCCGGCGATGCGAGCGATGCCGAGACCGCGCAACCTGCGTTCATGCCGGAACCCGCAACGACGATACATTTAATGAATCAACGAATTAACGAATTAACGATTTAGCGATTTAGAAAGCCGCTTCAATCACTAATTCACTCAGTCGCTAAATCATTAAATGCTTCTCATTCTCTCACTGCCGTCGCTTCCTTGCCTTTGCGTGTGCGGAGATAATTCAGCTTGGCCCGCCGCGCGCGGCCTTCCTTTTCCACTTCGATTTTTGCGATGCGCGGTGAGTGAAGCGGGAAAACGCGTTCGACACCTTCGCCGTAGGAAATGCGCCTCACGGTGAATGTTTCGTTAAGCCCGCGCCCTTTGCGGCCAATCACGATGCCGGCGAAAATCTGAATCCGCTCCTTGTCGCCCTCCACAACCCGCGTATGCACGCGGATGCTATCGCCCACGGCAAACTGCGTCCCATCGCTCTTCTGCTGCTCTTTCTCAATCGCGTCGATGATGCGGTTCATAATTACCTCCTCCGCCTGCCATGCCGTAGCCTCGGCGAAGGCGGGCCCGGCTGCCGGGCAAACATTTTCAGGCGAACGCGCTGAAAATGCAAACCGAAACCTGCAGCCACGTGCCTGTGCCGCGTCGGGGCGCGAAGATGTTCAAAGTCAGGCGGCCGATAGGGCTGTGGCTACAAGCGCAGCTATACATCGAGCTTCCGTGTCGTCACCAAGTTGTGCTCC
>QHQE01000012.1 GCA_003219265.1 Verrucomicrobiota bacterium
CTACGAGGGCAGCCATATTCATGACGACGTTCCGCGGCCTGAGTTCAAGGTCCGGCAATCGCGCCGCGCGGCGCTCGCACTCTCGACGTTCGCCGGAATTCTTTCCGGTCTGGTCTGGTTGCTAGTGCAAAAGTGGGACTGACGAAAGAAACGCAGAAGGCGGACGGAAGAATTAAGAATTTGCCTTCGATCGTTTTAGAACTGTAACAAAGATTGCGATCAATTCGTCGCATTCTTGGCGGAGAGCTGAAAGCTTCGCTGGTGGGACAATGTTGCCATCAACGAGGAGCTCAAGCCAATAGCCGGTTTCTTCCAGCTCACGAAGGGAATCTCCACATTTGGAAATAAATTCGGCTTTGCTTCGGCCGTGGTACGCTTCGCGATAATTCGCTCCGGCAGCGGTGCCAGATCGCAGTGCTTGTTTGCCAAGCGTTTGTGCCTCCGTCGTTTTGGGCAACGAAGAGAACATTCGCGGAATTCGGAGCGCAAAATCTTTCGTGCGATCTCTTAAATCGATCTTTTCCTTCGGCATTTTTACTTCTGCCTTTATTTATCATCCCATGTAGAAGCCGCCGTTTACGTTCAGGACGTGGCCGGTGATGTAGCTCGCCATCGGCGATGCGAGAAAAAGCGTGGCATCGACAATTTCGCGAACGTCGCCGAGCCGTCGGAGCGGGATCTGTTTCTTAAAGTTATCCGTGACTTCGTCCGGCATTCCTTTGCTCATCCCGACGTCGATGAAGCCGGGCGCAATCGCGTTCACGGTTATGTTCTGCCGCGCCAATTCGCGCGCCGAAACTTTGGTCAGCGCAATAATCGCGGCTTTGCTCGAGGAATAATTCGCCTGCCCGAATAGACCCATCTGTCCGCTGACGGATGTTAAGTTCACGATCCGTCCACCGCTCCGCAGAATCGTCGCCGCCTTTTGCGTGACAGTAAATGTGCCGGTCAGATTGACGCGCAACACGCTTTCAAATTCTTCCATCGACATCTTCCTAATCGTGCGGTCGCGAATGATCGCGGAGTTGTTCACAAGGATGTCGAGCCCGCCATGCCGATCTAGCATTTGTTTCATCATTGACTCGACCTGCTCCGGTCTTGTCACGTCGCACTCGATCACGAGCGGATTCTTCAACGCTTTCGCCACGCTCTCCGCGTCGGCTTTGTTTTGTCCCGCAGGATCGACAACGTAATTCACAACGCACTGCGCGCCGCGTTCGCCAAATGCCTTAATCATGGCCGCGCCAATCCCGCGCGAGCTGCCGGTGACAAGCACGACTTTGCCACTGAAATCGAGAGGATCGCTCATATCGGCAGAGAATAAGACGAATCAAGAAACTAGGAAAACAGGAAACAAAGGAAGAAGATTGCCGGGCAACCGATTGCCGCTAAGATTTTCGGCGTTTTCTGTAGCGGCGCTCTATGAGCGTCGCATAATTTGGTTTCCAATAGTCCGACGGTCGCAGACCGCTGCTACAAGATTAGAAAATGGCTTCACCGATCCGCATTCTTACCGCTGTGCCAATTTGCGACGGGCACGACAGCGCGATCAACACCATCAATCTGGAATTCATCCGACACGGCATCGAGGTCGTCTATCTCGGCTTCCATCGCTACGCTGGCGATATCGTCCGCGCGGCTATTCAGGAGGATGTCGCCGCCATTGGCATTTCCAGTTACAACGGCGGTCACGTCGAATTTTTTGCTGAAGTTGTTAGGCAATTAAAACGGCGAGGCGCGAGCGACATCGCAGTCTTCGGTGGTGGCGGCGGAACGATCACGCATGACGACGCGAGTCTGATGAAAGGCAAAGGCGTCGACGAAATCTTTTTCGCCGGCACGTCGCTTACCGACATGGTCGATTATGTGAAGAAGCATTACGGTAAACGCCGCAAGAGCCGCGCGAAATTGAAACCCGATCTCTTGCTCGCGCGCAAGCTGACACAACTTGAGGATGCCGCCGGAAAGCGTTCACCGCGCGCGAAACATCAAACATCGAGCATCAAACATCGAACATCGAAGGTCATCGGAATTACTGGCCCCGGCGGCGCCGGCAAGACGACGCTAATTGACGAACTCGTCCTGCGCTTCCTCACGCAAGATCGACATTCACGCATCGGGATTTTGTCGCACGATCCGAGCGTCATCGGCGAAGGCGCGTTGCTTGGCGATCGCGCAACGATGATTAACTCGCAGGACGATCGCGTGTTTATGCGCAGCATGGCCACGCGCGGACAAGCGGGCGGTTTGTCGCCGGCGACGGAAAGTTGTCTCAATCTGCTGGCGCATTCGGGGTTCGATTACGTCATCATCGAGACTGTTGGCACCGGGCAGGAAGCGCTGCCGTTCCGCCGCCAACTTGTCGATCAAACGATCCTCGTCATGAATCCTGATTACGGCGCACGCTTACAGTTGCAAAAGATTGTCATGCTCGACGTCGCCGACATCGTCGTCGTCAACAAAACCGACCTCGAGCGGGCGAAAGCGGCGTTGTTGGAAATTGAGCAGCGACTCACCCAAAACAAACGCAAACAACAAATCGTCGCAACCGTCGCGAAACGTCATCGCGACGCTGGCGTCGACGAACTTTACGATTTAATTACTCAAGATGGCGCGGGCGCGCGGCCGCCGCGCCGAGAGCGAAAGTGAAAGCGAGGATACGATGAGCAAACTGGGACAGGTAGTTGAGGCAGTTGAGAAGCATGGACGGTTTGTTGTCGACCAAGTAAAGCGGGCGCGCAGCGACGAAAAATTCGGACGCGAGCTGGCTGAACGTTGGAACAAGATCAAAGCCGAAACGCCAATCACGCGAGCGCCGACTGGACTGCCGCTGCCGCGGCTGGCGCTGCCGGAAATCGATGAGCCCGGTGAGATCGCGCGCTATCTCTTCGGCGACGGATTGCCGGGCGAGTTCCCGTTTTTGAATGGCGCCTACCGCGAAATGTATCTCGAGCCGTTGCAGAACATCGATCAAGGGAGTCACGGGAATAAAAGATCGACATCGACAAACGGAGCGAAGTTGCAGAAGAACGGCGCGCGGCCGCAGGAAGAGCCGACGCGTTTGTTCTCGGGCCTCATGCTCGCCGAGGACACCAACCGGCGTTTTCATTTTCTTAGCGCGCATCAACGCTCGAAACGGCTAAGCACCGCGTTCGACGGCTTGACGCTTTATGGGATCGACTCCGATGCGGAAGGCGTCTTCGGAAAAATTGGCGAAGGCGGTGTTGCGGTCGACACGGTCGAAGACATGGTGCGGTTGTACGATGGCTTCGACTTGGGGTCGCCAGAGTTCTCTGCATCGATGACGATCAGTGGCCCCGCGCCAATCATCATGGCGATGTATATCGCAGCAGCGAAACGCCGCTTCGGCTCGGGCATTGTTCCAAAACTTCGCGGCACCATCCAGTCCGATATTTTTAAAGAAGTCCAGGCGCAGAACGAAACGATTTTCCCAATCGAAGCGTCGCTGCGTTTTCTCTGCGACATGATCGAATGGACGGCTGCGAACATGCCGCGTTGGTATCCGGTCTCGATCAGCGGCTATCACATCGGGGAAGCCGGTTCGACTCCAGTGCAGCAGGCCGCTTACACGCTCTCGAATGGCTTCGCCTACGTCGAATTGCTGGCCGCGCGCGGCATTCCAGTCGATCAATTTGGCCCGAGGCTTTCCTTCTTTCTCGATTGCGGCCTCGATGTCGAATACATCGCCCTCGCGCGTGTCTCGCGAAAAATTTGGGCGATCGGAATGCGCGACGTTTTCAGCGCCGGCCCGCGCGCCCAGATGTTCAAGCTCCACACCCAAACCAGCGGGCGTTCGCTCATCGCCGCTGAGTTCAAAAACAACCTCACGCGCACGGCCGCGGAATTGATGCTCGCCTACATGAACGGCACGAACTCGTGTCATTCAAACAGCGCCGACGAACCGTTTACGACTCCGAGTGAAGAGTGGATCCGTCTGGCCGCGCATGGTCAGGCCATCCTGCTTGAGGAATCCGGAATCTTTAAACACACCATGAACATGTTGAGCGGTTCACCGGGAATGAAAGCGGTCGAGCGTGCCGTCGAGAAAGCGATTCTTGATGAGTTCCGCGAAATCGAAAGCTTGGGTGGCGTGCTCGCCGCCGTCGAAAATCGTTACCAGCGCAGCCAAATTCAAAGCGCCGCCCATCGTTATGAGGAACAAATCTACGACGGCACACGGCCGATTGTCGGTTTGACTCGCTATCGCAACGGCTCCGACGAAATGCCGGAGATCGAGCTCGCACGCACGCCACGCTCGAAGCAGCGTTTACAAATCGAACGGTTGACCAAGTTCAAGAAGAAAAACGCGGACAAAGCGAACCGCGCCCTCGACAACCTTGCCCAGGTCGTCGATCGCGGCGAAAACTCTTTCCCGGCATTGCTCGAAGCGGTGGAAGTGTGCTCGTTAGGGCAAATCACCGGTCGACTGCAGGAAGTCGTCGGGCGTTTTCGCCCAATGGTCTAAGGGCGGACGCACCGGTGGCTTCCCCGCAAATAGACGCTGGGGCGAGTGCGCGCAGTCGAGTTGCGGCGCGGCTCCTGCCGTTTCTTTTTCTCCTTTACGTCGCGAACTATCTTGATCGCACGAACATCGCGTATGCGACGCTTGGGATGAAAGGTGACCTGGGTCTGACCGATTCGGTGTTTGGCACGGCGAGCGGAATTTTCTTTATCGGCTATCTCGGGCTGCAAATTCCCGGAGCGCTGCTGGTGGAACGCTGGAGCGCAAGGCTCCTCCTTGCGATAACCCTGATCACGTGGGGCGCACTAACAACGCTCACCGGTTTTGTGCGTACTCCGCTGCAACTTTACGGCGCGCGTTTTTTGTTAGGCGCGGCGGAAGCAGGCTTCTTTCCCGGCGTAATTGTTTACCTTTCCCACTGGTTCATTTATCAGGACCGCGCGAAGGCGGTGGCGCGGTTTATGTCCGCGATTCCGATCGCGTATATTCTCGGGGGACCGATTGCCGGGGCAATTCTGGGTATCCGCTGGCTCGGCATTCCCGGATGGCGCTGGCTCTTTCTGCTAGAAGGCGTGCCCGCGATCTTGCTCGGAATCGCGACGTTGTTCGTGCTGCCCGACCGGCCTGGCGAAGTGCGATGGCTTCGCGCTGACGAACGCGATTGGTTGGCTGCTCGCCTTGCCGAAGAGCGGGGCGCCAAAGCAGACGTAGAGCACGTTACGATTTGGCAGGCGCTCCGGCAGCGGCCGGTGGTGCTGCTCACCGTCGGGCTGTTCTTCTGCTACACCGGCGGCTACGCCTTTTGGTTTTGGATGCCGACGATGCTCCAGCGGCTCACCGGTTGGACTGATGTTCAACGCATTGGCTGGATGGGCGCGATTCCATTTGTCGCGGGCCTCATCGGAATGCTGCTGCTGGGCTGGAACTCCGATCGCACGCGCGAGCGTCGCTGGCATTTTGCCATTCCACAATTAACTGCTGCGGTGGCGCTAAGTGCGTGGTTTTTTGCTCCGCATTCGAACGCATTGCTCATCGTGGTGTTCACGCTGATCGGGTTCGGTACGACTGCGTATCTGCCATCGTTCTGGGCGTTGCCCTCGGCATTTCTTACGAGTTCGGCGGCTGCCGCGGCGGTTGGGTTCATCAATTGCACGGCCAGCATCGGCGGATTCGTCGGTCCCAAAATCATCGGCGACCTAAGCCAGCGCACGGGTTCGTTCTACTGGGGATTTATCTTTATGATCGCCTGCTGGATTATCGCGTCACTGTTGGTGCTGCTATGCCCGCGAGCGCGCGCAGCACGACTCAGCGCTTGAGCGCAACGTCGAACGGTGCGCCGGTCTTCGCGCGGACGTCGTCCACCGTGACGCCAGGATGCAGCTCGGTGAGAACGAGTCCGCCGCCTTGCTTCACCTCAAACACGCACAGGTCGGTGATGATGAGGTTAACGACTCCCAAGCCCGTGATCGGCAGCGTGCATTGTTTCAAAATCTTCGGGCCACCGTCCCTGGCGCAGTGCTCCATTACCGCGACGACGCGCTTCACCCCGGCCACGAGGTCCATCGCGCCGCCGGGTCCCTTGACCATCTTGCCGGGGATCATCCAATTTGCGATGTCGCCAGTGTCCGTCACCTCGAAGGCACCAAGAATTGCAAGATCGATGTGCCCGCCGCGAATCATTGTGAACGAGTCGGCGCTCGAGAAAAAGGCCGAGCCGGGCAGTGCCGTGATGGTTTGCTTCCCGGCGTTGATCAGGTCGGCATCCACCTTGTCCTCGGTCGGGAACGGGCCGATGCCGAGCAGGCCGTTCTCGGATTGCAGCGTGACGTTCATCCCTTCGGGAATAAAATTGGCGACCAGCGTCGGGATGCCGATGCCGAGGTTGACGTAGTAGCCGTCGCGCAGCTCCTGCGCCGCACGCTTCGCCATCAACTCACGGATCGGATTTTCTTTTTTTGAGGTCGCGCTGCCCTGCACGGTGCGGAACTCGATGCGTTTTTCGTAGCTCGCGCCTTGGATGATGCGGTCGACGAAGATGCCCGGCGTGTGAATCTGGTCTGGATCAAGCTCGCCGATCTCGACGAGTTGCTCGACCTCGGCCACGCAAACCTTGCCGCAACTGGCGATCATTGGGTTAAAGTTCCGTGAGGTTTTTCGAAAGATGAGGTTGCCGGATTTGTCGCCCTTCCACGCCTTCACGAGCGAGACCTCGGCCCTAATGCCGCGTTCGAGCACGTATTCCTTGCCATCGAAAACTTTCGTTTCCTTGCCTTCGGTCAGTTTGGTGCCGAAGCCGGTGCGAGTGTAAAACGCCGGGATCCCCGCACCGCCCGCGCGCAACCGCTCGGCGAGCGTGCCCTGCGGGATGAGCTCCAGTTCGAGTTCACCTGATAGCACCTGGCGCTCGAACTCCTTGTTCTCGCCGACGTAGGAAGCCATGACCTTTTTCACCTGCCGCGTAGTGAGCAGAACCCCCATGCCGAAGCCATCCACGCCCGCGTTGTTGCCGACGATGGTGAGGCCTTTCACGCCGCTGTCGTGCAATGCGGCGATGAGATTCTCCGGTATGCCGCACAGCCCGAACCCGCCTGCGGCAATCGTCATGTTGTCGTTGAGCAGGCCGGCAAGCGCAGCCGTGGCGTTGGGATAGACTTTGCTCATGTGGAGAGAGATTTAACCACGGATTGCACGAAGGGCACGAAGGAATTCCGCCAGCCGTGTGAGTTGCCTAATAATGAGAATGCAAGCCCCAATCCGCTTGCCGAATCGCATCCCATCGGCAGATTGCAGCTT
>QHQE01000013.1 GCA_003219265.1 Verrucomicrobiota bacterium
CGGCATGTCGCGCACAAGATCGACAATTACCGCCGCGGATTCGTGCAAATGGCGAGCGCATTGCAAGCGCGCAGCCCCGCGCGCGAGCTGGTCATAAAGCGCAATCACTTTGCCGACCTTCAACGGCGCTTCGCCACATTACCGCCACGTTTTTTGGCAGACGCGAAGCAACGTTTCGGTCGAATGGAAGGAATTCTTCGCGTGCTCGGCCCTGACGCGACATTGCGCCGCGGCTACAGCATCACCACGGATAAGAATGGAAAGATCGTGCGTTCAATCGTTCGTGTGAAACGCGGAAGTCGATTGCACACCCGCGTCACGGACGGCGACATAGAATCGGAAGTGCTGGCAGCCTACGCGCAGGATCGGCGGGTCTTACGGTAAAGCAAAATTCTGTCGAGCCGACAAATTGGCTCCGCGTCACTCTAGCGGGACAAGAATTCGAGCGCGCGTCAGGACGGCGAATTTTGCGTCGACGATCTCCAGTGCTTGACGATTAGAGCAGCTACTTCGGATTGACGACCGTGTTCGCAGTCCCAAGCCAGCCATTGGAGGCATTGGCTGTGGTAAAAATGTCGCCTGGTGTTCCGCCGCTGCTGCCATTAGGCCCATGAATCGTTAGGTCAGCATTCACTTTTTCAACGGTGCCACTACTGTCTGCCCGAATCACGATTGCGTTCACGCCTTTCCAGACACCGCCCTGTACGGTCTGATCCTTGGAGTATCTGTGACTTGTTTCGCCGCCCGTTATGAAACCGTCGGCGAGTAAGGGCACGGCAGGGTTCGAGCTCTCGTTTAGACCGACCACATAGGCCCATTCATTCTCGCCACTCTTAAGAGTTTCACCGGATGGTACGGTAAGAGTTGAATCCTGCGCCTCGTCAGGGGAACCTGTGCTGCACCATTTAGACTTCGACAGCCAGAAAATCGCTTCGGATTTAATGTAGTTGGGGAAAAGCTGGCAAAGAGCGTCATTGGAAGAGGAGACAGCGGTCGGAGGGTTCGTAGTGGGCGTCCCATCGGCGTCAACTAAGTAGCTCGGGTAGGTGCCGTTGTTATCGGCGGCGTACAGTCTCAGCGCTAAGGCGATCTGCTTTCCGTTCGACAACGCTTTCGTCTGCGCGCCTTTGGTTTGGACGGAACTAAATACCGGCAGGGCGATGCTTGCCAAAACTGCAATAATTGCGATTACGACGAGCAATTCGATCAAGGTGAAGGCGGCGGTAGTTTTCTTTTTCATGGTCATTATTTTATGGAAGGTTGAATGTAGGATTTGGTATTACACGACCAGAATTGCGGACTTGAGTGAGCCGGTCAAGCACAAATAAATGTGTAGGCAGGTCGCGTGTCCCGCGCCCTGCGTTGAGCCCTGAGACGCGGAGTCCCACGGGCGTGATACCCGCGCTACCTATTCAGCGGTCGAGTTTAAACGCAACCGTGGCCAGCGGTGGTAAATGAATGAGAATGGAATGTTCGCGCGCCATCCAGGGAGTATTCTCACTCTGGACGCCTCCGTAATTCCCGACATTGCTGCCCCCATAAGTTTCCGCGTCGGTATTAATGATCTCGCGGTAAAAACCAGCCCGCGGCACGCCCAACCGGTAATCATGCCGAACGACCGGTGTTGCGGCCACGACGAAAACAACGATTTCGCCCTGGCGCGATCGGCGCAAAAACGAGACAACGCTATTCTCCGCGTCGTGGAGATCAATCCACTCGAATCCCTCATACCTGTCATCCTGGTCCCACAACGCCGGTTCGTTCTTGTAAGTGTAATTGAGATGTTGAACCAGACGCCGCAACCCATCGTGCCGCGGCAGCTGCGTTAAGTACCAATCCAGACTTTGATCGTGGTTCCATTCGTGCCACTGACCGAATTCGCCGCCCATGAAAAGCAGCTTTTTCCCGGGATGTCCGTACATCCACGCGAAAAGCATTCTGAGATTGGCAAACTTTTGCCATTCGTCGCCAGGCATCTTCGACAAAAGTGAGCGCTTTCCATGCACGACTTCATCGTGGCTAAGCACCAAAATGAAATTTTCCTGAAACGCGTAGATCAGCGAGAAGGTGATATTGCCGTGGTGAAAGCGGCGATAAATCGGATCGAGACTCATGTATTGGAGGAAGTCGTGCATCCAGCCCATGTTCCATTTGAAACCGAATCCGAGCCCGCCGAGATAAGTCGGCCGCGAAACGCCCGGCCAGGCGGTTGATTCCTCGGCGATCGTCATGATACCAGGGAAACGCTCGTAACAAACTTCGTTGCAGCGTTTCAAAAAATAGACCGCATCGAGTGGCCCGGTTCGCGCGAATAATCCAGATAAAGCATGGAAGCCACAGCATCTACGCGCAGACCGTCGATGTGATATTTGTCGAGCCAGAAGAGCGCGTTCCCGATCAGGAAATTACGCACTTCGTTGCGCCCATAATTAAAGATGAGCGTCCCCCAATCCTGATGTTCTCCCTGGCGCGGGTCCATGTGTTCATAGAGATCGGTGCCATCAAACTCGGCCAGTGCATGCGCATCTTTCGGAAAATGCGCCGGCACCCAATCCATAATTACGCCGGTGCCGGCCTGATGGCACTTGTCGATAAAATGGCGTAATTCATCAGGCGTCCCAAAACGGCTTGTCGGTGCATAATAATTCGTCACCTGGTACCCCCACGAGCCTTCGAACGGATGCTCGGCAATCGGCATGAGCTCAAGATGCGTGTAACCCATTTCGACCACGTAAGGCAGCAGCGTCTCGGCGAATTCGAGATAACTTAGGGAACGATTTCCTTCTTCGGCGCGGCGCCGCCATGAGCCGAGATGAACTTCGTAAATGCTGATCGCGCTTTTCGGCCAGTCCTTTGCCCGCCGTGCTTCCATCCACGCCTGATCCCTCCACTTGTAGCGTTCGAGATTATAAATGAGAGAACTTGTCGATATGCCGTGCTGGTTGAAAAATGCGAACGGATCGCTCTTGAGCAAAAGCGCGCCGGAATGCGTGCGGATTTCGAATTTATAATGCGCGCCTTCGCGCACGCCCGGCAAAAATAATTCCCACGTTCCGCTGCCGAGCAGTTTGCGCATCGGATAAACGCGGCCATCCCAACCATTGAAATCGCCGACCACGCTGACGCGCTGCGCATTCGGCGCCCAAACCGCGAAGTAAACGCCGGCATCGCCGCCGATCGTGCGCAGATGCGCGCCAAACTTTTCGTAAATCTGCCAATGCTGCCCTTCGGCGAAGAGATGCAGATCGACTTCGCCCATGATCGGTCCGTAGCGATATGGGTCGCGCGCTACCCATTCCGATCCATCCCAACTCGTTAGCCGAAGATGATAATCCAGATCGTGCGCAGCGCCCGGCACAGACGCCTGAAAAAAACCGTCGCGATGAATTTTCTTGGCTGCGATTGTCGATTGCCGATCTACCAAGATGTCGATCTTCTGCGCGTCCGGGCGAAAGACGCGAATCGCCAGATCGTCTCCCATTCGGTGCGGGCCCAAAATCCGGAACGGATCGGAATGGGTGCCGGACAAAAAGCTGTTCAGATCGTCCGGCGGCAAGCCGGCCACTTCAAAAGGCTTCATGCGAGTTCAACTTAGGATTCGTGGCGCGCTTTTCAATTAGGTGTAGCCGCGCGCCTGTGGCGCGTTAATACGGCCCACAGGGCCGTGGCCCAACACACTTTCCATTTTGATTGGCTCGGAAGGCATCGCATACTTCTACGCGATGGAAACAACGACGCGCGACGCAGTTGACGAGCTGCTTCAGACTTACGGCGAGACCGGTGGCATCAATTATCTCGATGCCGCGGCCACTTTGCCGTCACGGCTCGCAGTCGAGGCGGCCTGTGCCGAACTGATGAGCTTGATGTTTCCGGGGTTTCGCAGCGAGGCGCTGGTGAGTTCGGAAGATTTGGCCGAGACGACGCGCGCTCGAATGAGAAATCTGCACGCCCGCCTCAAGACTGAAATTTGCCGGAGTCTCGGAAAAATTCCGCCGAACGAAGCGATCGAAGCAAAAGCGGATGAAATCTTGTCGTCATTCATGTCGAAACTGCCGCAACTGCGCCGCGTTCTTTGGACCGACATCGATGCCGCTTACGAAGGTGATCCCGCTGCAAAAAGTTACGAGGAAATCATCCTCGCGTATCCGGCGCTCGAAGCGATCGCGATTTATCGAATGGCGCATGAACTTTACGACAAAGTGCCCCTTGTTCCCCGCATCATGACCGAATGGGCGCACAGCCGCACCGGCATCGACATTCACCCAGGCGCGAAAATCGGCCCGCATTTTTTTATCGATCACGGAACCGGCGTCGTGATCGGCGAAACTTCCGAAATTGGTTCGCGCGTAAAACTTTATCACGGCGTTACGCTCGGCGCGCGCAGCTTCCAAAAAGATGAACACGGCAAGATCAAGAAAGGCGGCAAACGTCATCCGAAGGTCGAGGACGACGTGACCATTTATCCGAACTCGACCATTCTTGGCGGTGAGACGGTGATCGGAGCAAGATCTACAATCGGCGGCAACGTCTTTCTCGTGCAGAGTGTCCCGCCAGATTCGCTTGTCTATTACGAGGAGAAACAACTGCGCATCATGCCCAAGCGGCCACACAAAACGGCGGAGCCAAGCGGCGCATTCATTGGATGATTTATCTTGATTACAACGCGACCACGCCAGTGTGCGATCAAGCGCGCGCGGCAATGCTGCCGTACTTGGATCGACATTTTGGAAATCCCTCGAGCGTTCACGCGGCCGGGCGCGAGGCGCGCGCGGCAATCGACGATGCGCGCGACAAGCTTGCCGCACTTCTGCGCGCCACGCCGCATGAATTGATTTTCACCAGCGGCGGAACCGAGTCGTGCAATCTCCCTGTGCTTGGCCTGGCACGATGTCGATCTTCGCGCGGCGGACACGTGATCAGTTGCCGCACCGAGCACCACGCGGTCCTGCACGCGCTCGAACATTTAGAGAAGCGCGAAGGTTTTGAAGTGACGTGGTTGAATGTTTCGCGCGATGGAATGGTCGATCTTAACCAGCTTGTCGAGTCAATTCGCGACAATACGGCGCTCGTTTCGATCATGGCCGCAAACAACGAAACCGGGGTCATTCAACCAATCGGAAAAATTTCGGAAATCTGTCGCGCTCGCGGAACGCTCCTGCACAGCGACATGGTGCAATCCTTCGGCAAGATCGACATCGACATTTCCCTTGTTGATGCGGCCAGTTTCGGGGCGCATAAATTTTACGGACCAAAAGGCGCTGGTTTGCTTTTTCTGCGAAGTGGATGGTCGATCCAACCGATCATGTTCGGCGGCGCTCACGAGAACGAGAGGCGACCGGGAACGGAAAATGTCGCGGCCATCGCGGGGATGGCGGCGGCCGCAGAATTTGTCGTGCAAGAGAAAGAGCATGAGAAAGAGAAAAGATTGCGAGACCAATTGTGGAGACGAATCGCGCAAAGTTTTCCCGACGCGCTGCGAAATGGCGAGGCGACTCGCTGTTTGTGGAACACGCTCAACGTGAGCTTTCCCGGTTTCGATTCGGAGACGATGCTGATGGCGCTCGATTTGGAAGGCGTTTGCGCGTCGAGCGGATCGGCTTGCATGGTCGGCTCGGTGGTGGCGTCGCATGTTTTACTGGCGATGGGCCTATCGATGGAACGCGCAAGTTCGGCCGTTCGTTTTTCGTTAGGCAAACAGACAAGTACCGACGAAATCGACCGTGCCGGGGACGCGATTGATCGCATTTTCAATCGACTCGCGAAGACGAAAACAAAAAGCAGCGCGTATGCGGTTGCTTAAGCAACTCGAATTCGCGTTCCAAAGATCGACCATTCATCCCCGCGCCGGTCGAGATGTCGCTCTTGAAACGACGGTGCGCGAGATCTTGTCCGCTCTCGGCGCAACTCGGCTCGCGGATTCCGTTCGGGTCGAATGGAATCCGCGGCTGCAAACCTGCGCAGGGCGCGCACATTTTAGCGAAAAATTGATCTCGCTAAATCCCCGCCTTTGCGAGCACGGCGTTGGGGAGATTGACCGGACGCTACGCCACGAGCTGGCGCATTTGCTCGCGCAGCTCCGCGCCGGACGTCGCCGCATTCTACCGCATGGCGCAGAATGGCGCGACGCGTGCCGCGATCTCGGCATCGGCCATGAAGCGCGCTGTCATGACTTGCCGTTCCCGGTAAAAAGTTATGCGGCGCGTTTCGTCTACCGATGTCCCAACTGCCGCCGCAATTTTCACCGCGTGCGCCAGATGCGACGCGCGGTTGCTTGCCTGGCTTGCTGCCGCGCGCACAACCGCGGAGAATTCGATGCGCGCTTTCGATTGCAGCTCTGTCGCGGCGGTTTATGACCGCCGGTCGAATCAATAATGCGACGCTCATAGAGCGCCGCTACAATATTTCCTGGTCTTTCGCGGCTTTCTCTCCGCGCAATTTTGCCTGGATAAACCTGTCGATCTCTCCGTCTATCACGGCTTGAACATTGCTGGTCTCGGCGCCGGTGCGGTGGTCCTTCACCATTTGATACGGCTGGAAAACGTACGAGCGAATTTGGCTGCCCCAGGCGATATCGCCTTTTTCGCCATATTGCCGATCAATCTCGGCGCGCTTTTTGTCCTGCTCGATTTCGTAAAGTTTCGCTTTCAACATTTTGAGCGCGAGGTCGCGGTTGCGCCCCTGACTGCGCTCCGCCTGGCAGGCGACGACGATGCCGGTCGGCTTGTGCGCGATGCGCACGGCGGTTTCGACTTTGTTGACGTTTTGCCCTCCTTTTCCGCCGCTACGAAAGGTGTCGATCTCCAGATCGACCGGGTTAATTTCGATAGGCGCGGAATCGGCGATCTCCGGGACAACATCGACACTGGCAAAGGAAGTGTGACGGCGTTTGTTCGCATCGAAAGGCGAGATGCGCACCAGCCGATGCACGCCGCGCTCGGCTTGAAGATGACCGTAGGCGTATTCGCCACTTACCAGCAACGTGGCTGATTTGATGCCAACTTCTTCGCCGACCTGTAGATCGACAATCTGCGATTTGAATCCGTTGCGCTCGATCCAACGTTGATACATGCGCAGGAGCATGTCCGCCCAATCACACGATTCCGTCCCGCCCGCGCCGGAATGAATAGTCACGAATGCATTGGCGCGATCGTTTTCGCCGGAAAGAAATTGGCGCAGCTCAAATTCCTCGAGCTTGCGAACCAGCCGGTCGTGCTCGGCTGCGACTTCATGCTCGGCGTGGGTGCGCGCAGCGGCGTCTGTTTCTTCGGCGGCTAATTGCTGCAATGCGCCGAAGTCTTCAACTTCGCGTTCCAGCTCGCGCAAGGGATTGATGAGCGAGCGCAAGCGGGAGACTTCGTCGACATCGGCTTGGGCGCGTTCGCGGTTAGACCAAAAATCTGTGGCGCTCATCCGCCCCTCAAGTGCGGCTAAATCATTTTGCAGCTTGGAGAGGTCAAAGAAACCTCCCCAAATCGCGGACACGCGATTTCAAATCTTCTGCATCGGCCGGCGGAAGCTCGTTAGCCATAGGCAAAGATAACGGAAGCTTAGTTACACGCAAAGATGCAGCCACGCGCCTGTCGCGCGTGCGCACGGTTACAGTGACGTGGCTACAACTAATTCTTTGGTCGCGCGCTGGAATCTTGGTGCGGCTTCGCCGGCTCGAGGCGAAAAATCGTTTCGCCTTGTTTCATGAGATCGAGGCGATCACGGGCGATGGTTTCGAGATAAGTTGCATCGGTCTGGAGCAAGGTCACTTCGCGGGTCTGGTGGGCGAGCAAGACCTTCTGCTCGTCCACTTGCGCTTGCAGATTGTCGATCTCGGCGCCGCTTTGCGTCAGCTTCTTGTACGGTGGAACAAACAAACTCACGATCACAAGCCAGAGTGCGATGACGAGCAAGACGCGCAGGATCCGGTTCAATCGCTGCCAAGCGGTGGCTTCGCGACGCGCACGGAAATCGCCGTAGGTCTGATCCACTTAGCGCATCATACCGCCGTAAACGGCTTTGTCACCAAGTCGTTCCGCGATTCGCAGAAGCTGATTATATTTCGCCACGCGATCAGTCCGGCAAAGTGAACCGGTCTTGATTTGGCCCACGTTTGTCGCGACCGCGATGTCGGCGATGGTTGTGTCCTCCGTTTCCCCGGAACGATGACTGATCACCGCGGTGTACTTATTCTTCTTCGCGAGATCGATCGTTGCCAAGGTTTCCGTGAGCGTGCCGATCTGATTCACTTTCACCAAAATCGAATTCGCCACCTGCTCGGCGATTCCTTTGCGCAGGAATTCGACGTTGGTGACGAAAATGTCGTCACCGACGAGTTGAATTTTGTCGCCGAGACGCGCGGTCAACTTTTTCCAACCGGCCCAGTCATCTTCCGCGCAGCCGTCTTCAATCGAGATGATCGGAAAACGCGCGCATAGCTCGACGTAGTACTCAATCAGCTCTTCAGCGGTCCGTTTTGAGCCATCGGATTTTTTGAAAACGTAAGCGTTGCGCTCGCGGTCGAAAAATTCCGAGGAGGCGGGATCGAGCGCGATAAAAATTTGCTGACCAAGTCTATAACCAGCTTTCTCAACCGCGGCCGCAATCGATTCGAGCGCGTCGTCCACCGATTTCAATTGCGGCGCGAACCCGCCCTCGTCGCCGATCGCGGTGGAAAGATGTCGATCTTTTAACACGGACTTGAGCGCGTGAAACACTTCCGAGCCGTAACGCAGCGCTTCCGCAAATGTCGGCGCTCCGCGCGGCACGATCATGAATTCCTGAAAATCGATTGGCGTGTCGGAGTGCACGCCGCCGTTTAGGATGTTCATCATTGGCACGGGCAGAACTCTCGCGTCCGCACCGCCGAGATAACGAAAGAGCGGAAGATTGTCAGAGACCGCAGCCGCGTGCGCGACGCCGAGGGAAACGCCGAGCAGCGCGTTCGCCCCCAGATGTTTTTTGTTCAGCGTGCCGTCCAGTTCAATCATTTTGTTATCGATCTTTGCCTGGTCGCGCGCATCCCAACCCTCGAGCGCGGGAGCGATAATTTCATTCACATTGGCAACTGCTTTCGTCACGCCTTTGCCGCCGTAGCGTTTCTTGTCGCCGTCGCGCAATTCCCAAGCTTCATGCTCGCCGGTGCTGGCCCCGCTCGGAACCGCCGCGCGGCCGAGCGCGCCGCCTGCCAATCGCACATCGACTTCAATGGTCGGATTGCCGCGCGAATCGAGAATTTCCCGCGCAGCTATCTG
>QHQE01000014.1 GCA_003219265.1 Verrucomicrobiota bacterium
AACGGTTTAGATAGGGAATCTAGGGAGGCGAATCCCATGAAATGGGTTACCCGAGAAAAGGCGAAAGTCGACCGCATCGCATGTCCCTGGCTAATCAAAAAATTCGTAGACAAGAACCCCGAATTCCTCTTCGTCCCACCCGAGACAATTCCGCAAGTCGTTAAGGACACCGGAGCAATAGCCTATGACGCGAAGGGGGTAGAGCTAACTCACTACAAAGAGAACGGCGAAGAGCGCGTCAGCTTCGACGCCATCATCAAGAAGTACAAGCTAACGGACCCAGCACTGTTGGAGCTCGCCAAGATAGTGAGAGGAGCCGATGCGAAGATCCCAAACTCTCCACCAGAATCTGCTGGCCTCGAAGCCGTAGCGCATGGTTTTCGAAACCTTGCTAAGGACGACTTTGACAACATGCGACTACAATTTCCCACTTATGATGCATTGTACAAATACTGCCAGCTCAAAACGGAAGGAACCCAGAAGCTCGAGTACAACGTTGCGCAACCTGCAAGGTAGGTCTCCCATTTCAGCCTCAGGCACCTCGGCTACGTAGAACTACCAACACATCAGAAAAACGGCGGGTTCGACCATGCCGCCGTCCACGTCAAGTCAGGGACGCTGTACGTTGCTCATACTTCGAATGACGCAGTAGACGTCATCGACTCCCGGCACGACAAATATCTTCATTCGATTCCTGGCCTTCCCGGCGTAGCAGGCGTACTCGTCTCTAACGAGAAGGACTTGGTGTTCACTTCTAACCGTGGCGAGAAGACCGTGGGAGTATTTCCATATGGTCGAGAAGGAAAGCTGGAGAAAGTGCAGGTAGGAGGCTTTCCCAACGGATTGGCCTTCGATCCTTCAAGGGACAATCTTCTCGCAGCAAACGTATCCAAACAGGACGATCCGGCTCCAATCACCGTATCAATAGTTGAGACGAAGAAGAAGATTCTAGCCGCCAACATTATTGTGCCAGGAAGAACACGATGGACAGTCTTCGACAAGAAGACGGACCGTTTCTACGTCAACATTTCCAAACCCCCACAGATAGTCGCTATCGATAGTAAAGATCCTGACGGGATAACAGTCAGCTACAATATTCCTGCTACGGGTCCCCATGGGCTCGACATTGACTTTGAGAATCGAAGACTGTTCTGCGCCTGTGACCAAGGCGGCCTATTCAATGTCGATTTGCAGTCAGAAAGAGTATCGCGCGTTTCAGACCTGAGTGGCCCTCCTGATGTGATATTCTACAACCTCCGGCTGCACCACCTCTACGTGGCTATCGGAGAGCCTGGAGTGATCGATGTCTTCGACACTGACACAATGAAACTGATCCAGACGGTGAAGACAGAGCCGGGAGCACATACTATTGCCTACAACCCAGAGATGGACAAAGTATACGCGTTCACGCCAGCAAGTCATCGAGCTACGGTCTATCAGGAAGTATGATCGTCCTTGCTCGACTTATCTTTTACAGCGTTGTCGTCTCTTGGGGTTCTGTGGAAGTAATGCAATTTGTTTCAGCTAAGTAATATTCTGTTATCAGCACTTGGTTCCGGAGTGCTAGTCTTCATTATCCTCTTTTTCTGGAAATGGTCGAAAGCTCATGTCCGGTTCGCTGTTTCCTCGTTAAGCACGTTTCTCGGCTTCACAGCATGGAACTTGGTGCAAAACGCAACAGGCGCCGACCAAGCACTGAATATTGACTGGCCGATCTTCCCTATGAGCTGGTCTGACGTTGGTAGTGGTGTAATCGCCTTTGTAGCGACCGTCATCGCTCTAGGATGGCTGACAGACAGAGATGAGACAGCTTGGCGGGTGCTGGTCGCATCAGGGATTGCCGGATTGCTAGCTACGCTTGTTGACCTCTTCTTTCTTTGATCTCCGCAAGAAGACAATGCTTCTTGCTAAATTACTTGGTCTGTTGGTCGAACCAGTTCACAAAAGCCCACTTTCGTTTGGTTTTCAGTACTGGGCAAACTCTCGCTTTGGATATGATGCCTCCACAAAGTGTATGAGATCATTAGAAGACTCTTTGTCTCGTGATGATTGATGACAGATGTTTACGATGTCGCAATCATAGGAATGGGTGCAGTAGGAACCGCCACGGGATTCTTGCTCGCAGAATTCACCAACGTACAGAGTCTTTTGTTTCTTGAAAAAGAAAACAGCGCTGGCCAGATCGCATCCGATAGGAGAACGAACAGTCAGACTCGCCATCCCTTCGGCGGCGAACTCAACTACTCGCCTAAAGTGATGAAGGCAATAAAACGATATTCTGACATGATCCCTTCTTACGCGAACAGCGAGTACGGGCGTGGGTACGACATTCTCAGGCGGACGAAAAGCGCCATGGTCCTTGCAGTGGGGAGGAATGAGAAAGAGTACCTAGAGAAAAAATTCCACGACACCGTGAAGCCGGTCTTCCCTTATGCAGAATTAATGGAAGACAAGGAAGAGATCGCGAAACTGGAACCGTATATTGTGAGAGGGCGGAAGAAGGAGGAAAAGATAGGAATAATCAAACTGCAAGCAGACATAGTTGATTTTGGCGAGCTGGCGAGGTCGTTTGAAGACAACGCACGCAGACATCAAGACAAGAAAATCCATGTCAGGTTCAACACGAGAGTGGAACGAATTGAAGATGTCTCAAACGGCTACAAAATCTACATCCCCAACAGTGGAAGCTTCTCGGCACGATATCTCGTAGTCTCCGCGGGCTCGTACTCGCTCTCATTCGCGAAACAACTTGGCTTAGGCGGCGACTTCGTTGCGTTTCCCGTAGCAGGCAAATTCTATACTTCCCCTTCAGTAATTAATGGGAAGGTGTACACGTTTCAAGAAGAAGGCGTACCATTCGCGGCCACCCATGCCGACAGAGAGTGGGACGGCGCGGTTACCCGATATGGACCCACGGCAACACCGACTTTGATGTTTGAAAGGAACAGGCCAGATATCAAAGAATTCATTGACAACCTTGACCCAGTACTTCTCGATACAGTCATCTCAAAGAAAGCAATCCGAAACATCATGATCAAGAACATCGCATATTCAGTACCGGGTATGGGAAGGCATCTCTTTTGGAAATACGAGGCGAGAAAGATTGTGCCCTCGATTGCGTACGCTGACCTGAAACCGGCGCCAGAATTTGGAGGAATACGCACCGTAGGTATCAACAAAAGAACACGAGAGTTGAAGCTCGGTGAATTCACTCTACCAGAGGTTCCCAAGGACGGAGTGAATATCTGTGCAAACATGGCTCCGTCCCCCGGCGCCTCAGGATGCCTAGGCATTGCTTACAAGAACGTAGTCAAAATTACAAGGGCATTAGGCTTGGACTTCTACGACGAAAAGCTTACGAAAGTTTTCGGGACGATGCCGTCCTAAGGGTCAATGCACAAAGATCTGGTGTCGTTGGACTCAAGTGTTTGATGGTTCTTCTTATTTGATGGAGCTCGGGATTGTGGCTCGAGAATGAGCAAGGAACCAACTCCTACGGAAGTCGCATCCGGCCAACAGTCTGAAGAGGCTGAATCACGAATGTCGCTAGCCCGCACCCTCGGGCGTACCACAGCTACGCTAATGACAGCCGCCATGATTATTGGCACAGGCATTTTTGGAGCGATAGGGTCAGCGACAGCAAAAGCTGGTAGTGGTATCCTCGTCGCAATGGTTCTGGGAGGTCTCATTGCGCTGGCAACAGGAATCAGTGCCGCACAACTAGGAGTGAACTATCCGAAGGAAGGAGGAGCTTTTACCTGGGCACGCGAGTTCAACCATAAGACTGTCGGTTTCATTGCCGGTTGTGCGTACCTCGGTAAGGGAATCTTTTCTCTAAGCGTCATTTCGCTGGCATTTGCAGCTTACTCTGTCCAAATAATACCAAGTATACCTCTTCAGCTATTCGCTGGCATCGCGATCATATCGGTCGTGGTCCTCAACTTCTTTCATGTTCAACTAACGACCAAGGTGTTGATCAGTCTGATGGTTGTGAACGTGTCCCTGTTGGGACTCTTTGTGACATTTTCTGCACCCATCGTAAACCCGGGTCATTTTTCGAATCTGTTGGGAGATAACGGTCCTTTCGGCGTACTTGCCGGAGCAGCCATATTCTTCTGGACCTGAGATGGCTTCATGCGGACGGCTATAATGGCTGGGGAAATCAAGAATCCACGACGGACCATTCCAGTCGCCATCGTAGGTGGTATTGCAGTTGCGGCGGTGGTTTTCCTCGTCGTTGCGGCGACAACCCTAGGCGTCCTAGGCTCTCAGTCGATGGGGAGAGATGATGTGCCCCTCTTCAGGGCGGCAGTACAGGCAGTTGGAACTTGGGGAGGATTAGTAATTCTAGCGGCCGCGTGGACTGCATCTCTAAGCGAGCTCATCGGGGATCTTCTGACCGCATCGCGAGTCGCATATACGATGGGCGATGCAAAAGAACTTCCACACTGGCTAGGCTCTGTCCACCCGAAATTTCGTATTCCGCGAAATGCTGTTCTGACCATAGGCCTCATTGTTCTAGTCTTAGCTATGAGCTTCGACCTTCGAAGATTGTTGGCCGTTGCCAGCATCTTCACGCTTACCTGGTACATTATCACTCATTTCTCTGCCCTACAGTTGCGCAAAGAACAGCGACTGACGACCCCATTGTTCTCCTGGCTTGGGTTGCTCGGATGTCTTTTGCTGGTCGCATCTCTGCCGAGCTGGGCCACACTCACCGGCGGTGCAGTACTTGCTACTCTTGCAGGGTTTCGTCTGCTATTGTCTCGTTACCGAACTCCTAATGTAGCGTAAAGTGTTGGACGGTGACGCTTTCATTCAATTACAGTTTGGAACTGCTCACTAGGCGTGACTCGTTCCATGGCGCGAGTGACCTTTAACGCCAACAGGAGCGATGCGATCATCAAGAACGCAGAGAGCAGGAAAGGTGCGCCTGGAAGATTGACTGGTGCCTGGCTACCGATGAAGAATGCGAATATTAGCGTGAATAGCGTGGGTCCGATTACGCCGGTGAGGCCCATGAGGCTACCGTTGATCCCCTGCAGTGCTCCTTGTTCAGACGGGCCAACGCGTCGAGTCATTAGACCCTGCAATGCAGGCTGGACGAACCCAATGGGCGCGTAGAAGATAATTGCTATCAGGAACAGGAGGCTGTTGGGTGCGAGGCCCCAGATCATGAACCCTACTGTGCCCGAGACTATTCCGATGAGCAGGGCTACGCGTTCGCCGAACCGACCGACGACTCGTCGGACGAGAAGTCCCTGAACAATGATGTTGCAAGCACCAACTAACGCTAGTGCTGTTCCAACCGTTGCGTATCCCCAGCCGTAACGGTAAGCGGCGTAAAGTACGTAGACGCTAGGGAGGACTTGGAAGGCGAGGAAGTTTAGGAAGTTGACAGTAACAAAGCCGGCGAGTCCCTTTCGCGCTCGTATCATAGATAGAGAGCCGATCGGGTTGGCTTTCCTAAGCGAGACCGGGCTTCTATGCGCGAGAGGGAGCGACTCTGGTAGAACGACCAGTCCGTATGCGGCGCTCGCTAGTGAGAGTGCTGCTGCGCCCCAGAATGGGAAGCGTGGGCCGATTCCCGCTAATATTCCTCCGACGAGGGGTCCGATAATGAATCCTACTCCCCAGATCGAGCCTATCATACCGTAGGCACCGGCCCGTTTTTCGCCTGGAGTAGTATCAGCTACGTAGGCGAAGCTGACGGTGAAGCTAGCGCTTGTGATGCCGCTGACGACTCGCCCGATGAAGAGCCATGTTAGGTTGGGTGCGAGGGCCATGATCATGTAGTCGATTCCGAGGCCGAATGCCGAAAGGATGAGGACGGGTCGTCGACCGTACCGGTCGGATAATGCGCCTAGCAAGGGTGCGAATAGGAACTGCATTAGTGCCCAGGTTGTGCCGAAGAGCCCGAAGATCTCCGCGCCTCTAGCTGGGTCTCCCCCGACGAAGCTGACGACCAGGCCAGGGAGTACGGGAATTATGATGCCGAATCCAAGAGTATCAAAGAGGACTGTTGCGAAGATGAACGCCAGGGCGGCTCTGCTGGCCCCAGTTCTCGTTACAGTTTCTACTCTTGGAGGTTCTTGGGTTAGTTCGGTCAAGTTCTGACACTATTTTGGACGCTTGAAGTTCGATGAGGTTCGAGTTACTGTTAGCCATCGCGCACGTAAGGCCACTACTTCAAGCTAGTGAGGTCTCAGAAACTGAATCTTGGATGATACTGTTCGGACTATTCGATTAGTGGAAAAAAGGGGGAAGGAGGATTGACCTCCTATAGTCCGATTCCTGCTCCGAGAGTATAGATTGCGTTCAGAGTCTGACTGTCTGTCGTTCCGTCGGATAGTGCAGCGGTGATGGTCACTTGGTAGATTCCTCCAACCGTTAAGACTAGTCCTAATGGAGTGCTCGTCGTAGTCGTTGAGGTGGTCTGTCCGGACTGGAGTGGCATGGCCGGGTTCCAGGAAAGTGTTAGCGGTTGGCCGGAGAGCTGGACGGAAAGTGATGCGATCGCCCCGTCTCCGATGTTCGAAATTTGGATCGTGAGGCTGGGCGCCTGGTTTAGCTGTTCAAAGTTTATGCTGGCTTTGACGTGGTGTGGTGTAGTTAGGAGAGTTGAGCCGCCTGTTTGGACGGCGATGTCCGTGTGGGAGCAGTCGAAGCTGTTGCTGACAGATTGGGTGCAGACTCCGCTGCCGCTGGTCCGTGTGGTTGCTGGCTCGAGCGCTGTGTTCAGGTATTGGTCGTTGGTGTAGATGATGGCGGCCGATCCAGTCGTTGGGCTGGCTGCTATTCCGAAGTCGTCTAGAAGGTCCCTGTTGCCGGTGCACGCAACGCCCGATTCACAGACACCACCGTAATGGATTATTCCTGAGGCTGTGTTCTGGGTGAACTTGCTGCCTGGGGTCGTTGCGGCTAGGTTCTGGGCGAAGTAGACCTGCCAAGAAGCCGTCATCGGATAGCTATCCGGTGTGTTGACGCCGTCGTAGTAGCTGGTGCCGTACCAGACTACATCTAGGGCTCCGTTGCCGAGAGCGGCGCTCCAGGGCATGATCGCTGTGTTGGACGGTGTCTTGCTGATCTGGTATGGTCCGGACCAGGTCTGTCCGAAGGTGGTGCTGAAGCTATAGTACATGATGTGGTCGTCGGTATAGACGAGGTAGACGTTGCCGGCCTGGTCGACGCTGACGTTGACGAACTGGTGACCGTAGCCTATTGCCGTGTTGGGATTGATGTAGACTGGATAGTCGGTGAAGCTCTTTCCACCGTCGATCGAGACTGCTATCCAGACAGCGTGGGTGCTACAATTGAGGCATGAGACTTCGCCGGCGTTGGCGATGCTGCTGAAGGATTGGTAGATCAGGTGGTTGTTGGGGTCGATGGCAAGGTTTCCGATCTCGTTCTGG
>QHQE01000133.1 GCA_003219265.1 Verrucomicrobiota bacterium
TATCTCGCGCTGCGCAAAAATCCATCCCTGACAATTCCGGACTTCATCGCCGAGGAAGAGACGTTTTACAAAGTGACGTTACCGAAATCGCGGCATTTCGAGTTGCCCAAACTCTATCCGTGGATGCTGACCGGCGGGGCCGGAACGGAGATGACATCGTGGGAAGTCTCATTCGCGCGCTCGGGTTTGCCGCTCAAAATAGAGCCCAGCAGCCAACGTGTAACACAGCCGGAACTAAGCTACGTCAAAAAAAGCTCGATTGATTATTCCTATCTCACGCAAGACAAAATAGCGGGCCGCGGAGAGAAGGCGCACCTCACCGAAGGGGCCCGGCAGTTAATGCGGCTTCTCATTTATCCGGACTGAACGATCGACAATCGCCTATCTTAGATATTGCAATCGATATCTAAGATAATGCGTTGCCTGCTGTTGTCGGCGTTTCTTGTGTCAGCCTCGAAACTTTTCCGGTTCACAGAACGCTCTACAAAAATTCAGCACGAGGTCGGCAGGCGTTGCGCCAGTGCGACCGCGTGTGGAATCGCGCCAGCGACAAAGCCAAGACACTCCACCGCCCCGCTTGGTTTTCCCGGAAGCGCGATCACAAGCGCCTGATCGACAATCGCGGCCAGACTCCGCGATAAGATCGCGTTCGGCGTGATCTTGGTCGATTCGGCGCGCATCACTTCGCCGAAGCCCGGTAGCTCCACCCGCATGATGGCCCGGATCGCTTCCGGCGTTACATCGCGCTCCGCGATCCCCGTCCCGCCGGTCGTCAAAATCAAACCGCAACCTTGCTGCGAAAACGAGCGGACGGTTTGCTGAATGCGAACTGCATCGTCCGGGATGACTGCTTCGCCCAAAACGTTCCAACCGGCGTCTTGCACCACTTTTTTCAACGCTGGTCCACCAAGGTCTTCGTATGCGCCCGTACTAGCGCGATCCGAGACCGTGACAATTCCGACTTGGATTTGCATCGCTAATTATTGTAGCGGCGCTCTATGAGCGTCGCATTAATTCGTCCGACGGTCATAGACCGCCGCTACAGCTGCTTCGTTTTCTCCACGAGACGAATGCCTGAGATTCGCATCTCTTTATCGACCGCTTTGCACATGTCGTAGATGGTGAGCAGGGCGATCGACACGGCGGTGAGCGCTTCCATCTCCACACCAGTCTGCGCAACCGTCCGGGCGGCGCATTTTACCTCCGCGCCGTCATTCGAGGTGACGATATCGATCTTTACGTCGCTCAATGGCAATGGGTGGCAAAGTGGAATGAGCTGCGGAGTTTGCTTGGCCGCTTGAATTCCGGCGATCCGCGCCGTGGCAAAGACATCTCCCTTTGCGATTCTGTTTTCCGAAATAAGATCGACAGTCTCTCGTTGGAGTCGAATTTTTCCAGTCGCGATCGCGGTGCGCGCACTCAGCGGCTTGGCTGAAACATCGACCATCTGGACGTGGCCATCCGCGGCGACGTGAGTCAAGCGTTTCATGACTCAGCCACCGATTGCGATCATCTTGCGGTTCGGCTGATAGTTGTTGCGAAAGTCATGTTGCTCCGGCTTTCGATCGACCACATCGATAAAAAACTGGCGCAATTCGTCATCGCTCGCGCCCGCACGCAGCGGTTTCATGATGTCAAATTCGAGATAACTGCCGAGACACGGGCGCAATTTGCCATCGCAGGTGAGACGTAACTTGTTGCAGCTTTCGCAGAAGTGCAGGTTCGTCATCGCGCCGATAAAGCCAACGCGCTGTTGGCGACCGGGGATTTGATAATACGTCGCGGGACCATTTGTGTGAAACTGCGGCTCGGGAATCAAACTTCCGAAACGCGCTTCAATTGCGCGCTTCGCTTCAAAGATCGGCACAAAATTTCTTTCATCGAGAACCTCGCTCGTGCTTACGGGCATCATCTCGATGAAACGCAGGATCAAATTGCGACGCGCACCAAACTCAATGAGTGGAATTAACTGATCTTCGTTGCGGCCGCGCATCAAGACGGCGTTGAGTTTGATCTGATCGAACCCCGCGGCGATCGCCGCTTCGATCCCGTCAAGGACTTGCCCATGCAAATCTCGTCCGGTGATTTGGGAATAAGCATCTGGATCTAACGTATCGAGTGAAATGTTGACCGAGCGCACACCGGCGGCTCGTAAAGCCGCCGCCATCGTCAAATTCGGTTCAACTGGGCGCGCAAGAAGTGTCCCGTTGGTCGAAAGACCAATGTCGTCAAGACCGGGAATTTTCGGAAGTTGGCGGATAAGATCGACCACACCGCGGCGGGTGAGCGGTTCGCCTCCGGTGATTCTTATCTTCGAGACACCCAGCTCTGCCGCGATGCGAATGAGGCGCAACGTTTCTTCGAAAGTCAGAATTCCTTCGCGCGGCAGCCATTCCTGCAATTCTTGCGGCATGCAGTAGGTACAGCGCTCATTGCAACGGTCCGTAATCGAGACGCGCAAATACGAGATGCGGTGGCCGAAGCGATCTTCCATTGGGCGCAACGTTACGGTCAACGCGGTGTTGAATCAAGAAAAGGGCATGATTGACTCGGAATCTGGTGGTTGTATGATTTTTCCTATGAAGCGTCAATTTTTTTCCTGGGCGCTGATAACTGGCCTTGCCGCCAGCGCATTAATTGTTACGAGTTGTTCTACTACCGAAACACGGATTTCCGGACATCCTGAAATTTTCCAAAGCCTCTCCCCGCGCGATCAGGCACTCGTGAGCCGGGGTCAAATTCGCGATGGCATGTCGCAAAGCGCGGTTTGGCTGGCCTGGGGTTCGCCCGATCGGAAAATTGTGGGTAATATGCGCGGTCGTCCAACCGAAACCTGGATTTATGTAAATTACGCGACCTATCCATATCCTTATTACGGGCCTTACGGGCCCGGCTTCGGTTACGGTTTCGGATTTAGCGGCGTCGGTTTTGTAGGCAGGCATCATCATGGCGGCCGCTCTTTCGTCTTCTTTGGTGACCCCTTCTACGATCCATTCTACTATTCGTATATTCCGCCGAGCATTCCGTATCCGACCAAGACGGCCACCTTCGCAAATGGCCGGGTCATGTCGTTCCAATACCTGGTACCGCCGTACCGCTGATTAAGAATTCTCTCGCGTTCTGCCACAGAACTAATCAGAGTCGCGGCACGCCTGACAAATGGCTTACCGCTCATTTCGAAAGTTCCTCGACGCTCTTGACAAAGCGGGCGAACTGAAACGCGTCGCTGCCCCGGTCGACACCGATCTGCTCATTGCGGAATGGGCCGACCGCGAAATGAAATCGCCCGCCGGCGGGAAGGCGCTTCTTTTCGAGCAAGCGATTGTCGATGGAAAAAAAACGGAGTTTCCCGTCGCAATCAATACGATGGGATCGCGCAAGCGGATGGCGCTCGCTCTCCAGGTCGCGGACGTAGAAGACATCGCCCAGGAGATTCAGCTCATCCTCAAAGCGAAACCGCCCACTGACCTGCGCGAAGGCTGGAGTTTGCTCAAGCAGGGAATTCACCTGCTACATGCGCGGCCGAAACAGGTAAAGGAAGGTGAATGTCAGGAAGTGGTTCACAAGATTGACAATGGAAATGATTTCTCATTGGCGAATCTGCCAATCTTAAAATGCTGGCCGAAAGACGGCGGCCGTTTCATCACTTTGCCGAATGTGCATACGCGCGACCCGGAGAGCGGCGCGCGAAACGTCGGTGTTTACCGCATGCAGATTTATGATGCGCGAACGACGGGGATGCATTGGCAAATTCACAAAGTCGGCGCGCGCCATGGGAAGCGATACTACGAACGCGGCGAACGCATGCCGGTTGCCGTAACACTCGGCGGCGATCCGGTCTATACCTTCGCTGCGACTACACCATTGCCGGACGGCTTGGATGAAATTCTTTTCGCGGGTTTTCTGCGAAAAAAATCAGTCGAGCTCGTGCGCTGCAAAACAATCGATCTCGATGTGCCGGCAGAGGTCGATCTTGTCCTGGAAGGTTATGTGCAACCAGGGGAGATGCGGCCGGAAGGTCCATTTGGCGATCACACTGGTTTTTACACCGCGGTCGAGGATTATCCGGTTTTCCATCTGACCGCGATCACGCATCGGCGCGATGCTGTTTATCCGACAACCATCGTCGGCGTGCCGCCGATGGAAGATTTTTATCTGGGCGACGCTAGCGTGCGCATTTTTCTACCGGTCTTCAAAATGAACTTTCCGGAAATCGTGGACATGACGCTGCCGCCGGAAGGCGTTTTTCACAATCTGGTCTTCGTCAGCATTCGGAAACAATATCCGTATCAGGCCTTCAAGGTGATGCACGGGCTTTGGGGGATGGGCCAGATGATGTTCAGCAAGTACATCGTAGTGGTTGATGAAGACTGCGACGTGCACAACACGAGCGAAGTGCTCTTTCGCTTGTGCGCCAACACCGATCCGGCGCGCGACACGACCATCATCAAGAACCCGAGCGACTCGCTCGATCACGCGCCGACCGAACAGAACATTGGCTCGCACATGGGTCTTGACGCCACGCGCAAATTACGGGGCGAGAACTATCACCGCCCATGGCCGGAATTGCTGAAAATGACGGAGGAGGCGCAGGCGCTGGTGGATTCGCTGCAAGCGCAAACGCGCTGATTGTTCCAACCACACCGAGCCTTCATCAAACAAACTGGCGCTTGGTCACGGCTTTCGGAAGAGCTCGCCAGTGTCGACGTCGCGAGTGAGTCCGCCGCGTGGAACGCCGCGGAGATCGTAGAGACGATCGGTGTACGGGCTATAGAACAGTCCCGGCCTGCCGCTGAATCGGGCGAACGGAAAGCCGCCCGACGGGGGCGGACCGTAGCGTGCGGCTTGATCCTCCTCGACCGCTGCGCCGATTAACGCGCCGGCCGCGGCGCCAGCTGCGGCGCCGATGGCCGCGCCGCGAACATGACCAGTGGCCGCGCCGCCAATGATTGCGCCGGCCGCAGCTCCGGCTCCAGCGCCCTGACCGACTGGAGTGTCACATGAACTAAGAACAAGACAAGTCAGCGCGACGACCGAAACGATTATAAGAAAATCGGATTTCATAAATATCTATATTTTCGTTCCTCATTGAACTGCAAACAAGGGAGGTTGCGTGGCGAAACTGAAAAACCTCGACGTCTTTTCTTCCGGAGCGATTTCGCCAAATCCCGAGCTACGGCCTGACAAAGACTTTGTTCGTACGGGTGTCGAGAACAAGCCCACCGTGCGCGACGTTCGAGCAATCAAACTCCTGGTGCGGCGGGTACGGGCTATTGATGACGCCAGAGGCTTTATGGGGATCTCTTTCGCCAACGGGGTATTTTCCCTTGGGCGCCGAGTACTTCTTCGCGGCTTCCTCGGGAGTGATTGGCCTTGCCACAGGGGCGCCACCCTTACCTTGCGATCCAGGAGATGGAACTGCGCCAGCTTGGCTTGCGCCGGAAGGTGGTCTTGCGTATTGATCTCCGGTTCTCTCCTGGCCCGCCGTCGTGTTGGAGAAAATTAGAGCAAGTCCGCTTACTGCCACTACAGAAATAATTGTGACCAATTTCGTTTTCATATTCATGATTAAGCTTTCGTAATGGAAAAGTCAGATGGACGCCTGGCGCGGTGAATTCAAAAAATTTTGAGCAACTGCGCCGCGATCCGGCCGGCTTTCTCCAGTTTGTTTAGCCGGTATTCTTTTTCGAAAACGTGAAATTTGTCCAGCTCCATTTGGCGAAGCAGGCCGCGATAAACCGAACCCATGATCTCGGCCGCGACCATCGATTGTCGATCTTCGCGTGGAAGCAGCGCCGCCGCGCGGGTGAAAAACTGCCGCGCCCGCGCCGCTTCGAACTCCATCAGGCGAACGAAGCGCTCGTTATATTGCCGGTCTTGCAGTTCCGTTTCGGAATAATCGAACCGCGCCAGATCTTCCCGCGGCAAATAAATCCGGCCATCCCGCAGATCTTTCCCGACATCACGAATGATGTTTGTTATTTGCAAGGCCAGTCCGAGCTGGATCGCATACTCTTTGCAGGCGGGATTGCGATATCCAAAAATCTCGATGCTAACGAGACCCACGGCACTGGCCACGCGATAGCAGTAAGCGCGAAGTTCGTCGAAGGTCGCATATCGCGAGATGCTCAAATCCATCTCTACTCCGGCAATAATTTCCTCAAGCATGCCGGGCGAGAGTGAGTATTTGTCGATCAAACTCCGCAGGTCGAGAGCGAGTGATGGTTCGTCGGGAGTCGCACTCCGCAACCAGCCGCGCCATTTGGCAAGTCGTCGTCTTTTTTCCTCTGCAATAAGATTTACATCGTCGGCGATGTTGTCGATCACCCGGCAAAACGCGTAGAAGATTGTGATGTCCTGACGGCGCTCGCGGCCTAACGAAACAAATGCCAGGGCCAGATTCGATTTGCTCTGGCGGGTGATCTTGGCCGCATTCACATTCACGCCTCGCAACTAGCCTAATATCGGACCCGGCTCTCCCAATCAATGCGATCGGTTTCACATTGACGAAAAAAACAGACCCAGGAAGCCAGGAGCCAACCGGTGATGAGGCCGCGGAGAGAAACAAAGATGCATTTCCAAAGGAAGAGGACAACCAGCCGATCGGTGATGGCGGCGCGCGCAATGGCATCGCACGCCATGATGAAGAAAAAGTGCATTGCGCAGATGAACAGGAACCAGCCGACGCGATGCAGGTTCGCCCCGATGAATTGCCGATGCGCGCGGATTGCTGCGCCCAAGGTTTCGTTATGCAGGGCAAGCGAGATTTGGACGGAGCAAAAAGCAATGATCAAACCGCTCATGACGACGCGCTCGAGCGGCAGGTAATCGAGCACATTTGGAATGTGCATGAAGTAGGCGAGCAGCAGCGGCATCCGCACGATCAACGTGCTCACCAGCACGACGATGCCGGCCCACTTCAAGACATAACTGAAGCGGCGCATGGCGAAGCGGCAGAGCTCGCCTTCTTCGAAACTCACGCCCTTCACCCACGCCAGGCAAACAGTGATCAAATAAACCTGAATATAAACGCCGAAGAGATATTCGAAGATGAACGCAACGGCATCCACTGTGGCGGAAATTTGCAGCAGCCCCGCGGCCGGGACCGCGCCGCCCCACTCTGGCAACCGCCAAAACACGATCGGCTTGAAGAGCGACGCCAACGCGCTCAGGAGCAGGATCAAGTAAATGAAATAACTCCAGAAACGATATCGTTTCCGTAAAGCGCGCAGCAACGCGCCATGCAGACCGCGCCAGTTGACGACCATGAGCACGGCGGCGACCACGGAAAGCGGATAAGTGGTCGTCGCGTTATCGAAAATTCCCGCGACACCTTCCAGCGCGGGCAATGGCGTCTCGCGCCATACCTCCGCCAGTCTCGGCCAATACCAACTCGGCAGCGACGTGACCTGGTTTAGATCGAGATCCGCCGAGTTCTGGATGGGAGTGAAGGTGGCAAATTGAAAGACGGAGTAGGCAAAACCGAGCAGGACAAACGCCAGCCAGATACGTTTGAAGCGGGCAATGCACCGAAATCCATCGCGCAGCGCCTCGCGCACCGGATTGAAAAGCATCACGATCGCATATCCACCGCAAAGCCCGAGGAGCGGATACACTCGCGGCAAACTGGAGAGCATGAGCGAGAAAAATGGCCTAACGAATCAATCCCCAGTGTCGATTGAACGGCCAGTAAACAAACAGGCCTCGCCCGACCAGATTCTCCTCCGGCACCGGCCCCCAGTAGCGGCTGTCGTAGCTGTTGTAACTGTTGTCGCCCATCGCGAAATAACCATGCTCCGGCACAACAAACGAATGAGTCGACTCCGCCAGATAATCGCGGCCCAGAGCGTAGCCGCGATAGGGCAACTTCGCCGCCATGACGCGGGCGAAACCAAAGCCTTCCGCGATTTTTCCATTCACATAAAGCCGGGGCGGATCAATCCGCAGCGTATCACCGGGCAACCCAGCCAGGCGCTTGATGTAGAAAGGCGCGCCGGTTTCCGGATCTTCGCGAATCCCCAAGATATGATTCGTGCGGAAAACAAATACGTCGCCGCGGTGCGGCTTGACGAAGTTGTAACTAAGTTTATCGACGAAGACCTGATCACCCGTGTCCACCGCGCCCCGGGCGATAATCTCATTGCGCCGGCAAACCCGTTCCGGGAAAACGTTGAAATCATGAATGAGCGTTTCCGGCGGAGCGTAAACGAGAAACTTTTGATGCCGACAGGTGAGACGCGAGAAAGTGAAAAAGAAGAGAAATTTCTTCTGCTCGATTTGCAGGACCTGATCATCCTCGCGCGACACGACGTCGATGTAATTGCGGCCGAGCATAATGAACTCGCCGATTTGCCGCAGAATGTTCGGCGCTGGCGCCGTGCTCGGATGGCCGATGATTCCATTTAAGGTCGGTTGCATTGAGCCGGTAGGAATCTTGAACGGCTGCAAAAAATATGAGCGGATTCCGACCGCGACGACGATCGCAACCAGGATCACTTCGCAATTTTCCCGCCAGTGCGACTCCCAAGTCACCGGCGCGAGCTTGTGCAATTTTTCGTCGAGCGCTTCGGCTTGGCTTTGGATGCGATTGTGATCGTGCTTCCGTAAAGCCGCTCGCAGATTTTGCGTGGCCGCGGCCAGTTCTTCCCTTGTCGACGCAGCGAGCAGATCGTTCTTGTAGCGCAAGTACTTTTGCGCATGCCGCAAGAGCAGCCTGCTCTGTTTTATGTAGCGGGGCGTAAACATGTCGATCTATTCTGTCATTCCGAGCGGAGTCGAGGAACGTCATTGAGAATGACGAAGCTCGAATGCCGAATGCCGGATGAATGACGAAGCTCGAATGATAAAGGAGTACGCCGCGATCTCACCGCCGTTTTAGATTTAGTCATTCGGATTTCCTTCGTCATTCGTTATTCGGATTTCGTCATTCAACCCGCTTCATTGTGCTTTCAGCACTTCGATAAACGCTTCCTGCGGAATGTTGATCTTGCCGATGCTCTTCATGCGTTTTTTTCCTTCTTTTTGTTTCTCGAGCAATTTCCGCTTCCGCGTGATATCGCCGCCGTAGCATTTCGCGGTCACGTTTTTTCGCAAGGCGGAAACGCTTTCCCGCGCAATAATTTTTCCGCCGATCGCCGCCTGGATCGCGACTTGATAGAGCTGCCGCGGGATCACTTCTTTCAACTTCGATGCCAACTGGCGTCCCCTCGCTTCGGCGCGATCTTTGTGCACGACGGTCGAGAACGCATCGACCGGCTCGCCATTCACGAGCAGATCGAGCTTCACCAATTTCGCCGGGCGATAACCGGTGTGCTCGTAATCCATCGAGCCGTAACCGCGCGTGATCGATTTAATCTTGTCGTTAAAATCGACCAGAATTTCGTTCAGCGGCAGCTCGCAATGCAACATCACCCGCCGCGTGTCGAGCGACTCCGTGTGATCCATTTGTCCGCGCTTCTCGAGAATGAGCTGCAAGATGTCGCCAATGTTTTCGTTCGGACAAAGCACATACGCTGTCACAATCGGCTCGCGGATTTCTCTGATCATGCTCGGATTCGGCAGATGCGCGGGATTGTCGATCAAAAGTGTATCGCCACGCGTCGTCGCCACTTCGTAAACCACGCTGGGCGAAGTGGCGATGATATCCATGTTGTACTCACGGCGCAGTCGCTCCTGGATGATTTCCATGTGCAGCAGTCCAAGAAATCCGCAGCGAAAACCGAAGCCGAGCGCAACTGAGCTTTCCGGCGTGTAGATGAACGCGGCGTCGTTCAAGCGTAGCTTCGCGATCGCCGCCTTTAAATGCTCGAAGTCGCTGGTGTTAATCGGATAAATTCCGCTGAAGACCATCGGATGAATTTCCTGAAATCCGGGCAGCGGCGCGCGCGCCGGGTTACGCTGATCGGTAATCGTATCGCCGATTTTCATGTCGGCGGTGCTTTTGATGTTGGCGATGAAATAACCGACATCGCCCGCTTCCAGTCCCGGCTGCACGAACATCTTCGGCGTGAACACGCCCACTTCCTTGATCTCGTAGCGCGTATCGTTGCTCATCAATTTGATCGCGTGATTTGCCTCCATCGTTCCAGAAACGACACGCACGTAACCAACCACGCCGCGGTAAACATCGAACACCGAGTCAAACACAAGAGCGCGCAATGTTTGGTCCGTCGGTTTTTGCGGCGCTGGAATTCGCTGCACAATCGCTTCCAAAATTTCCTCGATGCCGATTCCCATTTTCGCGCTGGCTTCGATCGCTTCCTCGGACGGGATGGCAAGAATCTCTTCCAATTGCCGATGGACGGCGGGCACATCAGCATTTGGCAGATCGATTTTGTTGATGACTGGCACGATCGTGAGGCCTTGCTTGTGCGCGAGATGCACGTTTGCCACGGTTTGCGCTTCAACCCCCTGCGCTGCGTCCACCACCAACAGTGCCCCTTCGCACGCCGCGAGACTTCGCGAAACTTCGTAGGCAAAATCGACGTGCCCCGGCGTGTCGAGCAGGTTCAGCCGATACGTTTCGCCTGATTTGCTCGTGTAACGCATGGTCACCGGATGCGCCTTGATCGTGATCCCGCGCTCCCGCTCGAGATCCATCGAATCGAGCAATTGGTCCTGCTTGTCCCGTTCGTGGATCGTGCCCGTGCGCTCGAGCAACCGATCCGACAACGTCGTCTTGCCGTGATCGATGTGCGCGATGATGCAGAAATTACGCGTCAACTCGACTGCCATGAAAGCCGCACTATGCGAGCAGAGCAGAAGTAGCACAAGCGTCTCGCTTATGGTCGAAATTTCGCTACCCTGGGATTGAATATGCCCAAGCTAAGTATCAGTGGAGCTCCGCACGATCTCACCGACGAGGTGATCACCATTGGTCGCGCGCCGGATAACATGATCGTGATCGACGATCCGTCGGTCTCAGGGCGGCACGCTCAGTTGCGACTCGCTGGTGAAGTTTACCGACTCAAAGATCTTGAGTCGACCAACGGCACGCGCGTCAATGGCATTCCGGTGACAGAAACCGCGCTGCGCTTCGACGACCGAATTCGCTTTGGCGCGGTGGACGCGCTCTTCGAGCCGGACATGCGCGGATCACTGCCGTTGCCAGAGCTCGAGGAACTTGAAGCGAAACCAGCGGAATCGAGGGTAGCGCCTTTCGATTTTACAAACGCATCTCCATTCCCGCGCCGGAAACGAAAGAACGACCCGATTCGCACCGTGATTCTCGCCGCCGCGGCCGTTGCATTGCTCGTCTTTCTCGGCAGCATGATCGCGGTACTGATGATGCGGGCGCCGGTGCTTTGACCCGCGTAAATTGTAAGCGCTGATGTCTCGACTCCGCTCGATATGACAAACCAGAACAAGCGCCTTCTTCTTTTCGATATCGATGGCACGCTCATCCATTCGGGCGGCGCGGGCGTGCACGCCCTCAAATTGACGCTGGCCGAGCGCTTCGGCATCGCGGACGATCTACACGACATCGAGATCGCGGGCATGACCGATTCAGGCATCGTCGTCAGCATCTTGAAGAAGCACAGGATTCCCGCGACCAACGAAAACATCGCCGCGTTTCTCGACAGCTACGTGCATTTTCTCTCGCTCGAATTGCCGCGTCGCGAAGGAAAACTACTTCCCGGTGTGCTCGAGTTGCTCGAGAAATTGAAATCGCGGCCGCATCTCGTGCTCGCGCTCCTCACCGGAAATGTTTCACGCGGCGCGCAATTAAAACTCGAGCACTACGGCGTCTGGCATTTTTTCGAATTCGGAGCGTTTGCCGACGATCATCAGGATCGCAACCAGCTCGGGTCCTTTGCTCTCGCTCGCGCTAAGGAAAAACATGGCCGCGAATTCTCCGCCGCGGAGATCGACGTGATCGGCGACACGCCGCGCGACATCACTTGCGGTAAGGCCTTTGGCGCGCGCACCATCGCGGTCGCAACCGGCACCTGTAGCCGCGAGCAGCTGGCAGAACATCAGCCGGATTTTCTGATCGACGATCTTTCGGATGTCGATCGCGTGATCGATACGCTCGGATGGTGACTGATTGACGATTGGAGTGTGAATGAAAAAATCCACACCAGCTGCCTGCCCGATGCCGCGCAAAGATTGCCCAAATGTGCTGCCGCTCGAAGGCGAAATTGATTTGCACATCTCGCCCAACGTCACGGCATCACTCAGCATGATGATCGAGAAAAAGCCAAAACAGTTGATTGTCGATCTTTCCCGGGTGACCTACATCGACAGTTCGGGCCTCGCGGCCTTGATCGAAGGGATGCAGAATACCGAAGAATACGGCGGCAAGTTCGCGCTCGCCGGTTTGCAGGAAACCATCCGCACGATCTTCGAGATCGCGCGGCTCGATCAGGTGTTTCAGATTTTTCCGGACGTCGATGCGGCGCTCGCCGCGACGCCTGAATCAAAACCTTCAAAGTCTGCGTGACGTTCTTCGAAATATCGAATTGCGACGGCGATGGAATGACACTTGCTCAAACCGAAAAAGCGACATGTCCCTTCCTAAAGAAAAAAATGTTCTGCCGCTGGTAGGCGAAATCGATCTGAACGTCTCGGCCCGGATAGCTTCTACTTTCAGCGAGATGATTCGCAAGAAGCCGAGCCGGCTCGTGGTCGATCTTTCGCGCGTCACTTACATCGACAGCTCGGGACTCGCGGTTTTGATTGGAGCTATGCAGGACGTCGAGGAATACGGCGGGAAGTTCGCGCTCGCTGGTTTGCATGACAACGTGCGTTCAATTTTCGAAACCGCCCGGGTCGATCAGGTCTTTCTGACGTACCCTCACGTGGACGCAGCTCTGGCTGCCGATTGAAATAAGATTGCGAGCGTTCTCTCGACATTCTTCGAAATGTCGAATCGCGATGCACGGTCAATGATGGTCGATCTTGCGGCCGAGCGCCGCGCGTCATCCGACCAAAGTTCGAGGGCGGCGCGAAGACCGTCCACATCATTTGCCAGATCGACAAGCGAACCGTGAACGCTGTCTTCGATGATTTCGCTGAAACCGTTCGCGCGTGTGGTGATCACCGGCAGTCCGCAAGCGAGCGCCTCCAGACATGCATTTGAAAATGGATCGTAGATCGTGGGCAAAATGAAAATGTCCGCGGCCGCGTAGACCCGGCGAAGATCGACAAGTTCTCCGAGAAACTGCGCGCGCGCCGATTTGTACTTTCGTTGATCGCCGCGTCCGGCCACGAGCAAACGCACCCGGCGGTCCCGGCACTTTTCCGTGGCATCAATTGCGAATGGCAATCCTTTTCGCTCCCATCCCGAACCGGCGAAGAGCACGGCGATATCGCCGCTGTCCAATTGCAGCCATGGGCGCGCCTTCGTCCGCACTTCGCTGTCGAAACGAAATTGCTCGAGCGGCACTCCGTTGCGCACGATATCGATCTTGTCCGCGGGATAACGGTAAAGATCGACAATCTCATTCTTGACCAATTGCGAATTGACAATGACGCGTCCCGCGCCTCGATCGGCGAGAAGCGATTTTTCGAGACGCAAGATATCGTTGTGTTTGCGGTTAAATCGCCGGAGAAACTTTTGCAGCCGCGTTGCGAATTTCTCCCGACGCTCCAACCACGCGCGATGCACACCGTCCCCTGCGCGATAAACATCGCAGCGCCAAACGCGCTCCAGGCTCATCCAGACATCGCAGCGAACTTGCGGCCGCAATTGTTCCACCTCGTCGGCGAACGCAATTGTCGACCCGGAACGCAAGCGCGTGATCGCTCCGAACGGCCACTCGTTCCGCGGCCAATTGTTCGTGGCAAATAGCTGCACGCTGTGTCCAGCATCGACAACTCCGCGCCCGAGCCGCTTCAAATAAGCTTCGGCGCCGCCGGTGGCGGAGTATCCGCGGCGCACAAAGCCGATGGTGAGTCTTTCCTGCGACATCTGAACGAGTTACAACTTTACTTGCTAACGTTCCGCCAGAATAGTTGTAACCTAATGCCGGGTGAAACTCTAAATGCCCCTCCCCCGTCACGTTCCGCCTCGCTGGCGCCACGCGTGTTGCCGGCGCATTTGCTCTACTCTATCTTCGCTCGTATCGGCGGTTCGGGATTGGACACGGACGCGTTCGAGACGTTGCGCGCCTCGTATCGCGGCGGATTTCTCGGAAAGGCAATCGCCTATGACAACCGGCAAAAAGAGATTCCCGCGTCGCTGATCCATTCGCTGCGCTGGCATCCAGTTCGTCTTATCTCGTTTCTCGACCGGCCTTATTATTATGGCGCGAAAAAGAAATATCTTGATTGGATCGCGTCGCGGCATTTGACGAGTGGGCGCTACGATTTGTTTCACAGCTGGTCAGGCGACTGTTTGCAATCGCTTCGGGTCGCAAACCAACGTCGAATCCCATCGATTGTCGAGATTCCAACCTGGCATCGCGATCGCGGGAGGCTGAAAGCGGACGAGCCGAGCGGCACCGGATCGACCAGCAGCTCAGCGTGGTTTCGGAAAGGGAAATCCGGATTACTGCTTGAGCGCAGGCGTTTCATCGAAGAATATGAACTCGCCGATCTGCTCCTCGTCTTATCGGAGATGGCGGCCGACACGTTTCGCGTGCAAGGTTTCCCGGAGGAAAAATTATTTTATCTCCCGCGCGGCGTGGATGTGGATCGTTTCAAGCCGGGCCGGCGACCAGAAAAATTCCGCGCCATTTTTTCCGGGGCATTGATCGAGCGCAAAGGCATTCACCATCTGCTCGAAGTGTGGCATCGCCTAAATCTACCAGACGCTGAGTTATGGCTTGTCGGTTCCGTCCACGAGGAAGCGAAGCCTTATCTCAAGAAATTCTGGCGCGATAACATCCGCGCCCTCGGGTTTGTGCGCGATCCGGAGAATTATCTCAGCCAAAGCACGGTGCACGTTTTTCCCTCGCAATGGGAAGGGAGCGCCAAAGTCACCTATGAAGCCGCCGCCTGCGGCTTGCCGCAAATCACGACGCGCGAAGCGGGCGATGTCGTGCGCGATGGGATTGAAGGAATCATCGTCCGGCCGGGAGATGTCGATGCCATCGCGGCGGCGCTCGAGCATTTCCAGCGACATCCTGAAATCGTTGAGCGGATGGGCAACGCGGCGCGGCGCCGCGTCGTTGAAAATTTCACTTGGGGCCATTTCCGCACGCGCTTGCTCGATGCTTACAAAGTCGCGATGCGCAAAGTGACGTAAGCCTCCGGCTGACGCGGCGCCTGGGGGCCACAAGCAAGACGCTTGTGCTACTTTAATCGGCGCAATTTTCGCATGAAAATTTTGCTTCTTCAGCTCAAACGGATCGGCGATTTGATTTTAACGACGCCGGCCATCGCGGCGTTGCGGGACAAATTTCCTGGGGCGCGCATTACACTTGTCGTTGCCCGCGAATGCGCGGACTTGTTGCCGGCCATCGCAAGCGTCAATCGGACGCTGGTGACGCGGCGCAACCTGAGGGACGTGACAATGTTTTTTGCCGTCGCGCGAGAAAAGTTTGATTACTGCATTGACTTCACACGAAACGATCGCTCCGCCCTTCTTGCCTTTCTCTCCGGCGCGCAAAAACGCGTCGTCTCTCATCGGATAAAGGTTCAATCAAAGAGCCGGGCCCGCGTTTACAACGAGTTTGCGCGCCATCGGATGCGGGAAATGCACACGCTGGATTATCATCTGGCGTTGCTCGAGCCGCTCGGGATTGGCAACGCTTCCCCCGCGCTGCACCTGGAGTTGCCGCGGGCCGCGCGCGAAAAAGCGGAAAAGCTTCGCCGTGATGCAAAGATCGACAATGCCTTCATTATTTTCCATCCAGGCTCGGCGCGCGTGGAAAAATTTTGGGGAACGCAGCGCTGGGCCGATGTGATCGATCACGCGCGCCGAGATTACGATGTCGATCTTGTTTTGACCGGCGGCGCTTCGGAGATCGAGCAGGAACATATTCGTGAGATCAAAGCCAAACTGCGGCACCCAATCATCGATCTTTCCGGCAACACGGATTTGCTTACCCTTACGACGCTCATCGCGCAGGCGCGTCTTCTTGTGACGGTTGACTCGGCGCCGATGCATCTCGCGGCCGCAACTCAAACGCCGCAAGTGGTCCTTTTCGGGCCGACGAACCCGTTTCATTGGCGGCCACGCGAAAGTCCGGCTTTGATCATGCAAGGAGAATCGCCAACGCCGGTTGTGGAATTCTCGCCTGATCAGGCGCGTGTTCCGATGAAGCAAATCTCGACGAAGGCGGTGATCGGTGCTATGGATTCGCTGCTGTCGGCTCCGGCAGCGCAAATTTCATGAGCGAAGGAAAAGCGGCAAAGAAAAAGGCGTCATTTTGGCAGACCGTTCGGGTGGCCTGGGGCCCATATCGGCGGCTCTACGGGTACGTCAAGCCGTACAAGTGGCGCTTTATTCTTGGCCTGTCGTTTGGTTTTGCCTCCGGCATGGTCAGTTCGCTCTTCCCGCTAGCCATCGCTAGGGTGACGAGCATCGTCTTCCACGGAGCGGCTCCCAACCCGACGGCATTGCGCTCGAATCTTGAAGTCTTGAACACAGGCCCCAAGATTAATTCGATTCTTCTCATCAGCCTGGCCATTCCCGCGATCATGACGGTCCGCAGCCTCTGTTCGTACGGGAACTCTTACTACATGAACTGGGTGAGCAACAAAGTGGTGACTGACATCCGGAACCAGCTCTTCACCAAGATCGTGCGCCATTCGATGGAGTTCTTTAACAAGATGCGGGCCGGATTTCTCATGTCGCGCATTACCAACGACACGCGTGGTATGCAGATGGCGCTGAGCGCGGTGAGCAGTGATCTCTTTAAACAGCCAGTCACGATCGTGGGTGGAATTATCGTTCTTCTCCTGATGGATTGGAAGTTTACCGTTGTGACCCTGATTCTTTTTCCGATTTGTCTCGTGCCCATCCGCGTTTATGGGCGCCGCGCGCGCAAGGCGGTGCAGCACCAGCTGGAAGACATGGGGCAAATGGTCGTGACCATGCAGGAAACGTTTGCCGGCATCCGGGTGATCAAATCGTTTAGCCGGGAAGAGCATCAGGAGAAATCGTTCCGCCGTAGCAATCAGCTTCAATTCTCCAACATGATGCGAATGATCAAATCGATGGAAGCGACCGGGCCGCTGGTGGAAACGATCGCCGCGCTGGGCGTGGGCCTGGCGTTGCTTTACGTTTACGCCGTCAATCTGAGCGCCGGACGGTTTTTCGGATTGATCTCGGGCATCTTTATCCTCTACGACCCGATCAAGACACTCAGCAAAATCCACATCGTGATGCAACAGTCGGTCTCCGCCAGCAGGGAGATTTTCAACATTTTGGATTCGGAGCCGAGCGTACAGGATGCCCCCAGCGCCATTACGTTGCCTTCGTCCGAGGGGCGGATCGATTTCGAAAATGTCACTTTCCGCTATGCCACCGGCTCGTCCGATGCGGTCAAGGATATCAATCTTCGGATCGAATCGGGGAAGAATTACGCGCTGGTCGGCGCCAGCGGTGCGGGAAAATCAACCGTTCTCTCCCTGATTCTGCGCTTGTACGATCCGACCTCCGGCGCGGTCAGGATCGATGGCCGCGATTTACGCACGCTGACGCAAAAATCTTTGCGGGAACAGATTGGTCTTGTGACTCAGGACACATTTTTGTTTCACGACACCATCTTTAACAACATCCAGTTCGGACGCCTCAACGCCACTCCGGAAGAAGTTTACGCCGCAGCCCGCACCGCCTTCGCCCATGATTTCATCATGGCGCAGCCGCACGGCTACGAAACGATGATCGGCGATAAAGGTTGCCTCCTCTCCGGCGGACAACAGCAGCGTCTGGCCATCGCACGCGCGCTACTGAAAAACGCGCCGATTCTTCTCCTCGATGAAGCGACCTCGGCGCTCGATTCGGAATCGGAAGAACAAATCCAGCGCGCACTCGAACTACTCTCCGCCGGACGCACCGTAATCGCGATCGCGCATCGGCTCTCCACCATCTTGTCGGCCGATCAAATCGTTGTCATGGACCACGGCCACATCAAGGAAATTGGAACGCACGGCGAGTTGCTCCAAAAATCCGGGTACTATCGACGGCTTTACGACATGCAGTTTCACCGGCATCAAGAAGAGCCGGAACCGGGCTTTTTGGTCGAGGCGCTCAGTTGACTTTGGCGCGCGCTCCCACTTAGCCTCCTTGGAAAATGCCGTTCAACATCGACCTGCACACGCATTCTTTTTTTTCCGGCGACGGCGTTTCCAGCCCGGAAGACATGATCTCGGCTGGGCGCGAGAAAGGATTGCACGGCTTTGCCATCACCGACCACAATACCTGCGACGCCGTCAGTTACCTGCTCGAGAAAGGTTTGATGCGGCTCGACGGTTTGCCGGTCAATAATTTTTTGATCCTGCCCGGCGTGGAGATCACTACCGCTGACGGTCATCTGCTTTGTATCGGCGCGACCCTGCCCTATCTCAAAGGCAAGCCGGCGCGCGAAGTGTGCGAGATGATTCACGAGCGCGGCGGTCTCGCCATTCCTCCGCATCCTTATGATTTGTTTCGCGCCGGAATTCGTTTCACCGTCCTGGAGAAACTTCCGATCGACGCGCTCGAAGTCTTCAACGCGGCCACCACGCTGCGTCGCTATAATCGTTATGCGTTCAAATATGCACAGATTCGCGGTTTGCCAATGACGGCAGCGAGCGATGCGCACCACGCCGCGGCGGTCGGGACGGCTTACACAATTTTGAACACCGACGATTTTTCCGTGAAAGGAATTCTCGCCCAGATACTGAAGAGCAACGAACTGAATCAAAAATATCTGACACCCCGCGACAGCATGCGCAAAACCTGGAACAACTGGCTGCGATTACGCCGGCGAAAAAAAATCCCGGAGTTAGCGGCGAAAGACAGCAACAACGAACGCTGAGCCCTTTGTTTTCGAGAGTGATAAGTGATGAGTGATGACCGTGATTCGTTAAATTGTGAATCGTTACATCGGCTCTGCACGATTCTCGGTTCTCGATTCTCGAATTACGAATCTCACAATCCTGTAAATCCCATCGAAAAATTTTGAGATGAGCGCGTACGTGATTGTCGAAATCGACATTGTCGATCCAACCGGGTACGAGGAATACAAGAAGCTCGCCGGCGCAACAGTAGAGAAATACGGCGGCAAATACATCGTGCGGGGCGGCGCGGTGGAAACGCTGGAAGGCGACTGGAAACCGAAGCGAATCGTCGTGCTCGAATTCGAATCCGTGCATCGGGCCAAAGAGTGGCTCAATTGCGAGGCATACCGCGAGCTGAGAAAGATGCGGCATCGAACGGCCAAAACGAAAATGATCGTTGTCCAAGGCGTTTAGTCAGTAGGGCGAGACTCTGTCGAGCCGACGAAGGTGGATCGAGCAGTCCCTTGCTCGATGTGAATTATGGCGCTTCGCCGCGAAATATTTGGCATCGCGCGCGGAGCGCCCGATCCACCTACCGAAACAGCTCCACAGAGCGTCGCCCTACCGAGCCGACAGTAGTTGGGCAAGCTGTTTCGGATCGGTCACCGGCGCTTTGCAGGTGAAATTTTCGCAAACGTAGGCGGCCGGTTTTCCATCGACCATCGACATGGCGCGGATTGCTTCGAGTTTCTCGCCGAGATACCTCTGCCCGTCACCGCCATCGGCCAGCAGCAAAATTTTATTCGGCAGAAACCGTCGATGGACCTCGGCGAGCAACGCTTTTGTGTCCGGCGCGTCACGCTTTCCCGCGACCACGATTTGTCGCGGTTTGCTGAAACTTGAATTGAGCGCCACGAGCATTTGCGGCATCGCGCTCGCAAAATGTGAAAGTGTCGCACCGAATGCCTCGATCGTTTTCTTCGCGCGATCTTGCAATTGCTTGTCATCGCGGAATTGCGCCAGCCGCAGCAGATTGAGCGCTGCGACTGAGTTCGCGGCTGGTTCCGCGCTGTCGTTATCGTCTTTCAGGCGCAGCGGTACGCTCGAATCTTTTCCGCTCGTGCTAAAATAGCCGCCGTTCTTTTCATCGAAGAACAAGCGGTCTTGCGTTTCCTGGAGTTCGATCGCAAACTTCAACCACTCGACGTCGAAGGAAGCTTCATAAAGATCGATAAGCCCCTGGATCAGAAACGCGTAGTCATCGGCGAAGCCTTCGATATGGCTTCGACCTTCACGATAATTGCGGAAAAGCAAATTGCGCGACTGGTCGTAAAGATTTGCGCGCAGAAATTTTGTCGCGCGCGTCGCAACCGCCAGATAGCGCGGCTCGCCCAAGGCTTGCGCGGCGCGCGTGTAGGCTGAGATCATGAGCCCGTTCCAGGACGCGATGATTTTGTCGTCGAGATGAGGCCGTGGCCGTTTGGCGCGGATCGACAATAACTTTTCGCGGCTGCGCGCGAGCGATTGGCGAACTTCGTCTTCGCTCTTTTTGAAATGCTTCGCGGTCTCGGCCACCGGATGCCGCTCGATCAAGATATTCTTGCCGCGAAATTCGTCTTGCGGGTCGCTGCCTTCGGGCGCGTTGCCGTGCGGTTGCACGCCGTAATGAAAATCGAATATCTCCGTCGCATCGCCGAGCACGGAGTCGATTTCCTTTTTCGTCCAAATGTAGAACGCACCTTCGGCGGTTTCGGGCTTCTGTAGCGGCGCTCTGTGAGCGTCGCTCGATTCAATTGACGCGCGCTTCTCGGATTCACTAGTGCGACGGTCATAGACCGCCGCTACAGGAACAGGGCTATCGGCATCCTCGGCGGAAAAGAACCCGCCCTCTTTCGAAGTCATATCGCGAGCGACATAATCGAGAATGTCGCGCGTAACGGATTCGAATTGCGGATCGCGCGTGATTTGAAACGCATCAAGATAGGCAACCGCGAGCTGCGCCTGATCGTAGAGCATTTTCTCGAAATGCGGCACGTGCCAGTAACGATCGACCGAGTAACGGTGAAAACCGCCGCCGAGATGATCGTTCATCCCGCCGGCAGCCATTTTGCGCAGGGTGAAAATATTCATTTCTAGCGCGCGTTTGCCAGAGGCGGATGACGGGTCCCGTGCGTAAAATCGCGAGAGGAAATTGAGTGTGACCGGGCGCGGGAATTTCGGAGCATTGCTAAAACCGCCTTCCTGCGTGTCATAACTCCGGGAGAATTGTTCGTAAGCTGTCTCGAGGATCTTTATGTCGATCTTATCCGCGGCGGCCGGTTGCGCAGTCTGCGACTCGCGCAGAGCCGAAATGATTTTCGAACTTTGATCGACAATCTTTTCGTGATCTTGTTTCCAGGCGGCTGCGATCCGTTCGAGCACTTTTTTGAAACCGGGCTGACCATATCGATCCTCCGGCGGAAAATAAGTTCCGCCGACAAAAGGCTGAAGGTTGGGCGTTAACCAGACGCTCATCGGCCAGCCGCCACTGCCGGTGGTTGCTTGCACAAAGGTCATATAAACGCGATCGACATCGGGGCGTTCCTCGCGATCGACTTTGATGTTCACAAACTCGCGATTCATGATCGCGGCCACCTCTTCTCTTTCGAAGGATTCATGCGCCATGACGTGACACCAGTGGCAAGTCGAATATCCAATCGACAAAAAGATCGGTTTGTTCTCGCGGCGCGCTTTGGCGAAGGCTTCTTCGCCCCAGGGATACCAATCGACCGGATTGTGCGCGTGTTGGAGAAGATAGGGTGATTTTTCCTGCGCGAGCCGGTTCGTGTGCTCTACATGAGCTGGCGAAACTTCCGCGGCAACGTGGATTGGCGTCACTCAATAAACTAGCGCTGACCGCGCTCCTTGTCATTCCGAGCGAAGTCGAGGAATCTCAGAAGAAAATGACGAAGCTCGAATGAGGAATGACGAATGAATGACGAAGCTTGAATGACGAAGAACTACGCTACGCGGACTTCGAGTTATCATTTCGGATTGTCATTTGAGATTTCTTTCGTCATTCGTCATTCGGATTTCGTCATTCACCGATGGCTCGGCCCGCGCCGGACTGGGACTTCGCTCGATGTGACAAAAACTTGATCGACATGATGGATAACACGCATCTCACTTTGCTCTTTTTCGCCATTGGCCTGATTGCGTTCCTCTATTCATCGGTGGGTCACGCCGGCGCGTCGGGTTACATCGCGGTGATGACCTTGTGGGGACTTGCGCCCGCCATCATTCGGCCGACTGCGCTCGTGCTCAACATCCTCGTGGCATGCATCGGCTCGTTTCAGTTTTGGCGGGCGGGACATTTCAGCTGGAGATTATTTTGGCCTTTTGCGCTGCTCTCAATTCCAGCCGCGTATTTCGGCGGTCACTTGCAACCGTCTGCTTCGGTCTGGAGAATCCTGATTGGATTGGTGCTGGTTTTCTCGGCGGTGCGCTTGATTTCTCGCCACAGCGACCCGCCAAACATTGCGCCTCCTTCTCGTCCAGTGGCGATCGGCGTTGGAGCGGGCCTCGGATTTCTGTCGGGCCTCACCGGCACTGGCGGTGGAATCTTTCTCACGCCGCTTTTGCTGTTTTGTCGATGGGCGCACATCCGCCAGGCCGCTGCGGTTTCGGCATTGTTTATTCTGGTGAACTCAATTGCGGGACTGGTCGGTTACTTTACGGCGAAACATTCCATTCCGTCTTTAGGCGTTTTTCTCGCCGCCGCCGCGGTGACCGGAGGTGTGTTCGGCTCGCATCTCGGCAGCCGACGCTTTCCGGTGCGCACGATTTCGCTATTGCTGGCGACAGTTCTTATCATCGCCGGCACGAAATTAATTCTTACCAGGTAACAATTTGAGCTTCGGCGCGTGCTGCGGCGACCACGGATTCATTCGAAAATCCGACTGCACAATTTTCTCGCGCTCGGTTCGTAAAAGCCCGAGCAAGGCAACCACATCGAGTGCGTGGCAAACAGGTACGTAAGGCGCGAGATTTTTTTCGGCGAGTTGAAAAAGACGCACGGCTGGTTGCAAACGCCGGCTATGTTTCGCATGCAATGGTTGCTCGAAATGCTTTTGCAGATGAACGAAGGCGCCGGCGGCCTGAATCAGCCCTTTGAAGTAATTTGCATCACGCGAACTGGTTTTGAGCCAAAGCTGTTCGAGAACGTCGTGCGCTTCGTAGTAACGCCGTTCGTTCCAGCAGCGGAAAAAGGCGCGATAAAATGGATGCTTGTCCAGCGGCAGCGTTTTTAGATCGACATCTTCCTGTCCGAGCTCGCGCACGAAGCGCGAAATCCTCTCGCCTTTGTTCATGGAGGGCTTAACTTGAGCGCGGCTCCGATGATGGGCAAACGCGCACGCTTCACTTTTCCGGAGGGCAGCCCCGAAAGCATTCGGGGTGGCCGCAGCGAAGAATGACGCTGGCTGGGCTCGCCATTCTTCTCGTGGCCATCGCAGTCTTAATTTTCTGCTCCGGCCTTTTCTCCGGACTGGAGACCGCGCTCTTTTCGCTCAAGTCGCATCAGTTGCGCCGTTTGGAAGAGCATCATCCGTCGCTCACTAAATTCTTTCAGGCGTTCCGGGAAAATCCGCGTCGTGTCCTGAATGTGCTTCTCTTGGGCGACGGCCTAGTCAAAGTGCCATTGGTCGTGCTCTGCCTTTTCTTGTTGTGGGAAGGACCGTTGGCTGCGCGCGTTCCGCAGTGGCTGGCCGCGATCGCGATCTTCGCGCTCGTCGTGTTGCTTTGCGATTTAATCCCGAAGTTGGTCGCGCTTTCAGCTCCCTATCGGCTCTCCACAATCGGCGCTTTCACATTGAAAGCGTCGATGCCGCTGCTCGATCGCGCCGGTCGCGCTCTGGAAAACATCAGCACATTCGTTGTCGATCTTCTGACGCCATTGCATTTGCGCACGCGTACGCGTTTGAGCGATGAGGAATTGGAGACGCTGGTAGAAATCGGCGAAGAGGAAGGTACGCTGCAGGAGGCGGAAGGCGAGATGATCCAGGAGATCATCAAGCTGGGCGACAAAACCGCGAAAGATTGCATGACGCCGCGGGTGGACACTTTCGCGCTGCCGGACGATTTGACGAATGAAGAGGCGATCGCGCGCTTGAAAGAAAAGCGCCACCGCCGCGTGCCGGTTTATGCGGAGACGCCCGATCAAATTGCCGGGATCATCGATGTGAAAATGTTTCTGCTCAACCCGGCGGAACATTACACCGAGATGTTGATCGCTCCCTCCTTCGTGCCGGAGACCATGCGCGCGATCGACTTGCTCAAGCTGTTCCTAACTCATGCCCAAGGCCTCGCCATCGTCGTGGATGAGTTCGGCGGCACCGAAGGCATCATCACCATGTCCGATATTGTGGAAGAGATTCTGAGCGACGCCGTCCCGCTGGGTGAGGCCAGTCTTTACATCGAGCCGCTAGAAAAAGGGAAATTCTTGGTGAGCGGAAACGCGCGGCTCGACGATTTAAGCGAGCACCTGGGCTTCGAATTGCAAGCGGAAGGAATCGATACGATCGGCGGGTTTGTTTTCAATCGACTGGGCTATCTGCCGCCTACCGGCACACAGCTCGAAATTCCGCGGCTGGCCATCACCGTGAGGCGAGCGGGGCGCAAACGGATCGAGGAACTGCTGCTGGAGAAAACAACCTGCCTGGCGGATGCCGATGAAACCAGCGGTAACGGCGTAATCGGACGATGATGGACATAGCAGTCATTCTTTGCTGCTGGATTGTCTCCTTCGTTTTCGCCGGAATCGAGGCGGGCCTTCTGTCGATCGATCCCGTCCGATTGCGCCATCACGTCAAACAGAACAGACCGGCGGCGGTCCGGCTCAACCGGTTGCTAAAGAGGCCGGAGCGGCTGCTCGTCACCGTGCTGCTCGTCACCAATTTGGCAGACATTCTTGCGCTGCTTCTGCTCACGCGGCGGCTGGTTTGGACACTTGGTTCTGCGGGATTTTTTGCGGCGTTGCTCATTGCGTTTCCGATTTATCTTTTTGTGCTGGCCGTTTTTCCGAAATCACTTTTTCGCCGGTTTCCGTTTCGAGCGTTAGTTGCTCTGGCTGGCTTGCTTGAAGTTGTTTCGATCATTCTCTGGCCGGTGCTGGAGTTGGGCGAGCAGCTCGGCCGCCTCATTCTTCCTCGCCGGGTCGCCGGGCACGGACGACTTTTCGCCGCGCGCGAGGAGCTCAAGCAAATCACCACCCAAAGCGAGCGCGAAGGTTCTCTCACTGCGACGGAGCGCGCGATGATCCATAACGTCTTCGATTTCCGGAGCGTGAGAGTGCGGGATGTGATGGTGCCGTTGGCCAAAGTCGTCGCCGTACAGCCGGACACGCCGGTCGCGGATGCACTCCAGCTCAGCGACGCAGCGGGCATCGAGCGCCTGCCAGTAATCACGCGCGAAGGAAAAGCGCTCGGGCTGGTCAACGCGCTCGATATTTTGCTGGAGGCGAATCAGCCGCGATCGTTGGGCGACCAGATGCGACGGATCGTGACCGCGAATGAGGAAGAGTCCGCCTCCCGAATCGTGCAACGACTCCGCGCCGCGCGGCTTGGTCTGGCCGCTGTTTTGGATCGACAAAGTAATCTCAGCGGCATTGTGACAATTGAGGATTTGATTCGCCGGCTCGTGCAAAGCGCCTGAATTTAATCCTGCGTCAAGTCAAGTCTTCTACAAGCACGTAGGTCTGTCGAAAGCCGATGAGCAGGCCGGGGCACAGGCTTCGAGCCTGTGGGGCTGACAGGCATCCTGCCGGTCGTTTCGTGCGCAACGGCGGGCAGGATGCCCGCCTGCCCCACGGCCAGGATGGCCGTGCTCCGCTCTCCAGCGAGCTTTTCAACAGAGCTGTGGAAAATCAAACCGCGCGGATTAAGGCAATGGGAATCTGTGCGAACCTAACCAGTAGTAGAGCTGTTGCGGGTTGAGCTTTGTCGCTCAACCCGCAACGCTCTACGCGCGCGAACTTCTCCGCACCGCTCAGCTATTAAGGCGGCAGCGCGTGACCTACGTCGGATTTGACGATCGATACATCCGTGGCAGTGATCGCGCCACTGGCGTTCACGTCTTCGCGGAAATTCCCGGAACCAACGTTCTGGCCTACCTGCGATTTGGTCTGGGCGACATCGGTGGAATTGACGAGGCGACTGCCATTCACGTCACCAGTCAAAAAGCCCATCGGAATGTTCACATTGACAGCCGGCTCATCGCTCGCGCCATTCACTCCGTTGATCTGGACGTTGATCACCTGCTGATCGGCAATGTTGGTCAGCGGTACTGTTACGATGCTCCCGCTGACGCTCACTGTTCCGTTCGGGTCGCAGGTCCCGCCACTGCCAACGCAGCCGGTGCCCGTCACTACTTGAGACTGCGGCATGCCGGTCACGGTGACATTACCGGAGAAGGCCGCCGCTGCGGTCTTCAACTCCGCTCGGCCCGGTCAGCGGCATCTCGATATCGAACGTGCCCGCTGCGCCATGGGTCTTTCGTGAGAACGCACTTTGTGCCATAGGGGCTTGCGATTGTGCGCAGTATCTGCCGCCGGTGTTCACGTAGCCGCCGTCATATCCGCCCCAGACGATCATTTGGCTGCCAGTCCAGACAGCTCTGTGATCCTCTCTGGCAGAGGGGGCATTGTTGCTGCTGGTGGCTGTCCACGTATTGGTGCTGAGACTGTATCTGCCACCGGTGTTCAAAAAAGTGGCATCATCTAGCGTTCCGCCCCAGACGATCATTTCGCTGCCGATCCACACTGCCGTGTGACGGTATCGTCCCCCAGGCACGTTGGTGGTACTAGTCGCTGTCCAACTATCTGTGCCGGGGGTGTATATTCCACCAGTGTTCAAATCTTCAATGATGCCATCAAAAAAAGTTCCGCCCCAGACGACCATTTGGCTGCCGGTCCAGATCGCCGTGTGAATAGCTCGGCCATCGGGTGCGTTGGTGGTGCTGGTGGGAGTCCAATTATCACTAACGGGATCGTATCGCCCACCGGTATTCCAGTAATGATTCATGGAATCTTGGAAGTAGCCGCCCCAAACGATCATTTCGCTGCCGGTCCACACTGCCGTGTGATATCTTCGGGCAGTTGGAGCGTTCGTGGTGCTGGTGGCTACCCAGCTGTCAGTGCTGGGATTATATCGCCCGCCGGTGTTCAAATAGGTGCTGATCGTCGGGGAACCGCCCCAAACAATCATTTCGGTGCCGGTCCACACTGCTGTGTGAGTGCGTCGTGCAGTTGGCGCGTTCGTGATGGTGGTGGCGGTCCAGCTGTCAGTAGTGGGACTATATCTCCCGCCGGTGTTCAAAAAGGTGGCGCCAGAGGAAAATCCGCCCCAGACGATCATTTCGGTGCCGGTCCATACCGCTGTGTGACGCCCTCGGGCAACGGGTGCATTGGTCGTGCTGGTGGCAGTCCAACTGTCAGTGCTCGGGTTGTATCTCCCGCCGGTGTTAAAAAAGCTGCTGCTACCCAATCCGCCCCAGATGATCATTTCGCTCCCAGTCCACACTGCCGTGTGATCGTATCGACCAGCGGGGGCGTTGGTGAGTGTCGTTGGAGTCCAGGTGTCGTCGATGCAGCCACCCGAGGAATTCAATATCAAAGGAAGGGCGTAGCTTGCGCTGACTGCCGCCATTGTTACCGTTGCTTGCGTTTCCGCTCCAGACTCGGTGCCCCGTTTGGGATCGCTATGAAATCTGCGGCCGTGAGCGTACAACTCTGCGATTACACGCTCCGCTAGTACTGGCCTGGCCAGACACTCCGCGATTATAAACGGATCGTTGCCGAGCGCGGCAAAGAGTTGGCGCAACACCTCAGGCTGTTTGGTCTGCTGCGCCATGCGCTCCATTTCAGCTTGCAATTGCTCTGCCGTAATCGGCCGTTGCCAATAATCCTCCAGCGCCTGGGAGTCGCGCAGATAGTCTGCGACTTTTCTCTCCAGCTGCGCCCGAGTCATCACAGCATCGAGCGAGGGCTTGGGATCGGGGCGCTCTTTCGGCCAGATGCGATGACGCCAGTAAACTTCCTCAATCGCTCGCTGATAAGCGACACGGTCGGCGAGAGTCAGCATCGTGCGATGCTGCGCGGGCTTCGGGGCCATGCTGAGGAAAGCCAACCGCGACGAGACATGCGGAGATCTGTTCGGCAGATTAAAAGCCGACGTAAGAGTGACAAGGCAGCCGAGAAAAACGAGCGCGGCCGCCACGCTGCGAATTCTGCTCGTCACAAGGTGAGGATTTTGCCAGAAACGCGATTTACCTGTCGAGCACAAAAACCGCGGAGGTGATCGCGTTTTGTGCACTGCCGAGTTTGGCAACCTGGAGCCGGGCGAAATGTCGGTGCTCTGGATGGTGGAAGTGGTGAAGGGACATCGCGCACGGGTCCGGACTCCTGGTGGCGATCTAGTTTATGTGGTTGCGACGAAGGAGCGGCCGGTTTCGGCTCAGAAAGCACCCGGTGGGAGCGGATGAGAAGGTGCACAAACGGGCGGTGTACGGCCCGATTTCAGACCGCGGATAACATCAGAAAAGCCGAACAAAACGCTTGAAAAACTATATGTCATATGAAGTCAGCAAGTTGGACTGCGCGGTGATCCGCTGACTTCCGATGCACTAAGAGAATTTTGCATTAGATTCTGAGCCTCAGATGCACAGACCTCTGCGAGAAAAGTTCGTCGCAGAAGCACGACGAGCATTGAAGATCCCATGGAAACGGAGATGGATCATCCTCCTGGTTCTCATTGCAGCAGGGCTATTGGCAGCAGTGAGATTAGGAAGAAGCGACGGCCCAGCGTACTACACCTCGCGCGTCGAAACCGGCGACATCAAGCAAGTGGTCGAAGCTACCGGGGCTCGAACCCCTCACCTTAGTCCTCTCCCCTTTGGCCAAGGGGAGAGGCGAGAAAGGTCACACGAAGTGCGCCCAGCATTGCGTCAGCTTTAAAGAGCATCCCGCAGCCGCGGGAGACATGATTTCGGTGCGTCTTCTTATATCTCCAAGGACTCATCCATTTTCCCGATTTGGTTGAGCCTTTCATTTTGCCTTTACCGCAAAAACTGACAATCAACCAACAGTAGCTCAAAGCGCAGGCTGCCAGTCCGCCATAAGGGACAGATTCACGGTGGCGAACCTACAGGTCTCCTCTGCATGCATACTATTTACGGAACCGTGTTAGCGTACCCCTGTGGTATTGCGCGGCCGTGGTATAAGAGCCCTTAAGGGAGAGGGGCGGGTGAGGGTTTCTTAAGGGCAACCGACAGTTGTGGGGCTCGAACCCCTCACCTTAGTCCTCTCCCCTTTGGCCAAGGGGAGAGGCGAGAAAGGTCACACGAAGTGCGCCCAGCATTGCGTCAGCTTTAAAGAGCATCCCGCAGCCGCGGGAGACATGATTTCGGTGCGTCTTCTTATATCTCCAAGGACTCATCCATTTTCCTGATTTGGTTGAGCCTTTCATTTTGCCTTTACCGCAAAAACTGACAATCAACCAACAGTAGCTCAAAGCGCAGGCTGCCAGTCCGCCATAAGGGACAGATTCACGGTGGCGAACCTACAGGTCTCCTCTGCATGCATACTATTTACGGAACCGTGTTAGCGTACCCCTGTGGTATTGCGCGGCCGTGGTATAAGAGCCCTGCAGTAATTATCGCGCTCAAAATCAAACCTGCGAGTGCTTGCTCGCTAACGAGCAATGGCGTTGAACGCTGGAGGCATTGCGGGTTGAGCAAGAAGCTCAACCCGCAACACACTCTACGTGCTTAAGTTATTTGTCCGACGTGCTCATGTCGCCGCTACAATTCAACAGCCAGCGCCCTTCGTTCACTATCAATTTGCCCCATTGCCCTGAGAAGTTCATGGGGTTGCTGCCCAAGTAGGCGTTTATACTCACCGCGGTATGCCCGCTGTTGGCCTTGAACGCCACTGCTGGCGGACCGTCGGTCCAATCCGCGACTGACGTCGCTCCCGATACGAGGGTCACCCCGTTCCGGTACAAGGCGGTCAGGTTAGTCACGCCCGCCATAAGCGGATGCGACGGCATAGTAATGTTAGCCGTGTTGCTGGTGAAGTTGGTTTGTGACGTGGAGTTATACGAGCCATAGCCGCCGGTTATCCATCTGCCAGCTAGGAGCCACGGGCCCCGGTTGTCCCAGGCGAAGGTGCTCACTGCCACTATTCCTCCCCCATCTTCGTAGTCTGCCAGCACGTCACCCATCGCTGTGGCATTGTTCCAGCCGTTGTTCGAGAACGCAAACACGATCTGGTACTGTTGTAGCTGGGCTAGGGTGGGCGTGCCGTTGAATGCATCGAAGTAGTCCACTGCAACCACGCCAGTCTCGGCCGCTATCTGGTCGTGCAGCGTGGTCGGCGGCCCGCCAATATCAGCATAGGCGATCAGCACGTGGAGCTGACACGCGTTCGACAGCGCATGGCCTACGTCGGATTTGACTATCGTGACATCCGTCGCAGTGATCGTGCCATTGGCGTTCACGTCTTCGCGGAAGTTCCCGGCACCGACCGCATGGCCTACCTGCGATTTGGTCAGGGCGACATCGGTGGAATTGACCACGCGGTTTCCGTTCACGTCACCAGTCAAAAAGCCCATCGGAATGTTCACATTGACAGCCGGCTCATTGCTCGCGCCATTCACTCCGTTGATCTGGACGTTGATCACCTGCACATCGGCAATGTTGGTCAGCGGTACTGTTACGATGCTCCCGCTGACGCTCACTGTTCCGTTCGGGTCGCAGGTCCCGCCACTGCCAACGCAGCCGGTGCCCGTCACTACTTGAGACTGCGGCATGCCGGTCACGGTGACATTACCGGAGAAGGTCACCACCAGGCTAT
>QHQE01000015.1 GCA_003219265.1 Verrucomicrobiota bacterium
GAAAAAAGCCGGTGTGATTTAACGCGTCACCGCCGTGCAGATTTTGATTGGGTAGCGCACGCGTCTCACGTGTTGGCCAGCGCGTCCTCGCGATTGCGAACTTTTCTTGCGCTATGCCGGCACTGAAAATCTCATTTTAAGGAAAGTTCGTTTCGGCGCGACGCCGAAACCAGACACGCGAGACGCGTGCGCTACCCGCCGCCGATTTCCGCTTCTTCGGTAATGCGAGACTCCGTCAAACCAACTGATTCCTTTTCATCCGTTGCGGTCGCGATCGGTCCGTCGCCTGCGGTGGCCGCGGCGACCGCCTCTGCCGCTGGCTTCGCCTTCGCCTTCGTGCGCGGCAAATCGAGAGAGCCGTCATTAAACTCGATCACATACCCTTCGCCGACCAGCCAATGCAAATCGGACGCAAGCGCCAACTTCGCACGCTCCAGTTCTTCGCCGGGAAGATCGACAATCAACTTTTCAGCAAGTTCTTTCCGATTGATGCCCGGCGTGGCGCGCAATGTTTCGAGAATCGCGCTGACCGCTGAGGAGACCGCCGCGCTCTCTTGAACCAAAGCACGCGCGCGGATCGGCGAGACGAAGAGCATTCCGCGGCGATGCCGAAAGATATTCAATCCAGCTTCGCGGAATTTTCCCGTCAGCTCTTGCATCATCTTTGAAGGCGAGCGCGTTTCGAGCGTCCAGCCATCTTCGATCGCGCGGTGAAGCGCGCGATCCGGCAGACACCGGCTTAGCACGCCGTCGATTGCGATTTCCTGGGCGCTCCGAATCAAACCGGGGAGATAATTTTGCCGGAAATGCCGTTCTGCTTCCGCCGCGGACGCAAATGTCGCCGGCGTTTCTTCACGCAGGGTCGTAAATGTCGTGACCTTACGCGCCTCTTCTTTCCATTGTTCGACCGCGGCCGGATCGTTCACGATCTCGATCTGCCGCTGGTAATCGGCGAAACTCATCCGGCGGCTGAAGCGCTGTTCGTACAAATTGCGCAATCGCCTTTGATAATCGTGATGATTGGTCGGACCAAGCAGCGTGCTGCTCAAGTTGCACCGTGCGACGTTCGAAAAATTTCCTTTGATCGGATCGGACTGAGTGATGTCGATCTTGTAAAAATCTTCTTTTGCGAAGCGAAAAGCATTGTTTTCGAGAAATTGTCGATCCGCCGAAATGGCTCCGCTCTCTCCAAGTTGATAAAGAGGCGCGTCCGGTTTTGTGGTCAAACCGACGTCGTAGCGCTCCGGCTTTTCGAGGAAAAGCCGGGCCAGAGCGAAAAGTGAATATGCGACCGAGCCCGATTTAATCTGCGCGGCAACATTTTCAACCGCCGGGCCACGCGGCAAGAAGTGAATCGCAACTTGTGACGCGACGTCGAAAGGTTTATGTCGATCTTTTCCCTGTCGATCTTGCACGCGGCGCGCGGGCAATCGTCGACCGCCCTCGCCCGTTTTCTTGAATGCGTGCGGCGGCTTCGCTTTGCGTGATGGTCGATCTTTTCCGCGCCGTGGATGAATTGAAGCCCGCTCAACCGGTCCGCCCTCGTCTCCCTTGTAATGCGCGTAGTTCTTCTGTTCATTGACCCACGCGGGCAGCAGTTTGAGATCGAGCAAATCGACCGGTTCAATGGAAGAAGCAGGCACCGTTCTCTTCTACGCCAAGCCTGTCCGAAGTAAACTCGCCGCCACGATGTCGATCGTTTCGGGTCGTGACCCGAAATTGATTGACAAGCTGTCTAATTCATTTACTTGCAGATTCTGCTAGGACTGGCTTAGCCTTTCCCGGCAACAAACTGAAAATTTTATGGCCGAGAAATCAATCGAAGAGAAGGTCAAGGACATTATCGTCGAGCAACTTGGGGTCAATCCCGAACAGGTCACGCCCACCGCGTCTTTCATCGAAGACTTGGGCGCTGATTCACTCGACATCGTGGAATTGGTGATGGCTTTTGAAGAGGAATTTTCCGTCGAGGTTCCGGATGAAGATGCCGAAAAACTGCAGACGGTCGGCGACGTCATCAAATACATCGAGGAACGATCAAAGCAACAGGGCGGTTGATTTAACCGCGCGGTCTGCGCTAACGGAAAACCCAGCCCCAGTTTTTCTGAAAGAAGTCGAGCCGATTTAAAGCTCGCGAGAAAAACTGGGGCTGGGTTCGTTTAGCGAGTTGCGAACGAACGCAACTCGCCCAGACTAGAAGCGATGAATTTTACGTTGCTCGAGCGACCGCTCTTCCATGCGGCTGGGCAGGATATCTCGTTTCTGGGCGTGGTTGCCTTCGCCGCACTTTTCGCGGCAGGTTTGTTGACCGCGCGTGCCCTGCAAAGCGATGTCGTCCGGCGTTTTTTCAGCCGGTTTAAGATCGACAGCAACTTCATCGCCATCGTCACCACAATCTTAAGCGTTTGCGCGCTGGTCTTTTTCACGGTTAGCGCGATCAACGCCGCGGGCATCCCGCTCTCGTGGAATGCGCCTTTGCCCGGCGTCACGCTCAGCTTGTTCCAAATTTTCCTGCTCATCGCGCTGCTGATCGCGGTCTTCTGGATTTCCTCGCGCACGAAGCGTTTTCTGTTTGACCGGTTGCTCACCAAGAGCGGGCTCGATCGCGCGTTGCAGTACGCGATTTCGCAAATCGTCAGCAACATCGTGTTGATCGTCGGCATTATTATTGTCCTGGAGAACACCGGCATCCATCTCGGCGCGCTGGCGGTTTTTGCCGGAGCAGTAGGCGTGGGTGTCGGGTTCGGCCTGCAAAATATCACGAGCAATTTCATCAGTGGCCTCGTGATTTTGGCGGAGAGACCGATCACGATCGGCGATCGCATTGAAGTCGCGGGCATCGCCGGTCAGGTGCAGCAAATTCGCGCGCGCAGCACCGTCATTCTGACCAACGATAACATCGCGATGATCGTGCCGAACACGAAATTCATCGACTCGCCGGTGACGAACTGGACTTATGGCGATCCACGCGTGCGCTTCCGCGTGCCAGTGGGCGTGGCCTACGGCAGCGACGTAAACAAAGTGTGCGAGGCCCTCATCACGGCAGCCCGCGAACATCCAGCCACGCTGAGCGAGCCGGCGCCAAATGTCTATCTCGAGAAATTCGGCGAAAGCTCGATTGATTTTGAGCTGGTCGTCTGGAGCCGCGAGATGAGCTACCGGCCGCGCCGGTTCAAAAGCGACTTGAATTTCCTGATCGACAAACATCTGCGTGCCGCGGGAATCCGAATTCCCTATCCGCAGCGCGATCTGCACATTCGCAGCGGCGTTCTGAAAGCGGAGAATGTCGCAGCGCCAGATCGAGATGCAGGGCAACGGACGACATGATTTCTCCCGCCGGCAGCACCATTCCTCTTCCGCAGGGCATCGCAAAAATCGTGACGCGCACCGCCCTACAAAATTGCGATGCCTGGAAGCGCGCTTTTCAAAACAGGTGTAAGGACCACCGGTATTACGAGATTCTCGAGCAAACGCTCGATGGGGATTTCGAGCATCGGTATCTGCTTCTCGAAGATGGCTCGGGAAACGTTCGCGCCATTCAGCCGCTCTTTTTCGTCAGGCAAAATCTCGTCGAAGGCGTGCCGGGCAAGTTCCGCTCGGCGGTCGAGGCGGTGCGACGGCACTTTCCGCGTTTCCTGACCATGCGCGTGCTGATGGTTGGCTGCGCGGCTGGCGAAGGCCATCTTGGCGCCTGTCGCTCCGAAGATGAGCGGTGGGTGGCAGGCGCTTTGTTCGCCAGCCTGAAAAAATACGCGCGGCAAAACAAAGCTTCCCTGGTGGTGCTAAAAGATTTTCCGGCGAACTATCGTGCGACGCTAAGCGCTTTTTCTTCCGACGGATACACGCGCGTGCCGAGCATGCCGATGACGCGCCTCTCACTGAAGCACGCCAGCTTCGACGATTACCTCGCCACGCTTGGCTACATGACGCGAAAAAATCTGCGCCGGAAATTCCGAAAAGCCGAACGAGCGCCGGCGATCGACATGGAGGTGGTGAGCGACATCACGCCCTATGTCGATGAAATCTATCCGCTCTATCTTCAGGTGCATGAGCGCTCGCGCTTCAAATTCGAGACGCTGACGAAAGATTATTTTTGCAGTCTCGGCCAACGAATGCCGGAGCGGGCCCGGTTTTTTATTTGGCGACAACTTGGCCGCATCGTCGCGTTTAGCTGTTGCATGGTGCACGACGGTACGATTTACGACGAATGCCTCGGATTAGATTACAATGTCGCGCTCGATCTACATCTGTATTTCTACACCCTGCGCGACATCATTAAATGGGCGATGGCGCAAGGACTAGAGTCTTATTGCAGCGGCCCGTTGAATTACGATCCGAAGTTGCACCTCGGCTGTGATTTGGTGCCGCTCGATCTTTACGTCATGCACACCGCTCCTGCCTTTAACTTGATCTTCCGGCGCGCCGTCAAATATCTTGAGCCGACGCGTCATGATCCGGTGCTGCGGCGTTTTCCAAACGCCGATCAACTTTAAGGCTCGTCCAAAAGCTACGATGACGTTAGTTCTCTGGCCTCAAGATAGATCGAGCAGTCCCTTGTCCGCCAGTCGAATGGACTCGTCCGGTGACCAGCTCGATGCTAAAATTAGCCGGCGAAGCCGCATTCATATTTGGCATCGCCCGCGGAGCGGCCGATCCACCGCTGGCTCTTGAGAAATCTGCGCTGCAGTCCCTTCGCCTTCGTGGAGAAGGCTAGGATGAGGGTCAACAGGCTCTTAATCCTTTCCCGGCGGTCGCATCGTTGGTAACGCTACAAGATGCGCGACCGACCTTCCGGATTTGCCAACCCGTGGTTGCAATTAGCGCTCAGCGTTTTGTGTGTGTTCGTCTCGGAGCTGCTGCTCAAGCGCGGCGCATCGGATACGGCAAATCTCGCGCAGGCTTGGTCCTGGACCGGAGTTACCGGGCTTGCCTCGCCGCTCGTCTGGTTGGGAATTATTTTTGTAATCATCAGCTTCATCAGCTGGCTTTATGTTCTTAGATATATTCCGCTCACCATCGCCTTTCCGCTCTCGCGAGTGGTCGATATTCTAGTGCCGCTGGGCTGCTGGTTTTTTTTAGGCGAAGCAATCTCTACGCGACGTTGGTGCGGCATCGCACTGGTAGTCATAGGTCTGGCCGTGACAGCAAAACCGGTCGCGCGGCTGGAGGAACGGTTATGACATTGTTATCGCTCGTTCTAATTGTTCTCGCTCTCCTCACATTCGTTGGCGGTCAGCTCATTTTGAAACGGGCCATGGAATCCACTGTTGCGCATGGCCTTCGCCAGTCGAAGTTCATCGCGCTTTTGGGTTGCGGCATTTTTTTGATGACGATCTCGTTTTTTCTAACGCTCGGTCTGCTGCAACGCTTCGATCTCAGTTATCTTTACCCGTTTCAAGGCCTGAGTGTCATCATCATTAGCGTGATGGCTGCCGTCATGCTCAAGGAAAAGTTGACCTTGCAACTGACCACCGGGGCGCTCTTGATCACTGCCGGCATCGTGCTCGTTTCACTCAGTTAAAAGCGGCCAAAGCTTTTGCAACGTCGAGTGGTTGATCTCTTGCGTTTCCTCTGGATCGGGTCGTGGAAGTTTCGGATGGTCCATTTCGGACGCGAAGCGTTGTTTCCAACGCGCGTAAACCGGCCGGGAAAATGCGCCGCAAATATCGCCCGCAACGATCCGGCACGATTCCCGCAGCTTGGTTAACGCCCACTCAAGATCGACAACCGTAAACCGGCCGCTCTCCCAGTTTGTTACTGTCTCTCCCGCGGCAAGACAATCGAGATCAACCGTAACGTAAACGTTCGCTCTATCGAGATTTCTAACGAATCCTTCAAAATGTTCCCGCCAATTCTCGCGCAAAATCGCTCCGCGCCGCTGTCGATCTTTCATCGGCCGCTGATCGGCCCAGGGATGAACTTCCAGGCGGCCGGCGCGTTCCGCGCGGCGATTTCCAAAAAGTTGTCGTGGCCACCAGCACTCAAAATTGCCGCAGCCCCAAACGCTGACGCACTGCACATGCGGGAGCTCGAGCGCACGATTGATCCAGCCGCCGCAGCACCACTTCGGCGGGCGAATATCCCAATCGGGATGATTGTCGAACGAAACAACAATGAGCGGTTGCGCGACACGGCGGATCCAGAGCGCGCTCAGATGGTGAAAGTCGCCCGAGCCGTAAAGCAAAAAGGGCGCGAGCCGCGATTGAAATTCGCGGTAGAACTGGTCGATCAAGCGCGGCGGCGCGGAGAAGCGAAGTTGCGGCCCCCACTCGCGCGCATCAACAACGGGCAGGCCAAACGGCTGATCCCGCCACGCGTCATCCAGATTGAGATGCAGAGCGCGGGCAATCAAAGATTCTACTTGGGCGATTGCAAAAGAAACTGAGGGTCGCTTGCCTTTGCGATGCGCAAGTTTTCCTCGGCCTCTGGAAAGTCGGGATGAAGACGTAACGCTTCTTCGAATTGCACGATCGCCTGGGAAGCGTTGCCTTCGCGCATGAAAACTTTCCCCAGGTAGTTATGAGGTTGGGCGAGCTTTGGTTCGAGCCGAGACGCCTCCAGATAATGCGCCTTTGCTTCCGGCAAGTCGCCCTTTACGAAAAGCGCACTCGCGAGATCGATATGAGCATCGACCAAACGAGGATCAACCTGCACAGCGTGCCGATACTGCGCAATTGCCTCCTCGAGCTTCCCCTGTTTTTCCAGGAAGGCGCCATAGCTATGCCAGGCGAGCGCGGACTTTGGTTCTACCCGGACGGCAGCTTCGCATTCCGCCGCCGCTTCGTCAGGGCGGCCCAGTCGCTCCAGAAGATAGGCATAACCGGAGTGGAACTCGGCGTTGTTAGGGTCGATCCGCAACGCGTCTTCAAAATGGGTCCGCGCCTCTTCCAATTTTTCTTTGCCAATCAGGACCGCCGCCAGATTGACATGCGCCTTTGCGGAACCGGGATTAAAACGTAGCGCGGTGGAAAATTCCTCGGCCGCTTCATCGAGCCGGCCAGCTTCTTGCAGAGCGGTGGCGTAATTGAAATGCGCCCGCGCACCAA
>QHQE01000134.1 GCA_003219265.1 Verrucomicrobiota bacterium
TCGGTATGATTGGAGACGTCAACCACACACGCTTTCGCCGCGCCGCCGTGAGGCTTTGGTACACGCCGCTTGTTGAGCCGTCGAAGAAAAAGGCGTCACAATCATGTTAAACAGAGCCTTGCAAGCGCGCCGTTGGGCGGAATTGCCGGAGCGCGGCACGCCGGTCATGCTGCGGCTGATCCATGGGATCGCCGTAGGCATCGGGCGCTGGGCGGCGAGGCTCCTGCTGTATCCGATCACGCTTTATTTCCTGATCAGCGCACATGCTGCCCGGCGAATATCGCGTGAGTACTTAAAGCGGGTGCACGGCCATCCGGCCCATTGGTGGCATGTTTTCCGCCACTTTCACTCCTTCGCCGCCACAATATTAGATCGAGTGTATCTGCTCAGAGGCGAGTTCCAGCGCTTTGACGTAACGCTTCATCACAAAGAAATCCTGCACCGCCAGGTCGAAAGCGGGAAGGGCTGCATCGTTCTGGGCTCTCACTTGGGTAGTTTCGAGGTGCTGCGCACCCTGGGCGTGACGCAGCAGGATTTTCCACTCAAGGTGCTGATGGATACCACGCACAACGAGAACATCACCCGCTTTCTTGATGCGCTTAACCCGGAGATCGCCAACACAGTAATCGTTTCGGATCGAGCGGATGCCTCGCTTAGAGTTAAAGAGGGCTTGGATGCAGGTTTTCTGATTGGCACGTTAGGCGACCGCGTCTCAAGCGATGGAAAAACCACGCAATGTCAGTTCTTAGGTGCGCCGGCTACATTCCCGGCCGGCCCGATCCTACTTGCTGCCGTTATGCATTGCCCTGTCATTCTGTTTTTCGGCCTTTACCGCGGGGGCAACCACTACGAAATTTACTTCGAGCGATTGGCTGAGGAAGTAATCCTGAATCGCGACCGGCGGGCGCAGGACATCCAGCATTGGATGCAACGCTACGTCGATCGTCTGGAACATTACACGCGGCTTGCGCCTTACAACTGGTTCAACTTCTATCCATTTTGGGATTAACGCGGCCGCTCGGTTGAAAAATGTAAGAGCCGCGAACCGAATATGCCTATAGCCAAAGCGGAAATCCGCACGCTCATCCCGCATGCCGGTCTTATGTGTCTGTTGGATAGCGTGCTCGAGTGGGACGACGAATCGATTGTGTGTACGAGTGAGACGCATCGCGATCCGGCCAATCCACTGCGCCGTGACGGACGGCTATCAGCGTTACATGCTTTCGAATATGGTGCGCAGGCGGCTGCCGTCCACGGCGGATTGCGAGCGCGATCAGCGGGTGTGGCCGCGCCGCCGTATTATCTGGCCGCGCTGCGGGATGCGCATTTGCAGGTGATGCGCCTGGATGACATCGATTCGCCGATCGAGGTTCGCGGGCAACGCTTGTTCGGCGACGGCGGCAATGCGATTTACGAATGCCATGTCTCAGTCGGCGATGCTCTTTTGGCCGACGGACGCATTACCCTCATGCTACGTACGTGATCGCTTTAAACGAATGATTGTCACGGGAGTGCGACAGATGAGCTTTGAAATTTCCCGCGCGATTCGCGCCGATCATCCCAGCCTGGCCGGGCATTTCCCGGGCACGCCTATTGTGCCAGGCGTAGTGATCCTCGATGAAGTCGCCGCCGCTTTGGCCGAATGGCGCAAAGATTGTCAGCTTACCGGCGTACGTGCAGTCAAGTTTGTCCTGCCATTAAAGCCTGAGCAACCGTTTACCATTTGTCTTACGGCGAAGGGTGCGAAGACGGAGGTGGATTTTTGCTGCCGCGTCGAAGGCCGCATGGTAGTTGAAGGTCGCCTTGAGATCCGTTGCGACAAAATCTGATATGACAGACGCGGCATTATTCAAAGCGCCCGTCTTTAACCTTCAACCACCCGATCCACGCCTGGCAAATTGGCTTAAAGGTTACCCGCCATCGCTGTTCAGCGAACGCTTGTATCAAAGCATCGAACTAATAGAGCGCTATAGTATCGATCTGGCGATCGATTTGATCGGCCGATTGGATGTTATTGATCAACTCGGCCAGTGGCGATCGGCGAGAAAACTTTGTCAGGCGCTTTCGTTTCAGCCGCGTTTCAGTTCCGCCTTGGGTTGGCTTTTAGAGCGGCTGATCGAGACGGGTTGCATCGAGGCGCGAACGGACCATAACACCCGCTCCTATCGCCTGCGCCATCCGCCGTGGCGACCTGAACTCGCCCGCCTGCGCGCTTTCGGGCTTGATATTGACTGCGGCAATGCACCGACGTTGGATTTATTAGACCAGGCAGCAAGCCTCTATCAGCCGGTCGCACGCGGCGAACAGACGGGCGAGCAGGGCCTGTTCGGAGCGCAAACTATATCGCTGTGGCTGAATTATTTTCACAATGATAACTTAACTTACACAGTGAATAATTGGGTGGGTGCGGCGCTCGCCGCCGACCGCCTGACCACTCGACCCAAGCTGCGGATTTTGGAACTCGGCGCCGGCGCCGGCAGCGCTGGTGAAATCCTACTGCGCTGCTTTGATGAACGTGGGCTTCTGCCGCGCATAGAACGGTACCTGATTACAGAACCGAACGCCTTTTTCCGGCGGCGCGGTCAGCGTGAATTATTAAAGCGCTATCGCGATCTGCCGCTGGAATGGGGGGCGCTTGACATTAATTTGCTATGGGACACTCAAGGCGTAGCTCGGGGTGAGTTCGACCTGGTATACGGCGTTAACGTCCTGCATGTCGCTAAGGAGTTGTTATTTAGCTTAAGCCAAGCGCGTGACGCGCTGGCGGCCGATGGTTGGTTGGTGATTGGCGAGTGCGTGCGGCCCTATGTCAATCAGCCGATCTACGCCGAGCTGATCTTTCAGATCTTAGACAGCTTTACCGACGTGAATACGGATCCCGAAATTCGTCCGAATCCGGGCTTCCTCACCGCGGATCAGTGGCGCCGCGCATTTACGCGCGCCGGTTTCGAGTGTGCCGAAGTCACGCCAGACGTCGATCGTATTCGCGAGGTGTATTCGCATTTTTTCACCGGTGCCATCTGCGGACAGCGCGCTGCCAGAAATGATGTTCGATAACCGCTATAAAAAAGGGGCTAGAGCTCAGCATCGACACTACGTAGTAAAGCTGAAACGTAGCTCAAAGTTTGATCATTTGGATGGCGATTGCGGCCAATCGGCTCTGCCTGCAATCTCGCCTGCGGTGAGCTGGATTAATCCCCACACCTTACGCAAATGCTGCTCGGTCGTGAGCACATTTCCAAAACCGATCCGCAGGACCGTGCGACCGTGCAACTTTGTTTGCGTAAGATAAGCACGGCCACTCGCGTTGATTCGCTCCACGATCTCGCTGTTTATCATGTCGATCTTCGACTCGTGAACGCTTTCGGAGTTCTTTTTGTCGGTGGCGACGAAGCGAAAACAAACAACCGGCATCACCACCGGCGCGGCCAACTCGAAGCGGTTGTCGATCTTGACCCAGTCTGCGAGCAGATTAGCCAGCCGGAGATGATCGCGAATGCGCGCGGCCATTCCCGCGCGGCCAAATGTGCGAAAAACCATCCAGGCTTTTAATGCACGAAATCTTCTGCCAAGTTGGATTCCGTAATCCATATAATTTTTCTCCGCTTCCACCGTGTCCCCGCGCAGATACTCGGGGACGAGCGTGAAGACGCGGCGGAGTCGTTCGAGATCGCGCACGTAAAGCACGCTGAAATCGAGCGGCACAAAAAGCATTTTGTGCGGATTGGCCACGATCGAATCCGCTTCGCTCCAACCCGCCGTCACCCATTTGCATTCGGGCAAAAGGGCGAGTCCGGCCCCGTAAGCGCCATCGATGTGTAGCCACATTTTCTGTTCGCGGCAGATCCGCACGACCTCAGCGATTGGATCGACGCTTGCGGTCGATGTTGTGCCGACTGTGGCAACGACAGCAAGCGGCTTGAATTTTTCCCGAAGATCATGCGCGATCATTTCACGCAATCTCGTCACTTCCATCCGAAATTCGGCGTCACTCGGCACGCGCCGCACGTTTTCCTCGCCCAGCCCGAGCGCAATCGCTGCTTTTTCCACGGAGCTGTGCGCTTGATCAGATGTGTAAATGCGAAATCGCGGGACATCGGCGCGACCCGCGAGTCCGAGCTTGCGCGTGGAGGGCGCGGCTTGCTCGCGCGCGACCGCGAGCGCGTGCATGATTCCTACCGAGGCCGTGTCGTAAACGACGCCGTCAAATTCCTCCGGCAAATGCAGCCATTGGCGGAGCCAATCGATCACGAGCGTTTCCAGCTCGGTCGCGGCCGGTGACGTGCGCCAAGTCATCGCGTTCACGTTCAGCGGCGCGGTGATGATTTCGCCGAGGATTCCAGGCGCCGTTGTCGTCCAGCCGAAGTAACCCATGAAGAGTGGATGTCCCCAATGCACGAGTCCGGGAACGATCACCCGATCGATGTCGGTCAGAATTTTCTCGAATGATTCGCCCTCCTCAGGAGGTTCCGCCGGCAATGCGGCGAGGATCGCGCCCGGCTTTGCGTTTGGGCCGACCGGACGCTCACCGATTGTTTCCCGATAATCCGCAATCCAATCGGCGAGCTGATGAAGTTGTTCGCGAAAAACCGTTGGCGAAACGTCGCCGAGCTCAGTCAGGCCAGTGTGCAAATTTGATTGTCCATCTTTCATTTCTTAAGCGAGAAGTCGTCGCCATCTTCTAAGATCGACAAGCGGTGTGGAAGTCCTTGGCTTCGGTTTCAGAGGAAACACTCCGACGAATCGGAAAAATGTAAGTGCAAGGTTTCATGTCACCGCTTCTCAGGCAGGGATGGCTCTCCGAGCCGTCCGACTTTTCTCTCCGAAAAGGAATCGACGGACGCCCCGGAGGTGCATCCCTACCTGGTAATCAGAAAGCAAAGCCAAAACTGAAATGGAACGCGCCGAAATCTTCGCCATTCTGCGGATTAGGATTAACTCCATAATCCAGACGAACCGGTCCGATGGGCAACTTATAGCGCAAGCCGACGCCGAGCGCGTAACGCATGTCGTCGAGGCCGGGTTCCTCCGCAGTCGGCAAAAGATTACCGGCATCGGTAAATAGCGCGCCCTCCAATTCACCGAAAATCGGAACGGTGTACTCGATGTTAAAGATCGTAAAAAATTCGCCGCCGATCGGATGACCTTTGCGATCGTGTGGGCCGAGGTCGCGTTCGCCGAAACTTCGCACAGTATTACCGCCGCCATTGAAAAAGCGTTCGTCGATCGGGATCGCCGTTGCCTCGTCTGCTCCGCTGGTGGTGAGCGAATGAATGATGCCGGCGCGCGCGCCGAACGCGAGGGAGGACTGCCGGAACCAGCGCTGCAATCCGCTGCCCGTATTATCTTCCACCACACCGGGAGCCAGCGGCTTTGGTCCAAAAGGAATATAGTAGCCGACCCGGACCGTGCCGCGGACGAATTCGATGTCGCTCCCGAATGCGTTCAACGCCAAGTCCAGGGTGTTATTGATGACGAGCCCCCGAGGGGACACGAGTGGACTCTCGCGCAGATCAAACGTGTTCGTGAAGCCCAGCGTATTCACGAAATATGACGTCTCACCCAGGAAAATCGGTTTGATGGCGGCGCTGGTTATTTCGACATGTCGAACGGCGAAGATCACGCCAGCCTCGTCCTGTTTTGTAATCTTGCGCGTCAACTCGAGGCGGCCGCCCAGCTCGAACTTGGAATAGCCGTCGAAATCGAAAGTCAAAGCCGCCAGCCGCGCTTTGAAAGCAAAATCGGTGTCGAAAAAGAACGGGTCTTCGTAGGCGATTTCGCCTTTGTAGCCTCGCTGCGACACTTCAATCGAGGTCGTGAGGGGACGACCGTAACCGAAGAGATCGCGATCGCGAAATAGCACGCCGAAAATCCCGCCCTCGTATGACCCGTAGCCGATGGCTAAACCGAACTCCTTGCTCTTGGCTTCTTCCGCCGAGATGTCGAGGCGTAACAGATTTCCATCGACCGGCACCGGTTTAATTTGCAGGACGTTGAAGAGACCTGTCCCCATGAGCGTGCGGAATCTCTCGTCGAGAACGTCTGGACTATAAGTTTGGCCGCTCAGCTTGCTGAATCGCTTGGTGACATAACCGGGGCGCAGACGATCGAGCCCACTCACCGTCACGCCGTCAAAATGGTAAAGCGGTCCGGCCGCAATCGCGATCTCCACCGGCACGCGACCATTCACGGCCTCCTCCGGCGCGCCGGTCGCTTCGACTTTCACATCATAGTAACCGCGCGTCTTAAAGTAGGTCTGCAAACGTCGCGGGATATCGGCGACACGCGCATCGGTGTACGGTTGCTGCAAGAGATCGAGCATTTGCCCGCGCAATGTTTCCGCGTCGTAAATGGCCCGCCCGCTAAATGAGACGTCGCCGAAAAAATATTGCTTTCCCTCGTGAATCGGGATGATCGCGTCCACCTGGTTGCTTTGCTCGCGATAGGTGTAGCGCGGAGGATCGACCACGGCATCGAGGAATCCCTCCGCGATATAAAAGCGATGGACGAGATCGGCGCCTTCTTGAACGTCGGCACCGACGAAGGGGAGATTTTTTTGCAATTTCGAATAGCGCTCGCGTGTCGGCCCTACCGCGTACTCGAAGAGCTTCTCCGCTGGTTCTCTTGTGTTGCCATCAAAGATCACATTACCCAGAGTCATGAGCGGGCCTTCGTTGATTTCCAGACGTAGGCGATCACTCGATTCGATCACATAACGCACGTCCACTTTCGCGTAACCATGTTTCCGGTAAAAAACCGCAAGAAAAAAAGCGAGATCATCCCCGCGCGCTGCGGTTAGTCCGAAATCATCGATCGTTGTGATCTGCTCCTTTAATTGCGATCGCAATTCCTTTTCATCAAACGCGTGCTGGCCGCGAAATTCGATCACGCTCGCGCGCTGCGCCCGCTTTTCCTGCTGCTTCGCGACCGCCCGTTTTGCTTTGTCTTTTTCTTCCTGTTGCGGCAGATCGACGGCGTTTTGCGCGAGCAGCGCGGTCCCCGCCAATACGTTGCACAGAATAAGACCAATGGTGCGTCGCATTTCAGCGGAAGCGGATGAGATATCTTACCATACCGCGAAAATCTCCGCCGACGCCGAGGTCGCCGACCAGAACGAATTGCTGGTTGATCTTGAAACGCGCTGTGGCTTTTTGTTGGCCGGTGCGTGGATCGACCATGCCAATGTCCACGTCCAGGCGATTGAAGACCGATTCGCCTTTCGTCGGCTGACCTTTCTTGAAAATTTTCCGGTAGAGCTGTTGCACCAGCAACGACGCGGCCCGCCCGGCCAGCACGTTGTTACTGGCAGTGAGTTCTTCTCGCGTCACTCCAGTTGCGAGCAGCGAGATGACTTCTTCCTGGGGAAGCGGCGGCTCGCTTGAGAACACCGCTTCCGGCGCCAGCAAGGTGCCGTAAACATAAACATGAATCGTGTAATCGCGGAGCAACGAAGTGCCGTGCAAATCAATCTTCGGATTCATTGAATCGCTTGGATCAAAATAAAGAAAACCGGAGGCGATTTCGAGACGACTGAACGGAAGGGTCGCTTCCACATCGTTGAGTCGAACCAAGCCTTGCAATCCTGGATGCAGTCCCGTGCCGCTCAATTTCAGATCGCTCACGGCCCCGCCGTTGGCCAGGTTGCCGCGAATGAGCACCGCGTCCTTCGTCTTAATCGCGACATCAAATTTCCAATCGCGGATCGGCGGTTGCGGGAAGGAAAAATCCGGACGCGACGACGGCGGCTGCGGCGCCGGCCGGCCAGGCAGACCGATTGGGATCAAATCGATATTCTTGAGGAACTGACTGTTGGTCAGCGCGACATTGCCTGTGACAGTTGCGCTGCCGATCGGTCCGACGACTTTGATGTTCGCGTCCGCTCGCGCGGTCAATGTGTCGTTGCGCGCGACCAGTGCGCTTTCGGCTTTCAATTGCAGATCCAGATTCGCGGCGGTCAGTTTCGGAAATGTGATGCGGCCAGTCAGCGAAAACGGGCCGCCGGCAAGTTCGCCGCCGAACCGCTCCAAGGTCAGCGCGTTACGCGCAAAGTTGAGCCGGCCCTTGAAATTTGTCAGCGCGGGCAGCGTCGGATCGCTAAACCGGGCGAGGTTCACAGTCATGTCGCCGGCGCCGGTGAAAATGGGGTGCCCGATCGTCCCGCCCAGATCTACATCCAGCGCCACGTCGCCATCGAGTTCCTGAATTGCGGGTACAAATTGTCGCAGGAAATTGACGGAACTTCGCGGCAACCGGACTTTTGCGCTAAGTGGCGTGGCCTCATCCAGCTTCCGTTCGCGCAGAATCTTTGCCGCGTTGAACGGTAGGTTCGCTGTCAGTTCCATCGGTTGAATTTTGGTCTGTTGCAGCTTGCCTGAAACGTTCAGTTGGTTGTGTTGCGCCTGCGCAGTGAGATCGAATGTCGCCGGGTCCAACTTGGGTAGTTGCTCGCTCCGGACATCGCGCATCTGCACGTCCAGCCGCGCGTTCAAATCCGCCAGGGTTCCTTGCGCGTCGAACTTCACGTTGATTGTCCCCGAGGCCGCCGGTTTTACGCCCACATCCTCGAAAAGTCTTTTGATGTCGATGTGCTCCGATTGAAAGGTCGCCGTCACCTTTCCATCGGACGGAGATACTGGCGCACGCGTCCCAAGGTTCTTCCAAATAAACGGGACTGAGACATAGCCCGAAGCATATTTGGCTGTGCCCTGATCAAGCTGGATCTTTGTAAGCTCAAGCGTTGCCCCGCTTGCCCGAACGATCGCTTGGAAATCCATCTTGTTGCTGCCGAGAAAGAGAATCGGAACATTCAAACCAGCCGGCGAATAGGCGGCTTCCGCCTTCGCCTGCAACGATTGCAAATCGCCGTAGCGGCCTTTCTCGAGGGCAAGCTTCAGGCTCCCGGAATGTTTGAACGTCGTCGCTGCTTCGCCGCGGCCGTCCCAATTGATAAAGAACGATCCCGCCAATTTGCGCTCGTTTCCATAAGCAGTGAGCAACGGTTCGAGCGTCGATAAGTCCGAAACACTCGCCGACAGCTTTCCGCGGTAGCGATGCGGCGCACGAAGATCGACGAGTCCATTCGCGCCAATAAAATCGCGTTCATTCAAACTCGCGGTGAAATCATTCACGTAAATCACATTGCTCGAGATCGAGCATTGCGAGCTCAGTTGCTTGAAGAGCAAATCTCGCATCTTAAGATTCGATCCAAAGATTGTGATTTGGCCGTTACTGACTCCCTGCTTCCGCTCAATCTGCGCTGCGACGTGCAATGTCCCAGTGATCTTATCCGGCGAATCGGACGCCCAATAATCGCCGAGCTCGATCGCGTTTAGCGAAAGGTCCAACTGCGCTGATTGTGACGCGGCCATGCGCAACTCTTCCGGCAACCGATATCGGCCTCGAACACTGAGGTCGTTTTGGTTCCGCCTTAGATTGAGGCGTTCCAGCTTGACCACGTCGTCGGCGCCGCGGAGCGCTCCTTCGACTGAATCAATCGCATAATCCCGATAACGCACATTAGTTATCTCCAGGTCCACGGCTGAGCGAAGATCGGCGAACCAGGATTTTCTAATATTAGACGGCGGCACTATCTTAGATGCTCTAAGATTAACGCTGAGCTTGTCGATCGCGCCGTTCTCAAATCCGATCGAACCCCCCGACGCCATGAAGTTGGCATCAAACTTCCCATTCTTGATCTCGATCTTGCCGTTAATCTGCGCAGAACCAGTCAACGGTTCGACACTTCCTGCCGTCATCGCGTGCAAATCGACAGCCTTACCTGTTAGCTCGAGCGTCGCGGCGCTGCGGCCGAATTGTCGGATGTCCGGCGGCAACTCGGCCGATCCGCGCAAATGGAATTTGTTTTGCGCGTGCACCAAATCAGCGACCGGCAGCGTCGCGATTCCGTCACGCGCAATCACTTGAAAATCGACGCGATCGAAAAAGATCCCTTGCTCGCGGAAGTTATTGATATGCGCGGAGGCAGTTCCATTCCACGTGCGCGGTGTGTTGAGCACGCCCGTTCCATCGATCGTAAGTCGCTCGATGTCGCCACGCCTAATTGCTTCCGATAAACCGAGATATTTGTTGAGCGCCTCGACTTTCACATTCTCAACAACCAAATGAGTATCTGTGTTTAGCGAAGTGCGCGTTTCGCGCAAAAGGAGTGACCCCGATAGTTTTCCGGAACCCATCTCCGACTCGACCTCGATCGTTAACGTTCCCGACCTGATTCGCGAAGCATCCACCCTTAGGGAGTGAATGCGCTCCTCATTATTGAGGACGAGATCGCGTACCATCAGATTGCTGTTTACGTAAGAAACCGGCGCAGAAATTTTCGACCAGGCTGGCGCCGTTGGGAGTTGCAATTTCTCGATGCGCAATTCGCCCGGCGTGCGCGGATTCAAGTCAAGATCGACATGTTGCATGACGAAATCGTGCGGCTGATTGCGCACGACAAGATCGACATCGGACAACCGCAGCCGTTCCGCTGGAATGATTCCCGGTAGCCTGATTCTCTCGTCGACTTTCGGAGGACGCACTTTGAGCGGCGTTCCCGCCGGATTCAAAACAAAGCGCGCACAACGCACCTCGATATTTCGGAAGGCATCGGTCGGGCCGTGCCGAAGAAAGCGCCACAAATTGTAATCCCCGTGCGCGAAATCGGCGTCGATCGATTCGACGTCCGAGGGACCAATCGCGACCGCGTGAAAGTTCCGTACGGTCAGACCGGTAAAAACATTACCCTCCAAACGGAAATCCATTTTCAGATTTTCTTTGGCTGCGTAATGCAACGCAATCTGCCGCACGAGGCCCTGCAGCAACGGCCGATGAAAGATCAGCACGAGCGCGCCAAAGATCGCCAATGCAATCCAGGCACGGCGCTTCCATCCTCTGTACGGAGGAATTTCTGCCTCGCCATCTTCGCCCACGAGGGCGGTACTCTATTTCCACGAGAGGAAAGCGCAAATAATGCAACTGTAGCGGCGCTCTATGAGCGCCGAAGGTGCAACGCTCAACAATCCAAGGCCCAACTCAGAAGCAGCACTTAACGATTGCGTGTGACGGCGTCTCGCGTGACGCTTTTCGAGAAAAGTATGAGCCCGGACAAGCTCTTCGATTATCTCGACGGCAAGCTCTCCACGAGGGAACGCGCGGAGCTGGAGCAGCGACTAACTTCGGACCAGCAATTGCAACGCGAGCTCGCGGTAGCGCGACAAATTCATGCGAGTATGCGCGGCGATTCGCGCGAGGTTTTGCTGCCAGCCCAGGTGGATGTTTCGGAACGCGGCCGAAAAATGGCGCGCCGCGTCGGCGTGGCGTTTATCATTCTCATGGCCGCAAACGTGGGAGTCGGTCTATGGTTGATCGCAAGACACGAAACGAAAAATCCGAATCGCGAATTGCTCGAAGCGCAAATGCGCCAGCAACTGGCGAAATCTCTCGAACAGGCAGCGGCGGCGGCGCTCACGCCCGCACCGCTCGGCGTGAGCGAGATCACAATAGCGGCAGCACCCGGGCGATTGGATGCGGTTGCGAACGAAGTCGCGTCGATCGCTCAGCAGCTTGGCGGTTCCGCCACGAAAGGAATTCCGGAGCAACATCGTCTCGGCCTCCTTATCGATCTTCCCGCGAATCGCGAGGTGGAATTTCGGGCGGCGATTTCGACAATCACCGGCGGCGCTCCGAGCTCAGCCTCGCCTTTGCCTTCGCCTAACGAAACGGCCGCGCCAGGCGCCGAGAAGAAGAGTTTTGCCGTGCAAATCGTCGAGTCCCCGCTACCGCAAAACTGATCGCGGATTGTAAGACCAGATGATGCGATGATTGCGATCACGTTCGCTTTGCCGGTGGAGAGTTCTGGATTCGTTGCTCTTATGCGAGACCAGCGACGCGCAGTGAGCGGCGACACTGAGATCATTTACGGAGAGATCAACCAGCGACCAATCGCGATCTTTCACACGGGGGTTGGCCGAAAAGCTTGTCAGGCAAACATCGATAATTTTCTGCGCGTTGAACATCCGGATATTTGGATCAGCAGTGGCTTCGCCGGCGGCGTAGGCGAAGACCTGAGAGTCGGTGATTTGTTTCTCGCGGAAAATTTCTCGGACGGACAATTACTTTCCGCCGCACAGCGCCTTCTCGCCGCCCGAAACGTGCGTACGGCCAAACTTTTTACATCGACAACGATCGTCGATTCAACTGCGCAACGAAATGAGATCGCGCGCGCACAGGGTGCGCTCGCGACAGACATGGAAACCGAAACAATCGCGCGAGCATGCATCGCGCGCGGTATTCGAATGCTTTCTTTGCGCGCGATCAGCGACAGTTCGGACGAACCGTTCCCCGCTCCACCGCATCTTTTATTCGACCTCGAACGACAGCGAACTGATATCGCAAAGCTTTCATTATATCTTCTGAAACATCCTAGCAATGTCTGGCGTTTTGTTCGCTTCACGAGCCGGATCAGGCAGGCCCGCCAGGCGTTGACCGACGCAATTGTCGCGCTTCTGCAAGAATTGCGCGGCTAACGAGCAGGCCGCGCGGGCTCGATGTGAACAAGCACATCGGCAATGCGCGGGTCGGTTTGTTGAACGGCGGTTTTCACTTGATGCGCGATGTGATGGCCTTCGCGCACGGAAATACTGCCGTCTACTTTTACGTGGAGATCGACATAAAAGTTCAAACCCATTTTTCGCACGAGACATTTGTCGATCTCGATCACCCGCGGAACAGAGGCAGCCGCCTTGCGGACAAGATCGATAATTTCGCCGCGCGGCGCGGTGTCAAGAATATCGTGCAGCGCAGGCCCGAGCAGACGCACGCCGATGGTGGCGATGATGAGGCAAACAAAAATCGCAGCCCAGTTATCCGCGCTTCGCCATTTTTCGCCGCCGATCAAAGCAATCGAAATTCCAATAAACGCAGCCAGGGACGTGAGCACATCGGCACGATGACGCCATGCGTCGGCTTCAACGGCGATGCTTTCGATGGAACGGCCAAAGCGGACGACGTAACGGAAGAGAGTTTCCTTTACGGCGACGACCGTGAGAAGCACCGCCAAAGTGAAGGGGGCGGGCGCGCGATGCGGCAGAAAAATTGTCCGAGTGCTCTGCACCGCGAGCAGAACCGCGGCGGCGAGAACACCGAGCGCGACAAAAATCGCGGCGAGCGGTTCCGCTTTGCCGTGACCGTAAGGATGCGTGGCGTCCGGAGGTCGCGCCGCAAAGCGTAATCCGCCCCAGATCACAATCGAGCCGGCAACATCGAGAGAAGATTCAATTCCGTCCGCGATGAGCGCATAAGCATTTCCAAAAACGCCGGCGATGATTTTGATAATCGCGAACGCGACATTGACGATCATGCCGATGAGAGCGAGGCGGGCGCCAGCTTGCAGATTGCTGGCGGTAACGTTCGATGTAGGCTGCTGCGCCGGCGACATGACCAAAAATATAATCGCAGCCGTTTACGAAACGCACGGAAATCCGGCGGACGTCTTGCGCATTGAGACCCAGCCGTGGCCGAAAGCACGGCCGGGTGAAGCGGTCGTGCAAATGCACGCTGCGCCGATTAATCCTGCGGACTTGAATGCAATCGAAGGAAAATATCCGGTGCAGCCGGCTCTTCCCGCGACTCCGGGATTTGAGGGCGCGGGAGTAATTGTCGATCTTGGCCCCGAAGTCACGAACGTCGCGATTGGTGCGCTGGTGATTTTGCCGCACAACATCGGCACATGGCGCGAGGCGGTCTCGGTAAAAGCGGACGAGCTTGTTGCTGTGCCGCCGGAAATTGAGCCGGCGCAAGCGGCGATGTTGAAAATCAATCCGATGACTGCATGGCGATTGTTGCACGATTATGTCGAGTTGAAGCGCGGTGATTGGTTGATTCAGAACGCGGCGAACTCCGCCGCTGGCCGCGCGGTGATTCAGATCGCGCACGATCTCGGTTACAAAACTCTAAACGTTGTTCGTCGCGCGGAGTTGATCGCTGAATTGCGCGCGGACGGCGGCGATGTCGTGCTTGTCGATAGCGAGGCTCTTCGCGACGAAGTGAAAAATGCGACAAGCGGCGCGCCGATTCGTTTGGGTCTGAATGCGGTGGGCGGCGAGAGCGCCCTGCGTCTCGCAAATTGCCTCGCCCCCGGATCGACAATGGTAACTTTCGGCGCAATGAGCTTGCAGCCGCTGAAAATTCCGAATGGCCTGCTTATTTTCAAAGATCTGCGCTTCCGCGGCATCTGGATCAATAAATGGTACGACAACGCCACGATGCAGGAACGCATGGAAGCGTTTCGGCAGCTCTTTAAAATGGCGAAACGCGGATTGTTGAAAGCAAAAGTGGAGAAAGTTTATCCACTCAGCGAAGTAAACGCCGCAGTCGCGCACGCTGCGCAAGGCAAACGCAGCGGCAAGATTATTTTCGAGTTCAACGATTTGTAGTCTCCTCGCTCTGTCGAGGCGTCTGCGCCCAAATCCATTCACGGCGACAGAGCGCCGTGGCTACAAACGCGCTATCCTTCCAATTCACAATGATGCTCAAAGTAATCATAGTTGGTGCAGGCATTAACGGCGTTACTTCCGCGATTGAGTTAAAAAATCGCGGTCACAAAGTATTTCTGATTGATCCGGGGCCACTGCCTCATCCGCTGGCTGCGTCCACCGATATCAGCAAGGCGATTCGTGCGGCTTACGGCGCGGATGAAGAATATACAGTGCTGGCCGAACGCTCGATCCCGATCTGGCGGAAATGGAACCAGGAACTGGGAGTCCAATTGTATCACGAGACGGGCGTTTTGTTCCTGCGACGGCAACTAATGGAACCCGGTGGCTTTGAATATGAGAGCTGCAAGGTGTTGGAAAAGCGCGGACACAAGTTCGAGCGCATCGATTCGGCGAAGCTGCGCGAACGTTTTCCCGCCTTTAATGCGGAACGGTTTCAAGACGGCTTCCTTGATCCGGACGCCGGCTACGTTGAAAGCGGGCGTGTCGTTGCCATGCTTGCCGAGCGCGCGAAATCGCGCGGCGTTGAATTACGTCAAGGCGTCAAGCTCGCCGCGCTTGATGAAGGTAACGATCGTGTTAAAGGCGTTGTCCTCGAAGATCGAGATCGGATTAGTGGAGACGCGGTCGTTATCGCGGTTGGGGCCTGGACTCCGTATCTGTTGCCGTTTACGAAAAAATTCCTTCGAGCGACCGGCCATCCCGTATTTCATCTCAAGCCGCGCAACCCCGAACTTTTTTCGCCCGAACGTTTTCCCTTTTTCGGGGCCGACATTTCAACGACAGGTTATTACGGTTTCCCGCTGAATCAAGGCGTCGTCAAAATCGCGAACCACGGTCCCGGCCGGGAGATGTCGCCCGACTCTCCTGACCGAACAGTGACGCCCGCAGAAGAAAAGGATCTGCGCGAATTTTTGTCGGGAGCGATTCCCGCGCTGGCAGACGTGCCAATTGTTCACACACGCATCTGCATGTACTGCGACACACACGACGGACATTTTTGGATCGCGCCCGATCCGGAAAGACCGGGGTTAGTCATCGCGACCGGCGACTGCGGCCACGGATTCAAATTCGCGCCGGTGTTGGGCGAACTCGTTGCCGATGCGGTCGAAAACAAACCGAATCCAATATTGCAAAAGTTTCGTTGGCGGCCCGAAGTGCGCGCGGGCGAGCAAAAAGAAGCTGCGCGGTTTCGACCCGAATAAGCTGTAGCCGCCTCACTCTGTCGAGGCGCGCCGTAACAATTGAAAAACACGGCGACGGAGCGCCGTGGCTACAGCTCACAACTACTCCTTCTGTGCGGTTTCTTTTTTCGGTTGGCGCTTCAGCAATGTGATCTGCTTGATGCGCGCGGAATCGGACGGGCTCCAGGTCGCGACGTCCGGATCGTCTTTAAACGCGTTGTGCACGACGCGCCGTTCGTAGGAGTTCATCGGCTCGAGCTGGAGTGAGCGGCCAGTGATGCGAACGCGTTCCGCCAGTTCGCGGACGCGCTGGACGATGCGGTCTTCGCGCATGGAGCGGTAGAGCTCGCAATCGACGATTACCTTTGCAGCCTCCTTGTCTTTGGTCTGCAACAGCCGATTCAGGAGAAACTGGATGGCTTCGAGCGTTTCGCCGTCGCGTCCGATCAAACGCCGGCTTTCTTCGGTGTAAATTTGCAGGGTCAAGCTGCCGCCTTCACTCCGGGTTTCCTCGATTTGCACGACGAAACCGAGATAGCCGAGCATGGTGTCGAGCAATTCCTTCGGAGTCATCATCGGTTTTTGCGCGCCCGTTTTGCGGCGGGCGCAACTTTTTCGAGCGTAGGCATCGGTTGGTTTTTGTTCTGATAAAATTGCAAGATGCTGAAAAGGTTCTGGGTCGTGTAATACAATGCCAGAGCAGCCGCAAAATTGTAGCAGATAAATAAGAAGATGAGGGGCGTGAACATCATGACCCGGCGTTGGGTGGCGTCGCCGGTCTTGGGCGTCATCTGCATGAGCCAGATTTGCGTCGCGGCCATGCAAAGCGGGATGATGTTGACCGGCCAGCCGAGCAAGGGCAGATGCGCGACTGTGTCTGGTTGCGAAAGATCGCGCACCCAGAGGAATTTTGCGTTTCGCAATTCCACGGCTTGGCCGAGCATTTTGAAGAGACCGAAAAATATCGGGATTTGAATCACCATCGGCAAACAGCCACCAACGGGATTGATGCCGTACTCCTTGTAAAGCTTCATCACCTCCTGGTTCATCCGCGTCGGGTCATCTTTGTATTTGTCGCGCAGCTCCTGCATTTTCGGCGAAAGCGCGGACATCTGCCGCATGGAACGGTTGGCTTTATTTTGAATCGGCCAGAGCACGAGCTTGATGATGGTGGTGAGAGCAAGAATGGCGGCGGCATAATTTCCCAGCACACCGTGCAACGAGTTCATGAAGTTCAAGAGAAACTGACAGACCAGCTTGAACATCCCGAAGTCCATGATCTCGGCTTCATTGTGCTCGAGTTGCGCCAGGCGATGATAGAGCTTCGGCCCGGTGTAGAGCTCAAAGCGCGCGCGGTAAGTTTGTCCGGGCTGTAATTGAAAGCCGGGCATGCCCAGCGCGCCTTCGAGCCCGAAGACCTTTTGTTCCGGCCAGCGCGCGATGTCGAAACGGCGGCCCCACGCGCTGGTCGCCTTGGCGGTGAGAGGGGCGAGCAGGGTCGTGAAAAATTGATTACTCACCGCAATCCATTCCGCACCCGGGACATTTCCCTGGTAAAAAGGTTGCGCCGCACGCTGACCCAAGCCGAAAATTCCGCCGCCGCCCCCGAACCATCCGACGTCGATCCCTTTCGCCTTTCCATCGATGCACCAAACCAGTCGAGTATAAGAAGGATAATCCTTCGGGTGAATCGGAGCGGCGGAGCCAAGCGCAACAAAATAACCATTGTTCACGTAGGGATTTGGGCCACCATTCTGAAGATCGACATCCATCTCGGCGACGAAGTTGTCTTTTGTTTCCGCGGACTTCGGGAAGAAAAACTTCTTCCGAATCGTAACTTGCTCGGGCGTGGTGCGCTCGAACTGCACTGTGGCATTCGACTCATGCGACGCAATGAATTCGGGAAGCGCGGGCGCCGAAGGCTGCTCAGTGATCGCGCCGATCGGCGCGCACTCGGCCGAATTCAAGACAACGCGCTCGCCTTTTTCCGCGACATGATTGAGCAAGACGGCCTCTTTGATTCCGCCGCCGCGATTCGTTAGGCGTAGTTCAACGTCTGAATTGCGCAGCGTTTCAACTTGCTCGGGGAAGCTCGGGATTGGTTCCGCGACTTTCGGTGCGATGCTCGGAGCGGCTGTCGCGAGCGGAGAGGCGGACGCGTTAGCGGCGGCCGCTGGAGTTGGAGAAAATTGCGCTGGAGCGTTTGCAGGCGCAGCCTTCCGCTGCGTCTGCTTTGCCAGATAGACCTCCCACAGGACGAGTCCGATCACGCAAAGCGCAACGGCAATCCATGCGGTTCGATCCATAATTGGCGCCGGGGCGGCTATTCACAAACGCAATGCCCGCTCGAGTGAGATTCAGCGTCGCGCTTCCGCGGCGGAACCGGATCGCGCCCGCAACTGCCCCAGGGCTGGCAACGCGCCAGTCGCTTCAATCCCAACCAGCTTCCGCGAGACAGGCCATGCGCTTCCACCGCTTCCAAAAAATATGCCGAACAGGTCGGCTCGAATCGACAACCGGAGCCGGGCCCGCCTATCAAAGAGAGGAGCGGCGAGAGCGTGCATTGATAAACGCGAATGAAAATACGGAGCAAGCGGAGCATCAGGGCGCTAGAATAGAAGCGCGCTTTGCCAGACGCAACCATTCATCTTCCAACGCGCGATAACTGGCGCGCGTGGCATCGGGCCGGGCGATGAGCACAATCCAAAAATCTTCTCGCAGATCATGCTGATGCTTGCGTACGATCTCGCGCAAGCGACGCCGCACCCGATTGCGCGCGACTGCGCCGCCGAGTTTGCGTGACGTAACAAATCCGGCGCGAAACCGGCCGGCATTTTCCATCGCGAGCACGCCCAGCATTAGCAACTTCCCGCGTTGGGCACAGCCGTTTTGTTTCACGCGCTCGAACTCCGACGCACGCGTCAACCGCCGGGCTTTCGGGAATGAAAGACTTCTCGCTGGCATGTCGATTGTCGATCGTACTGCTGATGGTGGATCGAGCAGTCCCTGCTCGATGCTAAAATTAGGCGGCGAAGCCGCAATTTAATGACATCGCCCGACGGAGCGGCCGATCCAGCTTGGCCGCCGATCGTCGAATATTTTGCGCACAGCAAAAGTCTTCCCACGGGTCGAGAGCCGTAGGAAGACTTCCGCAAAAAGCGCTGCCCAAATTACGGAGAAGGCGAGGGCGAAGTATTAACGTTGACGTTCGTCTCCGTTTTCTCCGTCTTCTCCGCGGGAGATGGATTTACGATCGTGGTGTTGCTCTCTTTCTTTTCAGCGGGCGGATTCGTGACAGTAGTTTCTTTCTGCTCACAGGCCGCCAGCAACGCAGCGCCAGCGAAAATGCAGATGTATTTCTTCATAGGTGGATGTTTGACGGATGAACTCCGTAAATTATTTACGGAGTTGGACTCGGCGACTCGATTGCGCTAGCGGTCGCCTCTGGACTGGTCGTCGCCTCTGGTGAGGCTGTGGCTGCGGGACTCGCAGACGGCGTGACGGTTTCAGTTTTTTGCTCACAGGCCGCGAGCAGCGCGGCGCTTGCCAGGATGCAGATGTATTTGTTCATAGTAGTGATTGGAAAGGGCATATTGTGTTAAATCATGAATCGGGGCAAGGACGCTTTTTGACTTTGGGATTTCGCGATCAAAACCAATCCGGCGATGGCCGCAGTCTAGAGCGGCGGTTCGTATTTTAAGCTGTGCGCCTCCGCCACCGCCCGGCAGGTCAATTTTCCGTCGCGCGTGTTGATTCCGCCAATCAGTGCCGGTTGCTTCTTGCATGCACCTTCGAGGCCGAGATCGGCCAGCAGCTCAACATAGCGATAAGTAATGTTGGTGAGCGCCTGCGTGGCCGTGCGCGCGTAAGCTGCCGGCATGTTCGCCACGCAGTAGTGCGTGACGCCTTCTTCGACATAAACTGGATTGAGATGTGTGGTCGGTCGCGAAGTTTCCGCGCAGCCGCCTTGATCAATGGAAATATCGACCAGCACGCTGCCGAGTTTCATTTTTTTCAACATCGCGCGCGTGATCAATTTCGGGGCCTTCGCGCCCGGTAAGAGCACAGCGCCGATTAGAAGATCGGTAGGAGGCATCAGCTCGTGCAGGTTCGCTTCGTTTGAATAAAGCGTGCGCGTATTTCCCATCGTAAGGTCGAGAAATCGCATTCGCTCGACATCGACGTCGAGAATGGTCACGTCCGCGCCCAGACCGGTCGCCATGCGAGCGGCATTAATTCCAGACGTTCCGCCGCCTAGCACCACCACTTGGCCCGGCAGAACGCCAGGCACGCCGCCCAGCAGCACGCCGCTGCCGCCATTGTGTTTTGCAAGGAAATACGCGCCCATCACCACCGACATGCGACCAGCGATCTCGCTCATCGGTTCGAGCAGCGGCAAACGGTTCTCGATCTGGATCGTCTCGTAGGCGACGCCGGTCACACGCGATTTCAGCAATGCTTCGGTGAGCGCTTTGCTGGCAGCAAGATGCAAATAGGTGAAAAGAATCTGGCCCTGGCGCAGAAATGGAAACTCAGCCGGGAGCGGCTCTTTTACTTTGACGATCAGATCGGCGCGCGCAAAAACCTCCTTTGTTGCATCGACCATCTTCGCGCCGGCCTTAATGTATTCCTCGTCCGAGTAACCGGAGCCGAGGCCGGCGTTTTTTTCCACGAGCACGGAATGTCCGCGGCGAGTGAGTTGATTCGCGGCCGAAGGCAGCAACGCGACGCGCTGTTCCTGCTCTTTAATCTCCTTCGGGACGCCGATGATCATGAGAGAAAGTGAGAAGTGATTAGTGACAAGCGAGAGGTAGGAAGCAAGCGCAATTACCTCTCACATCTCACTTCTCACCAATCACTTCAGTTCAGTGACGGATCGTCCGGCGCCGCCGCCAGCAGCTTATACCAAGGTCCGAGACCGCGCATGATGTCGAACCAAAGTTTTGGCAAACGCTCGGGCTTGAGCACGGAGGGGTTGGGCTTTTGCAGCAGCCACGCTTTTTGTTCCATCTCGGCCTCGAGCTGTCCCGCCTCCCAGCCCGCGTACCCCACAAACGCGCAGATCGAGATAGGATTCTGGCCCGCTCGCTCGCTCGCCTCCTCTAAACCCACATTGTGATTGAGCTTCAGCCCTTCGCCCTTGTGCCATTCGAACGCCGCAAACATCAGTTGATTTTTCCCGACTGGTCCGCCGAGAAAAACAGGTACGCCAGCAAGACCTTCAGGCGCCGTCTCGCTCACCAGATCGGCCACCTGTCTGTCGAGCGGGCGATTAATGATTACACCCAGCGCGCCGTCGTTTGGGTCGTGCGCGGAAATGAAAAGCACCGTGCGCCGAAAATTCGGATCGAGCATATTGGGATGAGCGACGAGCAATGAACCGGTGAGACTCCGCGGCGTTTCGCCGCCCAGATTACGCATGCAAAACTAGAACGCTCGAAGCGAGTTTCCGCAAGCTTTAGGTTGCGTTTCATCTCTTCCTATCGCTAAGCGGCGAACGCGGCAAGCAGCAAAGATCGACAACTTCTTTGCAAACCCTGCACCGCGTCGCATAAGTTCATGCAAAATTTTGTTGCGACGACCCGTAAGCTCGATTACTAGCAACGCAGTTTTCCAAGATTGTTCTGGGGGGAACAGCCGCCCTTCACGCCCATCGGGCGTGGGGGGCGGTACTTTTTTGAAGCGAAAGAGGAAACGTCCAACGCTGAACGTCCAACATTCAATTTCGAATGCGGCGGTGCGCGGCCGATTTGCCTGGCCAATTGCTGTAACGCTGGTCGTGCTCATCCTCGCGGCAATCACTCTGATTATTTTCCTGCGTGTAGAGAGCTGGCCCGCGCGAACGGCCGCCCAAAGCACCGCTGGGCTGGAGAAATTGGGCCGGGACGTGCGCGCGGCTTTCATCGACATCGCGCATTTGCAACCGCGTATCACGATCAACAATCGCGTTTATCTGGAACAAACCACGCCCACGAGCGAACTCGCCATTCTCTCCCGCCGGATGGAAGTCGAACACGAGTTGTTGCATACCTGGGCGGGAAGCTCGAAGCGCGTAAAGCTGCACGGCACGTTCGCGGTCAAAGCCGGTTTCGATTTGCGCCATGACTTGGCCGTCGATGTCCGGCCGAATGAAATCGTCGTCCAGCTTCCACACGCTCAGCTTCTCGGCGTTGAGCAGGATGCGGTGGAGGTCCTCGCGTTTGAAAATGGCTTTTGGAATCGGATTTCTGCAAACGATCTCCAAAGCGAATTGTCGATCTTGCCCCAACTGGCCCGCCAGAAAGCGGCAGAAAGCAATTTGCCGGCGGAAGCCGAACGCGCGTTGCAGCAGCAACTCAACGAGCGCATTCACACGCCCCAACCGCTCAGACTGGTTTTCACAGGCCCGGTGAAGAAGGATTAATGATATGCGATGAGCGACGAGTGAGCACCAATCGCCCGTCACTTTTAATCGATGCCATTGAAGAATCGACTCTTACTGGCCAGCCTGCTCATTCTTCTCGTGAGCCTCCTCGCGATTTGGTTCGCGCCATTTGCTGTTTCCCATAGCCTTCGCCTTTGGATTTGGTGGAAAGCGCGGGAGCAAAAACTCACCGTCAAGATCGACCAGATCGACGCGCCGTTTTTGCGCCCGGTGGTGGTGCGCGGATTCCGCATGACCAGCGCGCCCGACGCTGCATTTCATATCGACGTGAGCGCTGCACAGGCAACGGTGAATTTGAATCTCAAGGCTATTTTAATGCGCCTGGGCGGCCGCGCGATCCGAACCCTTTCAGTTGAGGGATTGGATGCCCAGTTGCGCCGCAACTATGCAACGGGGACAACGCTAATGGAGAGCGGCTGGGCGACGTTGCAAAAATTGCTTCCGGACAGCCTCAATCTCGGGCCCTTCGATTTGCGCGTTGAAGATGGGCCCACTGTGATTTTGTTGCGCAGCGTCTCACTTTCCGCCAGTCAAATCGAAGCCGGCCGCTTCAGCGCGGACGAAGTCACAATCGCATCGCCGTGGTTTCGCCAAACTTTTTCGCAACTGCGCGGCGCAACCAACTGGCAGGAAACCCGCTTGACCCTCGGCGGCCTCAGTCTGACGCGTGGTCTCGACGTTCAATCGCTCACCGCAGACTTCTCGCATCTCGGCAACCAACGCGTCGGACTCGAGTTCGATGCCGACGTGTTCGGCGGAAAAACTCGCGCGAGCATTTCAAATGAGTGGCGTTCTCGTCACTCAAATTGGAACGTGGTGGGATCGGCAACCGATATTTCTCTCGCGCAAACGTCGGAAGCGCTTGGATTCACGGATCGCGTGGGCGGCTTGGTCCGTGCTTGCAAGTTCACTTTTCGGGGCAACCCGCGCAACCCGATGCGCGCGACCGCGTGGCTGTGGACGGAGTTGACCGGGCTCACCTGGCGTGAGCGCGCCGCCGACGTGATCATGCTCGGCGCCGCGCTCTACAATCGACAAATCGAACTTCAACAGCTCTACGTGAAGCAAAATACAAATCAGTTCACGTTGAGCGGCGAGGCCTCCTTTCCGACCAATTCATCGGATTGGCTCCGGCCGGATTTTCGCGGCGACATTTCTGCCTCCATCGGTAATCTCGGTGATTTTGCCAGTCTGTTTGGCGCCAACCCTGGCGACTTCGCGGGAGAGATTGCCATCGACGGAACCATGAATGCTCGCGATCGCAAGATTGGCGGACATCTCGCAATAAGCGGCGCAGCGCTGAAGATTTTCAAAACATCGATCGATACCTT
>QHQE01000068.1 GCA_003219265.1 Verrucomicrobiota bacterium
ATTGAATCGAGCGTGATCAGCCATGTTGTCGGCATCTTGCGACCGAAGAAGACGAGGTTCGCGGTCTTCTCCGCCCACACAAGATAGGCGTTGAAGATTTGTTGATTGCCGATGACCGCCATCGTCAGCACGGGCAAGAGCACGAGCAATGCGATGATTCCCATTTTCTCGCGATGAGTTAGTCGAGTTTTCACGGCGCGTTTTTCTCCCTTTTCCACGACGGAGGAATCGGGCGGAAGATATTTCCGACCGAACAAATAAATCGTCAGGCCGATCAACATGCCGACGCCGGCGGCGCCGAAGCCCCAATGCCAGCCGTAAACTTCGCCGAGCGTGCCGGCGATCAGCGGGGAGATGATGACACCGCCGTTGATGAACAAGTAGTAAATCTGAAAAGCGTCGGCGCGCCTGTTGTCGGTCGTGGCGTAAAGCGCGCCGACCTGGCTGGCGAGGTTGCCTTTGAAACAACCGACGCCGGTGAGGAGACACGTCAACGCGAGCAGAAATGTCACATCGAACGCCATTAGAAAATGGCCGGCCGCCATTAGCAATGCGCCGATTGTGATTGTGCGCGTGCGTCCGAGCACGCGGTCGGCGATCAATCCGCCGCCGATCGGTGTGAGATAAACGAGACCAGTGTAGAGGCCGAAGATGGCGGAGGCCAGCGCCTGGACCGAGAGCGGACCGCGATAAATGTTTTCGAGCAAATGGCGAAATGGACCGAACCCGGCGATGGCTTCGATGTGGCCGGGGTGCAACAGTCTGTTGACCATGTAGAGAACAAGCAGCGATTGCATCCCATAATAAGAAAAGCGTTCCCACGCTTCGGTGAACGCGATGTAGCCGAGACCGCGCGGATGACCGATGAAGCTGCGATCCTCAGGGTTGTGCATGGTGGCAGAGAGTGTTGTGTCCGACCTCCTTTGGCAAGCGCGCACCTTGCCGGGGCTGAAAAGTTCGCCGTCTGCGGAAGTGAGAACTGGAAACGCCGCAGCTGCCGAAGTTTACCGGAACGGCGGGAATGGTATCGTTCCAATGGAATTTTGAAACTGCCAATAATCACCGAGCAACGTCGATTGCCTTCGCCAGCGCGGACACCGCAGGCGCTGGCCTGGGACGGCGACGCGCTCTGGATGGGCTCGCGCGATCTGCGGCGAATTTATGCGATCGAGCCGAACAAGTGGACGGTGCTGGAAGAGAAAGAAGCGCCCGGCATTCCGTGGGCGGTGGTCGCGACCGGCGAGACTCTTCATTTTACCATCGGTGAAGGCCCGGAGGATGACCGCTACATTCGCCGGTTCGTTCCCAAGGTTGGCTTCTGGGACACGGAGCGAATTGCCTGCCCTGAGTTTACCGGCTCATACCTCAGTTACGACGGCGAGCATCTTTACCTGAGTCAATGGTACCAGCATCGCATCCTCAAACTCGATGCCAGCGGAAAAATTTTGCGCGTCATTGATGTCGGCGCTGAAATCTGTGGCCATGTCTTTGTCGATGGATCGATCTACGTCTTGCGCGGGACGGAGCAGGGGAATGAGGATTGGCGCATCGCGCGTCTTGATCCGCGGGATGAAACGCCAGACGTGCAAGACCTGGCGCGTGTTCCGTTTCCCTGCCGCTCGCTCACCTTCGACGGCACAAACTTTTGGACGAATCATCGAGCTGCTAACGAGACAGTATCGTTCGCGCCGCCGGATTGAGCTCGCCACGGTACGAGTCCGTCTCGCCGCGGCGACCGGACTGGACTAGCGTCAAGATCCACATCCCGTTTTAACGGAGCTTGAAGCGCATCACTAGCCCGACGGCGACACAAATCCCGGCGTAGGCAATTGTTTGGGCCGGTAAGACTGGAAGAGTGACAGAAAGTTGAGAGTTGTTTGTTGATCCTCCTTCGCAGACTTCGGCGCGACACGGGGTTGAGAGGTTGAGAAAAGCCGTGGTGGAATGCTTGGCGGCTGAATGTGCTACGTTGTTGCGAGACGGTGTCAACGTCCAAGGAGTTTTTTTATGAATCGCTTATCTACCTTTTGTCGCGTCGGATTGTCTTTTGTGTTCGCCTTGTTCTCGACGTCGCTTTACGGCGAACCGGCAGACAAGAATATCGTTTCGTGCACGGCTGAGGTCGATGGCGTGCAACTGCATTACCTGACGGCGGGTCACGGGCCGACGGTCATTCTGCTGCACGGTTACACGCAAACTTCGCGCATGTGGAAACCGATTATCCCGCTGCTGGCGGAGCGATTCACCGTGATCGCGCCGGACCTGCCAGGCATCGGCGATTCAGCCGTTCCAGCGAACGGCCTGGACATGAAGACTTCCGCGATCCGCATTCACGCACTTGCGCGCTCACTCGGCGTGGAGAAAGCGAAAGTCGTCGGGCACGATATCGGTCTCATGGTTGCCTACGCGTACGCGGCGCAGTTTCCCGCTGAAGTGGAAAAGCTGGTGGTGATGGATGCATTTCTCCCCGGCGTGGCCGGATGGGAACCGATCTACAACGATCCGAATATCTGGCATTTTCGTTTTCACGGCCCAACTCCCGAAGCCTTGGTGAAAGGACGGGAGCGCACATATTTCGAATATTTCTGGAACGATCTCGCGGCCGATAAGACGCGCTCGATCCCGGAAGCGGACCGGAAAGCGTACACCGAAGCTTACTCGCGCCCCGGACGCATGCGCGCAGCGTGGGCTTATTTCGCTTCGTGGCCGGAACTCGCGAAAGATTTCGCGCAACTGTCGCAGACGAAACTGACAATGCCAGTCTTGTCGATCGGCGGTGAAAAGTCGTTAGGAAATCAGCTCGCCCAGCAAATGAAGCTGGTCGCTTCCGATGTCACGGTCGTCGTGCTGAAGGACACGGGGCATTGGGTGCTGGAAGAACGGGGCAGGGAAACGACCGACGCGCTCGTTAAGTTTCTTTGATTTATTTTTCGTTTAGATCGAGAAGAAAACGTTAAACGCTCAACCCGCCTACGCCGAAGGCTTCGGCGTGGGGCAGGCGCTCACTTGTCTCGCCGTAGTCGCCGCGGCGATCGAAGGAGGAACACCCAACGCCGAACCTCGAAGTCAGAAGAGCGGAGAATTAATTTCGTTTCGAGAAGACTGCATTGATTTCGGCGAAAGGAATGGCGTTCGCAAAGGCGTCGAACTGGCCCGTCGTGGCGATGCCGCGCGCGGCGCGGATGAACGCGCCCCACGCGACAGCGGCTAAACCGGAGCCGAGGGAGATGCGCCGCACGCCGAGATCGGCAAGGTGGGAAAGTGAGAGCTCGCGATTGAACCCGGATACCAAAACATTGACGGGTTTCGGCGCGATTGCCTTTACGATGTCAGCGATCTCGTCGGGCTTTTGAACACCGGGAGCGTAAAGACAATCAGCACCGGCTTCGGCGTAGGCGACGAGCCGATCGAGGGCCACGCGAAATGGATCGGGTCTGCCGACGAGCCACGCTTCACATCGCCCGGTCAGCAGGACTGGAACTCCTGAAGCATCGATCGCATTGCGTGCCGCGCGGATGCGATCGACGGCCAAACTTTCTTCGTAGATGGGCGCAGCGCTGTTCCCCGAGTTGTCCTCGATTGAAAGTCCAGCCACTCCTCTGGCGATGCAGAGCTTCACATTCGCGGCCACATCGTCGGGTCCGTCGGCAAACCCGTTCAAGAAATCGGCATTCACCGGCAGCGGCGTTGCAGCAACAACTTCACCAATGTGCGAGAGCATTTCGTCGAGTGAGACTCCGCCATCGGGTTTGCCGCGCGAAAAAGCGAAGCCGGCCGATGTGGTGGCGAGTGCTTCGAAGCCGAGATGTTGCAGATACACGGCGGTTCCCACATCCCACGGATTTGGCAGGACAAAGCAGCCTGACTCATGCATTGCGCGAAACTTCACGACAGCGGACGATTGCGTGTCCTTCATCCCGCAAGGCTATGCCGGAAAGATACGAGCGCTAGTTGCGTGACGGACGGAAAGTTGACCCGCCTTCGCTCAGCTCCGGCGCGGCGGAGGAGACGAGTCCGAATTCACCGATACCTGGCTGCGTCGGAATGGTCAGTGGCAGATAATCGCCGCGCAGGATTATTTGATCCGGAAGTAGGAAAAAAGCTACGGCCGCAGCAGTCCGGCGAAGGCATCGCGGTAACGCCAGAGCAGGAACAGCTCGAGGACGGTGACCACGATCGCAGGCGGAAAACCCTCGGGGGCCATGAGAATGTGAAAGAGCAGGATGTTCACGATGATCGCACCGAGAATCGTCAGACCAAGGGGAACGAAGCGTCCGATGAGCAGGAGCAAGCCGCCGAATACCTGCAGGCCGCCGATTACGTAAACGTAGCCGCTGGCAAAAAACACTTTTACAAAATCTCCGGCCAGATTTTGCGGAATCGGCGGCATGGGAATGAAATGCAAAAACGCGTTCGAGCCGAACACGACGAAAATGAATCCGAGCAGGATGCGGGCAATGAGGGTAGCGATTTTCATATTTCGGTCATCTTTTCGTAGGTTGCGACGTTGTTACAGCGAAAAATTTCGACGCGCCAGGAAGTGCTCAAGTTTGTCAAGAGCACTGTTCCAGCCGCGGGCATGATTGTCGCGTGTTTGTTTGCTGGGCAATCGCTCGTGAGTGAGACGGAGTTCGGTGCCTTGCGGGTGATCGCGAAACTCGACCGTGACGAAGCTGTCGATCTTTTCCCAGTCCGGATCGTCATCCTATCTCCAGGTATAGACAAGTTTTTCGTCGGGACGAATTTCGCGGTATTCGCCGAAGGCGGCCATCTTCTCGCCGTCGGGCGTGCGCAATTCCCACCGCCATTTCCCGCCGACCCGCGTGTCGAGTTCCCACGCAAGACTCTCGCTTCCTTCCGGGCCTGACCATTGTTTCATTTGCTCGGGATCGGTCGAGGCGGCGTAAACTCGGTCGCGCGGTGCTTTGAAAACGCGGGTCAAACGCAGAGTGGTGTTCGAATCGCTCGGTGTGCTCATATTTTTTCTTTTTTTATTTGCGTGGTATTATTTTTAGCATATTATTTAACCAGATGGTTAAACATTCTTCCAGAACTTTAAATCGCACTTTCGCCGCATTGGCCGATCCGACCCGCCGGCGCATTCTCGCACATCTGGCGCATGGCGACAGATGCGTTACCGACCTGGCGCGACCGCACGCGATGTCGCTGCCGGCGGTCTCGAAACATTTGCGCGTGCTGGAGAAGGCCGGACTGCTTCGACGCCGGCGCTATGGGCGCATCCACGAAATGCAACTCGATGCCAAGCCGCTCCAGCAGGCGGCGCGGTGGGTGGAGGAATATCGCAAGTTTTGGGAGGCGTCGCTCGATCGATTGGCCGAGTATTTGGAAAAAGCGAATCGGCCATCGAAGAAAAAGAAAATGACGTGAAGGGAAGATCGACATGTGTCCCGCGTGTATGGCCAACATTATTCTCGCCGCCACCGGCGCGACCTCGAGCGGGGGAATGACCGCGTTCGCGCTAAGCAAGTTTTACAGGAGAAAGCAAATAAACAAAAATAGAGGAAACCAAAATGAACCTGCAAGAAATGGAGCCCGAAACGGAAACAAAACAGATGAACCATCCAGAAATCGTATCGGAAGCTGAATGGCTCGTTGCCAGGAAAGATTTACTGGCGCGGGAAAAGGAATTCACTCGTCAGCGAGACGCACTTAGCGCCGCGCGTCGCCAGCTGCCAATGGTCAAGATCGACAAAGAGTACGTCTTTGACGGTCCCGACGGCAAAGAGACGCTGGCCGATCTCTTTGACGGACGCAGTCAACTGATCGTCTATCACTTCATGTTCGGTCCAGGCTGGGAGGAGGGTTGCAAAAGCTGCTCCTATCTGGCCGATCATTTCGACGGCGCGAACTGGCATCTGCCGCATCGCGACGTGGCGTTCGTAGTTATATCGCGAGCGCCGCTGTCCGAGTTCGAACCATACAAAAGACGCATGGGCTGGCGCTTCAAGTGGGTGTCATCGCACGGCAACGACTTCAATTTCGACTATCACGTGTCGTTCACAAAGGACGACGAGGCGAAGGGCAAAGTTTACTACAACTACGGAGTGGGGGAGTTCATAAGCGACGAACTTCCCGGCCTGAGCGTGTTCTATAAAGATGCGAACGGTGACATCTTCCACAGCTATTCGACTTACGCGCGCGGGCTCGACATCCTGGTTGGCGCGTACAACTTTCTTGATCTGGTGCCAAAAGGCCGCGGCGAAAATCCGGACTCAACGATGGATTGGGTCCGCCGCCACGATCAGTACCCGCGCTAAGTAGAAAGCGAGGAAGCATGACTACGAAGAATCATTTGGCGGAAGCGGTTGTCATCGAACGAACCTTCAACGCGCCTATCGCGCGGGTTTGGAAGGCGCTCACCGATGTGGAGGATATGCGGCGCTGGTATTTCGACCTGAAGGAATTCAAGCCCGAGGTCGGTTTTGAGTTTGAATTTACCGTCGAGCATGAAGGTTTTAAGTATTCCCATCTTTGCAGGATCGCCGAGGTGGTTCCGCAGAAGAAACTCGCCTACACCTGGCGGTATAAGGGATACGAGGGCGATTCCCTGGTCACCTTCGAATTGTTGGCCGATGGCGACAAAACGCGGTTGAAACTGACTCACGTTGGCTTGGAAACTTTCCCGAAACTTCCGGCATTCGCGCGCAAAAAGTTCGAGGGCGGCTGGACCGAGATTATTGGTTCCGAGCTCAAGCAGTTTGTGGAAGGAAAAGCATGATGGCGAACGAAATCGAGCAACGAAAGGAAGTGAGTTAAAAGTTCCTGTGAAAACAAACGAACCTGTATCTACAAACACCATTCGTCT
>QHQE01000135.1 GCA_003219265.1 Verrucomicrobiota bacterium
CCGCGAGATAACGGTAATGCCGCCAGCCCTGCGTCATTTCACGCGCCGAATGGGGAACAGTGCGGCCGCCCAGGCTGCGCGTGAGGTCTTCAACCAGACCGCGCCGGTCGTTATCCGCCAGCCAATCTTCCAAGTAATGGAGACGCGAAAGATATTCGCCGGTGCATTCGCCGCCGCGATAACGATCCACCTCGATGTAATGCAGCAACCGATCGGGTGTCCAATTCTCCTCCGGCTCATCCAGCATGCGCGCGAACGCGAGCGAAATTTCAAAAAACGTCCAGCAATCCATCCTCTGAAAATTTACCGAGGGCGACTCGATTCGGTTGTCGATCTCGAGAGTGAAATGTTTGTAACGCGTGCCGACCAGCGCCTGGCCCACCGCCGCAGTCCGCTCGCCCATCGGCAGCGACTTCCAATTTCCACTGCTTGCTCGGGAGACGAGCCGATTGAACTGATCCTGTCCTTTGAAAACGGTTTTGAACGGCAAGCGCGATTCGAACGCGCTGGCACCCGAACAAGCTAAAAGAAGTAGAACAAAGATTTTCCAACTGCGCATGTTGCGCACAACTGAATGCGGAATTTATGCTCGATCAACTCGATTACCGGCATTCGTGATGATCTCGTCCGTCTCCGAAGGGAGTCTCATCTACGGTAAAGGTCGCCCTCTGGGCGACGCAATGCGCGTGTCTGGATGCGTCAGGACCGCACTTCGCAGAGCGAAGCAGCTACAGAAGCGCGCGCAACGTCTTCAAATTCCCGATGCGCGAAAAACTTTGATTCAATCATACTAACTTATATCGTTCCGCGGAAGTGCCGATCCCTTTTTCGAAAAAAAGCCGGAGGAATGTCGTTCGCCAGGCATCCGACGATGGCGTCGCCGCTAAACACTCGACCCGCGTCCGCTTGCGTCCGCGCCCGGACTGGCACAAACGCAATTTCCTCACCAGCGTTCTCATTCCGTCGCTTTTCATCAAGCGCTCGGGCGATCGCGCCCAGCCACAGTTTCCGAAAATTCGAGCAGGCGAAATTTGCATCACCTGGATCGGACACGCTTCGTTTTTAATTCAGACCCACGAGGTCAACATCTTGATCGATCCGAATTGGGCGAAGTGGTTGAAGGTGATCAAGCGGCTCAAGCAGCCAGGTTTCGAGATTCATCATCTCCCGTCGATTGATTTCGTCCTGGTGACGCACGCGCATTTCGATCATCTCGACCGGCGGACGTTGCGGCACGTCGCGGCCGATCAACCGATCGTTGTGCCGGTGGGCGTGGGAAATCTGGTGCACGATCTTGGTTTCCATATCGTGCACGAGCTCGATTACTGGCAAACGGTGCAACTCGGCCCGCTGAAAATCTCGCTTACACCTTGCCATCACTGGGGCGCGCGATTTCTGGCCGATCTGCATCGCGCCTTTGGCGGCTTCGTCGTCGCGGTGGACGGGCGCACCATTTTTCATTGCGGCGACAGTGCTTATTTTCCCGGCTTCAAGGAAATCGGCGACCGTTACAAAATCGACATTGCCTTGCTGCCAATCGGCGCTTACGAGCCGCCGACCGGTCGCGAAGTGCACATGAACCCGGAGCAAGCCGTCGAGGCGTTTCTGGAACTGGGCGCGAAAACCCTGGTGCCGATGCATTATGGAACCTTTCGCCTCGGCTTCGAACCGCTTCACGAACCGCCGGAACGATTGCTCGCCTGCGCCCGCGCGCATGGCATCGAGGAGAAAGTTCTCCTCATGATCGAAGGCAGACCGGTCGTGCTATGAAGAAGAAAACGTTCAACGTTTCCGCCATCCCCAAGGACTCGTCCTGTGGCGACCGACGCTCAACTTCCAACGTCGAATCTACATGAAGTTGAACGTTAAACGTTGGACGTTGAACGTTGGACGTTAGAGCGCCCAACCCATGTTCGGCGTGGGCGCCAAGCGTTTCGGGATAGTCGGGCCGGTATCAGCCGGCGCGATCGTCATCGCGTTTTGCTTTCTTCTTCTCTGGCACGATCCGCTCCTGTTTTGGAACGACGATTACGCATTGTCGGTCCTGCCTGTGTTCGCCGATGTCGCGCGCAGTTGGAGCGAAGGGCATCTGCCGCTTTTGAGCCCGTATTCCTGGGTCTGCAGCAATCTCGCCGGCGAATTTCAGTACGGCACGTTCTCCATTTTTATGAACGCTGCCGTCGTTCTCATTTGGAAATTCCCATTGACGTTTCCACAACAGGCCGCTGCACTTTCCATCACCCATCTCCTCGTTCTGGCGGTCGGCGCATTTGTGCTCGCGCGCGATCGCAGGTTTTCCATTCCATTGTCGATCTTCGTCGCGCTCGTTGCCGCGTTGAACGGCTGGATCATTTGTTGGGGCGCGACCGATTGGTTTGGCGCGCTCGGCGCGTTCGCCTGGCTGCCCTGGGCGTGGTGGGGAGCGGAGCGCGCCTTGGATCGAGAGCGAAGTCGCTGGAGATTTTTGTGGCCGGCGCCGTTTGTCTATCTTGTCGTCACCGGTGGATTTCCTTACACCGTCTTGATGTTCGCGCTCTTGGTCGCGTGGCTCTCGATCAAGTCGTTAGGCCAAACGCGAAAAATGTTGTCGATCTTGCCGCTGTGTTTCGGCACGCTTCTCGGCTTCGCCCTTTCTTCGCCCGCATGGCTGGCAATTTTTGATTACGTCCACGGTTCGGCGCGCGAGTTACAACCGTCATCGACACATTGGCAATGGATCGTTCCGCCCGCGGCATTGCCCGGATTTATTCTGCCTTGCTGGACGGTGAACTGGGCAAATTTCTCCACGCAATATCTTCCGCACGCCGCGACCGAGTTGGCCGGCGGTCTGGTGCCTCCGGTTGCCTTGCTCAGTGGTTTGCTGCAATCGAAATCACTTTTTAAAAAACTTCGTTGGGAACTCGGTCTGCTTGTGCTCGTGCTCCTCATCTCAATGTTGCCGAGCGCGAATGTGTTTCGCTGGAGTTTTCGCTGGCTGCCATTCTTCCATTTGATCCTCGCGCTGTGCGCGGCGGAAGCACTGCAAAATCTTTCCGCCACTCCAGATCCACAATCACTTTTTGCGCGTCCGGGCGTCCTCGCGTTCGTCCTCGTTGCCGTGGTTGCGATTGCGATGTCGATCTTCCACACGGGGGGAGCTTATGCCTTTCCCTTTACTTGGATTTTTCTCGTGTTCGCTGCGGTTTGGATGTTCGCCGAGTATTTCTCCCGAAATCGCGAACTGGTTCGCGCCTGGACGCCGGCCGGCGTCACGTTTGTTGCATTGCTCGCGACATACTTTTGCATTCCGCCGAACTGCGGCGTGCCGAAATACAATCTCAATCAAAAACTGACGGAAGCGGCGCCGCTCGATCTGCAACGCCTTTATTTGAGCTTCTATCCACCGGCGGAACTGACCTATCGCGTGGAAAAAAAACCGGAACCGGTCGGACAAATCGTGCGGCCCGGCAGCACGTCGATGTGGGCCGGACTGCGCTTCATCAACGGCTACAGCCCGATTCTCCCGGCTGGCGTCGCGCGCACATTCGGGTTCGCGGCCCACGGCGAAATCGACCCGAATACGGGAAAATATCTGCTGGAAGAGCAAGCGGGACCGCGCGGTGAGTTAACGCAGCTGGGCGTGGATGGAATCGTTGTGGCCCGAGAGGTCGAGGTCGATCCCAAGCCAGGTTCCGAATGGCAGCTTGTTTCATCAACGGATGAAGGTCGCGTTTATCACAGGCGCGGCGGGCCGTTCCCGCGAGTCCGCTCCGTGACTTCGATTGATTCCCGGCCTAACGAGCAATTTGTCTCTGCGACGATTTCGGGGATCGATGATTCGCGAAATCGGGTGGAGGTAGATGTCGGTGTACCGAGCGATGGTCGCCCAGCATTGTTAACTTTTTCGCGGCCATTCTTCCGCGGTTATGAGGCGCGGCTCGGCGACAAGAAACTCGCGGTAGATTCTTACCGCGGATTAATTGCAGTGGTGGAATTGCCGGCGGGATCGCATGGACGGCTTGTTCTCAGTTATCGGCCGTGGTGGCTTGTTTGCGGCGGAGTAGTTGCAGTTGCGAGCTGCATTGTTTGGTTTATTGGCTTGCTGGCCGGGGTAAGAAACATGCTCAGCTCGCTAGCGTAAAAATCTCCACCGGTTTATCGACGCCTTTGACCGGCTGCGGCGGCAAGGCTTGCAACCCCGAAAGCTTTCGGGGCTGCAGGGCATCGCGCGTTGCTTTGCTCAGGAGCAACGTGGTGCCGAGCATTTTGTTCAATCCTTCGATGCGGGATGCGACGTTGACCGTGTTTCCGATGACCGTGAACTCCATCCGTTCCGGCGAGCCGATGCTTCCCACAATGGCAGGGCCGGTGTTGATGCCGATGCCGATGGTAATGGGCGCCTCACCGCGTTGGGCGAGTTCGAGATTGAGACGCTCGAGCCGGCGTTGCAGAGAACGCCCGGCGGCCAGTGCTTTGTCGGCGTGATTGTGACTTTGACTGCCGACCCCAAAAAGCGCCATGAAACCGTCACCGAGAAACTTGTTGATCATGCCGCCGTGCTCGCCTTCGATCACTTCCACCATGGCGCGCAGAAATTCGTTCAGCAGACCGACAGCTTGATGCGGCTTGAGATGCGCCGCACGTGCGGTGAAGGAACGAATGTCAACAAACATCACCGTGATTTCCTGCTCGGTGCCGCCGACTCCTGGATCGCGCGCCAGAATTTGCTCCGCGACTTTTCGCCCTACGTGCACGCCGAAGGTCCGGCGCAATCGCTCTTTCTCGCGCAGTCCAGTGATCATGCGGTTGAATTCGCCGATGAGCGCGCCAAACTCGTCGGCCCGGCGCAAAGGCACTTGCACATCGAGACGGCCTTCCGTGACCGCTTGGGCCGCGGCCCGCAATTGGTCCACCGGCTGGGCAACCGAGCGGCCGATTAACATGGCCGAGCAAAGACCGAAGGCGATACCGATCGTGCCGACAAAAAGACCGAACCATTGCGGGTTCGTGCCGGGTGACGGCGGTGCGAAAATCAAGAGCAAAAGTGAGCCGATGGGACAGATGCCCGTAGAGATCGCCCACATCATTCCGCGTGTTCGCAGCGAGATGGGACGGATTCCTTTGAGCCGGTCGGCACGCACGTCCTGAAAAAATATGGGGAACAATCCCCAATGACTCGCCAGCTCGATCAGAAAAAAACTTTGCGTGATGGCGATGAATCCCGAAACCGCGAACGAAATCGGTAGGTGCCAGAACAATTGCACGCCAAGAGGCCGGCCCGTCAGCGACAGGGAAATCAAGAAAACCGGAATGCAGAGGAGCCAGGCGATGCCGGAAATAACCGCGCCCGACCACGGCAAGTTCACCAGGCGCCGGCGAAACAAATCGAGTCGCTCGGGTGCGATGGTCTCACCGCGCACCAATTGCCGGAATGCGGGTCGCAACGAGAAAATCAATCGCAGCCAAATGGCGACGGCGATCGGATAGGCAACGGCATTCCAAACGATGACCGTGCTGATGAAGCGATCCCTGAGACCAGTCGCGCGGAGCAACGGATCGATGATCACCATGTTGTACCAGATGTTGAAGGCACTGCCGAGGATGTGCGGAATAACTGGCGCAAGCGCGGTGACCATCAGTGCGTGGCGTCTCGACGGTCGCATTTTGTCCTCGTTCAGCGCAGCGTCCATGGTTGGAAATAGTCGAGAAGCACCATGCGTCCGGGCAAGTGTTCTTTTTGATGAGTGCGCAATAATTGCGGGAAGTTGGTCAGCTCGTTGAAAATGAATCCGCGGTTGAGCGGCAGAAAAAAATCGTCCTGATGACTGGGAAAAATGTAGCGCGGTTGTAATTGCCTAACGACTTCCGCGAATCGCTGACGGCTGTCGGGCAAGGCCGCGCCGAGGATTGCAAGATCGACATGTCCAATCGCTATGTCCGGCGGATAACCGGGCACACCGCCCGAATCGATGTAAATCCGCTCTCCTTCGGCTCCGATCACGAAGGCGAGCGCTTCGCCCACCACCCAATTGGACGGTTTCGCGGGCGCCTTGCTCCGCGCGCCAGCTTTTCCTTGAAACGGAACAAAGCCGAAGAGTCGATCGTGTTGCGCGGCGAGAACGTGGATTCTCCACGGTCCGATCGTTTGAGCCGAGCCGGGTTGCACGATCCGGGATTGATCTCGCGGAACACCGAGCGCGCGAGCTAGATTCACCGCGCTCGCCCCGGCCAGGAGTGGCGCATGTGTCCGCTCCATCACCGCGGGAACGTCGAGCAAATGATCGAAATGCGCGTGCGTTACGAGCACGGCATCCGCGCGCGGTTGCAAATGCGCAAGTCCATCCGCAACGCGCGCTCGGTTCGGCTCGATGGGTCGATTCAACGCCGCACTCCAAAAACTCACGCGGCTAAAATAGGGATCGACCAGTAATGCGTGACCATCTGCTTCAAATTGAAAACCGTTTACGCCGAGATAAGTCACGCGAATCGCGTTGCGTGGAAGCGGAGCGCTCGCGTCTTTATCGGCAACGACCAGCGCCGAATATTTCTCGAGCCCAGCGCATGCAACTCGCACGCTAAGTAACAGAGCGCAAAAAGCCAGCTTCATGACGCAAGGTAGGGGCGATTGACCTCAATCGCCCGAAGGGAATCCGGATGGTGCGCGGGCGGTTCGGTGAACCGTCCCTACCTGGATTCCGCAATAAGATATTAATAGACGTCGCGCTTGTAGCGCTTGTCGCTCTTTAATCTTTCGACGTATTCGTTCGCTTCGTCCACGCGCTTGCCGCCTTGCTCCTGCACGATTTTGCGCAGCGCAGCATCGACATCTTTGGCCATCCGCCGCGCATCACCGCAAACAAAAAACTGTGCGCCCTCGGAATCGATCCACTTCCAGATCTCCGGCGCGTTCTCCAGCATCCGGTGCTGGACATAAACCTTGTGGGCTTGATCGCGCGACCAGGCACAATCAAATCGCGTGAGAATGCCATCGCGCTTGAATCGATCGAAATCCGCTTTGTAGGCATAGTCGCATTTCTCCCGTTGCGATCCAAAGAAGAGCCAGTTTTTTCCTTTTGCACCGCGGGCCTGGCGTTCCTGCAAGTAGGCACGAAAAGGCGCGATGCCTGTGCCAGGTCCCACCATGATGATTGGAGTGTTGGGATCTTCCGGCAGATGAAAATGTTTTGCGGAACTGGGATAAACCGGCACGGGAACATTGTCCGCGCGTTCAGCCAGAAATGACGACGCCACGCCTTTGCGCACGCGGCCGTGACTTTCATAACGGATCACGTCCACGATCAGGTGAACTTGCTCGGGATAGACGCGCAAGCTTGATGCAACTGAGTAAAGCCGCGGCTGCAATTTCGTGAGCAGCCCAACGAATTCTCCCGGCGTGAAGCGGACCGAAGGATGCTCATTCAAAAAATCAATCACTTCCATGCCCCAAAGATATCGATCCAAATCTTCCTTGCGTTCCGGCTCGAGCAGGTCTTTCAGCAGCAACGCAGAGTTCGCGCGTTGGGTAATCGCTTTCAAGAACTTGGGTGTGGGATGGGTGATGGAATAGTCGCGCAGAAGCGCTTCGCGAAAGCTTTTCTGAGTTTTTGCCGCGGAGACCGGCTCATCTCCCTTCACGCCGAGCGCGCGAATGATTTCCTCAACTAGGTCGGGATCGTTGCTCGGATAAACCGCCACCGAATCGCCGACTTCGAAGCTCAATCCCCAGCCCCCGAGATCAATCTCGAAATGGCGCGTGTCCTTTTTCGATTCCGGGCCGCTCAAACGGCGATTGACCACGAGTTTGCCGGGAAACGGATTGCTCCGCGTGTAACGCGAAGCAGGAGCGGTGGGCTTTGGGGAAGCGGATTCAGTCAGCATATTAATTCTGTAGTGGCGATTTATGATCGCCGCAAAAATTTCCCGCTCTTTTCATTGCCTGAACTGCCAAAGCGAGCCGATGTCGATCGTGTGCGCGGCGTTTTTCTTGATCACGAATTTGCTCGCCGTGCTCGAGAAGACATCGGAATGGCGAATGGCGAATGCGCTTAGAAACGCGTGAAGATGCTTCGTTCGTCCTTCGTCCTTCGGATTTCGTCATTCATCTAGTACACGTCGCGCTTATAGCGTTTGTCGCTCTTCAGCTTTTCGACGTATTCGTTCGTCACATCCTCGCTTTTGCCGCCCGTTTCCTGGATGATTTTGCGTAACGCGGCATCGACATCCTTGGCCATGCGCCGGGCATCGCCGCACACGAAAAAATGCGCGCCTTCGCCGTCCATCCACTTCCAAATCTCCGCTGCACAGTTCAACATTTTGTGTTGCACGTAAGATTTGTCTGCCTGATCGCGTGACCAGGCGCAATCGAGTCGGGTAAGAACTCCATCACGCTTAAGCTCGGCCAGCTCTTCTTTGTAAAAATAGTTGCAGTGCTCGTGCTGCGATCCGAAGAAGAGCCAATTCTTTCCCTTTGCTCCGACCGCCTTCCGCTCCTGCAAATAGGCGCGGAAAGGCGCAATCCCGGTTCCTGGTCCCACCATGATGATCGGCGTGTTGCCGTCTTCCGGCAGTCGGAATTTCGAGGTGTTTGGAAACACCGGAACTGGAACCTTCTCTGCACGCTCAGCCAGAAATGTTGAGCAAACTCCTTTGCGCATTCGACCGCGACTTTCGTAATGTACGATGTCGATGGTGAAGTGCACTTCCTCGGGGTGCGCTTTCAGGCTCGAAGAGATCGAATACAAACGCGGCTGCAATTTCGCCAGCGTCTCGACTAATTCCTGCGGCGTCCATTTGATCGACGGATGCTCGATCAGAAAATCGATCACCTCCATCCCCCAAAGATAAGTGTCAAGGTCTTGCTTCCGTTCCGGCTTGAGAAGGTCATTTAGTAAAGGCGCCGCGCTGGCACGCGCAGCGATCATTTTCAAGAACTTGGGCGTCGTCTGCGTGATGCGGCAATCGCGCAGCAACGTTTCGCGCAGGGTCGTCGGGCCTTTGGGCCCGTTCACTTGTTCCTCCCCCCGGGCACCAATGGTCTTGATGATTTCATCGACCAGCGCCGGATCGTTCGTCGGCCAGAGCGTCATCGAATCGCCGACCTCGTAATTTAATCCCCACCCAGTGAGATCGATCTCCAAATGCCGTGTGTCCTTTTTCGAGCCTTCGCTGCAAAGGGTGCGATTGACGACCAGTTTGCCGGGAAACGGATTCTGCCGCGTGTAAGGCGAAGCGGGAGCGGCTGGCATTTTCTTTTGTAGTGGCGCTCTACCTGTCTCGCCGTGGCTTGGCGAAAGCGGATGAGCGTCGCAGAAGTTTCGGTTTCATCGATCTGTTAGTGCGACGGTCTTAGACCGCCGCTACAGAGCTAGCCGTCATTCCCAATCGCCAGCGTCGGGCAAACTTCCATCGCGCGCTGGGCGGCCGCAGTTTCTGCGTCATTCTCCGGCTGCTTGAAAAAGTACACGGCTGTCTCGTCGTCGTTCGTTTTCAGAAGATTGGGCGCTTCCTCCAGACAGGTGCGACACATCGTGCAGGTCGTGTCCACATACCACGCGCCGGGAACATTCAGGGGCTGTTTGCTTGCTTTGTCCGCCATAGATTTCCTTTTTACTAGTTTCGCTTGCGCGCGGCAACAACGTCTTTTCTGGGAGCGCACGCGCCTCGCGTGCTGGTTTCGGCGTCTTCGCCGAAACGGACTTTCCTTAAAGCGAAATCTTGAGCGGTCACAACGGTTCAAGAGAAGTTCGCGGTGGCGAGACGCCATCGCCAACACGCGAGACGCGTGCGCTACCCCAGAATGTTCGCGCGGCAACTTTCTTTTCTTGTGGATTGCGACCTTCGAGCGCGACGTGGGCAGGCGATGCTAAAAAGTGGCGGTGAAGCCGCGTGAATTAAGATCGAGCAAGGCACTGCTCGATCCACCTCACTTCGGACCTGGAATTGCGGTGGGCTCGATCTCCGGCTCACCCGGCGAAACCATCGGCGTTGGCGACGGCGCTGGTGTTGCCGCGGGCGTGAGAACAATTCCGCTCTGGGTCGTCAACACCCCGCCCGAGAGCGTCACGTCTTCCACGCGATACAAACTTCGGCTTCGGAAAAAATCTTTTGCATCGACATTCTCGGAGCGCAGATAAAATCGTTCCATCTCCGACAGATGAAACGGCCGCGCGCCGCGCCGGCCGAAAACGACTGTTTGTCCACCGGTTTCGTCCACCACACGATCGCGCTCCAGCCCACGCGAGATGCAAATCGCTTCGCCTTTCGTGCGATAAGTCGCGATCAATTTCGGATTGGGTCGCGGGCTGAATCCTTGCGCGCCCGGCACGGTGTCCGGCGAAATCAATTGCACCACGCGCAACCCATTTCTTCCATCGGCGACAAGCGCATATTGCGATGCGCTTACGCTGCCGATTTGAACGGCGCGCGTATCGCTCAATGCGCCGCCGGCGTTGAACATTTGCTCGAGATGCGGCCGCTCGGGGTTTTCAACATCGACAATCGCAAGTCCTTCCGGCCCGTTCGCGACGTAGGCGTAAGTCCGCGCGACGTACAATCGCCCCGCGTGATTGAGCCGCACCGTCGCGCGCGGCAATGGAATTGGCCGTGTCGGCTCGGTAAGATCGACAATCTTCAATCCGTCATCATCCGTGATGAAGCCGTAACGGAACTGAATGGCGATGCAGCGCGGGTTGCGCAGGAAATTTCCGGTGAGCGACCCGGCGATGCGCGGATGCATTGGGTCGCTAACATCGACAACGTCCAGACCGCGCGGGGTCGTCATGTAAAGCCGATGACCAGCTGCGGCGACGAAAGTTGCGCCGCTCAAAACGCCGTCGGGATTGAACCGGACCGCGTCGGTCAGGAAATTATTATCGGGATTTCCGTCCACCAAAGTGGCGACGTTTGGGATGACGAGCCCCTCTTCGCGGTCCGAAACGTAAACAAAGGCGTAGAAAGGATCGATTGGTTGCTCTTCATTTTCTGGCAGATGCAGTCGCGCCGGATCGAGTGCGAGCGTGCTCGGCAGCGCGACGCTGGTTGCATATTTCGTGTGGATGCGCGTGCGCTGACCAAGCGGCGAGACCGGTGCGCTGACGATGCGTTCCGAGAAACCTTTTTGGTCGATGTCGGCAACGTCGAAGACCTCGAAACCGCCGGGGCCGTTCGCAGTGTAAAGATATTCGCCGCGCAACACGATGTCTTGAATGTCTTTCCCGGAATGTTCGTACGCTTCCTGCAACTCGCCGCCAACATCGACATGCTTTTTGTAGTTCGCTGGATAGGCGATCTTCTGCAGGTGGCTGCCGATGACTGCTTGCGGTTCATCCGGTTCTGTCCAAACAACCGCGTGAAATCCTTCGCGGCCTTCGCCGACATAGGCGTAGCGCCCAAAAAAGTTCACCGTGCCGGTGCCGAAGCCTAACAACTGCGTCATCCAGGCATTGTTGTCGTTCTCCTTCGACAAATGGCAGTCCGTGCAATTTTTTGTCGTGCCGACGCTGCTCGTGGTGTGTGGGAAATGCGGATTGAAGGCCTGGCCACTGTAACCTTCCGCGGAAAATGTTTGCTGCTGCGAATAAACCCATTCGCGGTTTGCGTTCTGCGAGCTGACCACAACGGCGCTTGAAGATCGAATCACGGCCATGCGGTTTTTCTTCACTGTGCCGTCAATGCCGAGCATGAAGACATCGTCGCGCACCACTTGTGGATTGTAAGTCGTGAAATTGCGGTCGGTGACGCCTTCGAATTTATTTTGCGGCACGCGCTGGTTCGCTCTCATCGGCAAATGGCAACCGAAGCAGCTTGTTGCCCACGAGGTGTGACAGATTTGGCAATCCATCGCGCTGTTGTCGTGCGCGAGTCGCAGGCGCTTGTTGTAGCCGCGGTCGCTGACCGCGGCGCCGGGGTCAACGACCCCGGCTACAGCGCCCCAGGTTTTTCCGTTGCGCCGCAGCGTTTTCGCGTAGGCGGACTTCGGATTGTAATGCGGCGAGAGCGGATCAATCGTGTCGATGGTCTGCGGCACTTCCCAGCGGATGTCGGGCGACATGGTTGATTGTTGCCAGAGAGTATTTCCTTCCCGAGTGAACCGCGGCCCGAACGGCGTGTTGCTGTTATTTAACAAATCGATTTGACCAGCATTGCCGGAAGTCACCAGGGTTGGGCGTTGGTCGATGGTACCGTGACAATCAATGCACGTAATGGTGGTGGCGTTGCGCGGCTCGCCATAAAGCTGGCCGTTGCCGTGAACATCGACATTGAAATGGCAATCCCCGCACTGCATGCCGTGCTCGAGATGCACGTCTTTCAAATGCACCGCTTTTGAAAATTTCTGCGGATCGTCATTGTCGATCTTGCTGTCATCGAGATCGAGCAAGTTGCCTTTGCGATCGTGTTTGAAGATGGCGCGGAAGATCCAGCCGTGTCCGTGATAATCGGCAAACTGCGTGTGTTTGAGTTGCGGATTTAATTCCGCGACGTGCTCGAGAAAATCTCTGTCGCCCCACAGCCCGCGCGCTGCCGCAGCCTCCGGATTCGTTATTGTCGCTTTTACGAGCTCGGCGTCTGTCGGATTATGTTGTTTTTTCGGATACATGAATTCGCCGTCGGTTTCCTGATCCCACCAGGTATAACCGAGGTACGGATTCACGAAGAGATTGCCCTGGTGCAGGTGACAGTTCATGCATTGGCTGGAGGGGATGGAGCGTGTGAATTGATGCATGATCGGATGACCGCGCTCGGCTTTCGGGATCGATTCGTCGGCGGTGAAACTGAGGCCTTGATGTCCGTACTTGCTCCACCAGCCGGAATTCGTCGGCGAGCGATCGTTCGCATAAACAACGTGGCAGGCCGAACAACCGCTCGAGCGATAATCGCCGGGATGATCGTTTGATCCGAAAAATCCGAGCAACGGATCGTGCAGGCGCGTTTTTTGCAGACCGAGAAAAACTGGATCGGTGCGATTGAGCGTGCCGAGTCCGCGCTCAGACAAACGATTCCGCGGCCGTCCGTTCGGCTCTTCACTGGTTGGAAGTCCGAGCTGCAATTGCTTTTCGCCGCCTTTCTCGAAGATGCGCAAAATGTTTCCCGGATTGCTCAAGTTGAAACGCGGCAGCGGCTCGATGAACGGGAGGATGCCGTGGTCGCGCGTGTCCTCGGGCGTGACCGGGGTGTAATTCACCAGCCGAAGCGGCGTGCCGTCTGCGGCGTAAGCCTGGCCGAAGCGATAATTCTTCAAATAAAATGCGCCGTTATTATATAGAGCGGCGCCCCAGAGCATGGCGCCGTGATTCATCATACTGTGATCGACGTCACGAACGATCTCGCCGTGACAAAGGCCGCACGCTTGTTTCGCCACGCGCAGATCGCCGGGATTCATGAAACGGATGAATTCGGGCGATTCGTGATTGAGCCACGCATTTGAGTTCGGCGGGTTGGCGGATGTTTTCCAAAACTCCTTGTTCTTTGGCAGAATGTGCGCTTGCTCTTTCGTTAGGCCGCGCGCGGCATTGCCGCCGTGGCAATCGGTGCAGCCGAGCACGACATGCTCCGCTTTATGCATCGGCTCGACGCCTTGATGGCATTGCAAACAACCGACGCTTTTCACGTCGGCTTGCGCTTGCGTTTGATCGATCCAATTATGCGGCGGCAATGCTGTGCGAGCGATTGTCGATCTTTCGATCGGAACAGAAGTCGGCGGGCCGTAGCCGGAAAATGTTTGCTCTTGTGCGGCGATCCTTTGATCGAGCACGAGCACAAGCATGAGCACGAAGCTCTGGCGTACGTGAATCGAGATTCGTGAATCGAGATTCGGTCTTCGATGTAACGATGTAACGATGTAACGGTTCACGTTGTTAATACGTCAGCGTCAGCGTCACGATTGCGCTGTAAAGAAATGGGTCGACGTGGCCGGCGGGCGGGCTGGGATAACCAAAGACGGGACGTGTGTTGGCGCGGTAAATATCCTTGTAACCTTGACCGGGCACGAAAAATCCGGCGCCCGCCGTGAAGATGATGTTTTCAGTGAGCAACGGCCGCCATTGAAAGCCGAGGCTGCAATCGAGTCCGAGATCGTTGCTGGCGTGATTGGTGAAGAGCACTTGCTCGGTCACCGCGGTGTCGACCGTCCAGATGTAGTTCACATTCATGAATCCTCTCAGCTTCGGGGTGACGTCGGCGTCGAGACCGTAACCGACAATGATCGCGCCGGGATTAACGAAATTGGCCTGGCCTTCCGATTTACTCGTGCGGAAATCGATTACCAGACTGTCGCGCTGCTTAAAATTCACCGCCGTGCCGCCGAGATTAAAACCTTGATGCGAGAAAAAGCTGAACGGCCCTCCGATGAAAAACGGCCGATCGAAGACGGTGTCGAAACCGGTGGCCTCCGAATCCGTGGGCGTATCGTCACCGCTGGCGTAAAAGATCGACAACTTGTGGCGCATCCAATCTTTATCGACTGAGAGTTCGAGCGCGGCCATTTGGGCGTTGATCTGCACGCGCTGTCCGGCAATGCCGTTCAAGCTGTCCTCGCCGAGCACTTGATAAAAGGCGTGGTCGATGTTGAGCCAGCCGATGTGTCCGTCGCCGGTCCAGCCGAGGTAATACGCTTGCACGTAATGATCGGCGACCGTGCCGATTGGCGCGGGCCGCGTGATGAAACCGTTTTTGTCGTAATGGCGGCTATTGTTGTCGAAGTCAGCCAGGAAACTGAGCTCGCCGGTGTAACCTTTCCAAATCAGATCCTGTCGGAAAACGTTCGCGACGTAAACCTGCTGCTGGCGCCGGCTGAACTCGTTGAGGTCCGAGTAAGTGTCTTTCTCGAGCATGTCGAAGGCGGCGATGTTGTATTGCCAGCGGTTGTTGTCGTAATTGCCGAAAATACGAACGCCCAGGTTGGTGTCGTTGAAAATGAAACCGCGGAAATCGCTCACGAACGGTTGAATGCCGGCGCGCACGGAAATGAAATCGTAGTTGTTCGACAAATCGCGCAGATGAATTTCGGCGAACGCCTCCTGCAGCGAATAGAATTCCTTTTCGCGAGTCGTCCCGTTTTGCGGATTCGGATTAACGACATTTCTCTCCTCCACGTCGATGTAGTTATGATTGTAAACGGCGAGAAAGCGCAGCGCCCAATCGATCGGCTTGAAGGCGGTCTCGCCTTTGAAAAGATCGATACCGATGGAAAAATCGTTCGAGTAAAAAAGTTGATCGCTCAACCCGAAGAATTCCGAACTGTTCGGGCGAGCTGTGCTCACGCCACTCGGCGTCGGAAGTTTGCGCGCTTCGAATTGAAAGAAATCTTCTGCCGTGATGTTGAGGAAAATGTCCTGGCCGTAAATCGGTGCGTCGCCTTTGAGCAGACTTTGCAAATAGGGATGCCAAAGTTTCAAGTCGCCGGCCTGATAAGTCGTTTCGGTTGAGGGGTCGGCGTAGCGTTTCCAGCGGCCGAAACCGATGAACCATCGATTCGGCGCCGGCTCCGAGCCCGGCAACAAACCTTCGCCTTGCTCCGATTGCGGGTAAGTTTCGTATTCCAATTTTGGCCGGCGTGGAACGACCTCGCGCACGCCTTTGCGAGGAAGCTTGAGCGAACGCGGCAGCGGCTCTTCACCATATCCCGGAGGCGGCGGCAGGGCGGGCGGGAAAAGCTCGGGCGGCGGCTGCGGTTCAATTTGTTGTTTGCCCGCGCCGGGATCGGGATTGAACTGCGACGGCGGCAAAGGCGGCTCGGTCTCTGGCGGCTGATCGTTCTGCGCCAGAAGATCGAGATGCATGAAAGTCAAATCGCGATGAACGCCGCCGGCACTGCGCGCGGGACAAAGTTCAATCGTCTGGCTTTGAGCAACGACGATGTCGATGCAGAACAAAAGTCCGGCCAGGGCGGCGGCTCTCCCGCGCCGCGAAATCGCTAGGTAGGGGCGATTGACCTCAATCGCCCTGGCGCTGATGATCGCCCGCGCCAACTTGCCTTCTGAAGATCGCAACTCGGAGAGTTGCGCCACAGTTGACCAGCGCATAGCGGGCGAGGATGCCGGAAAGAGCACTGCCGTTGCAAGCTTAAGACATTCGACCGTCGTGCAGTTGTGGCGGCAGGCGTGTCGCCTGCAAATTCAAACATTGCAGCCGGCACCCTGCCTCTACAATGACCGCGATGATCAAAGATCGACCACACCGGCTCGATCTCATTTTCTCCACTGCGCCGCTGTTTTTCGTCACACTTTGCACCCGAAACCGGCAAAGGATTCCTTCGTTTGGTCGCGCGCAGACCGCATTTGCAAACTACGCTCTACGGGCACAACGGCAATTCGACGTTGCAGTTGGACGCTATGTGATCATGCCCGATCATATTCACCTCTTTGTGCGAGGTAATCAGAACTTTTCACTTTCGCCGTGGGTGGGAGGTTTGAAGCGCGCGCTTTCCGTCGCGCTTGAAACTCCACGCATTTTATGGCAGCCGGGTTTCTTCGATCACGTCCTTCGTAGTGATGAAAGTTATTCGCAGAAATGGGAATACGTTCGCGAAAATCCTGTCCGTGCTGGTTTGGTCGAGAATTCGGACGAATGGCCATATCAAGGCGAGATCGTTGTGATTGATCGCGCGTAGATGTAGCGAAACGATGAATGTGCAGCTGACACGGCTGCCTCTACAGAAAACGCGGCTCAGATTTTCAATGGTCAATCGCTGCGCAACCTGCTACCGCTAGCGTAGATGAAATTGCGCGTCCTATTTCCTTTCGTCGCGGCAAGTTTTCTTTCCTCGTCAGCGTTCGCGCAACTGACCGCCGCGGATGTTCAGACAATCATCAACCACGCTGTCACGCGCGCCGTGCAAGTTTCGCCCAACAGCGTGATCGCGGTCACCGATCGCGAAGGTTACGTGGTCGGTATCTGGAATGTGGCCGGGGGCGAGCCGACGCCCACTCAAATCGCCAACGCAGTTTCCAAAGCGGGCACCGCTGCATTTCTGAGCAGCAATCAAAACGCGTTTAGCTCGCGCACAGCCGGGTTCATCATTCAACAGCATTTCCCGCCTGGTGTCCGCAACACCGCGACCGGCCCGCTCGTTGGCGTGGGCTTCTCAAATTTACCGTTCTCGGACGTAAACCGATTCAAGAAGACAGACCTGATCCCATCGAGCTCGTCGCCGGGGACATTCGGATCGCCCATCCCCGGGACTTCGCTCGATGGTTCGCCCGGCGGTTTGCCGCTTTATAAAAATGGAATTCTCGTCGGCGGGATCGGTGTTACCGGTGACGGTACCGACAATTCATTTCCCTTTATCTCTGGACCGGACACCGATGAAGATGTCGCGCTTTCAGGCCAGCACGGTTATGAGCCGTCGTCGAGCATCACTGCGGGCAATGTTTTCATCGGCGGCATCAGCCTCGCCTACACCGCAACATCGACAAATTTTTCCAGCACCGTCGTTTTGCGGGGCAATGCCTCGGCTGTTTATCCGATTCAAAATCCGCCGCCGCCATTTCCGTATCCGGTCGCGACCTTTGGAGGCGTAAGCGGTCAGATCCGCCAGCCGATCATTAGCGATCCGCTGCCGGGCATAATTAACGGTCAGCCTCGCCTCACGGCCGCGGAAGTGGCCAGCATCATCAATTACGGGGCCGATCGTGTGCGGACGACGCGGGCCGCGATTCGATTGCCCATTGGCACGCAAATGGAAGCGTTCATCAGCGTGGTCAACTTTCCCAATGCGCCGAATGTCCCGCCGACCGTGCTCGGCACCTTCCGCACGGGCGAAGCGACGCTTTTCAGTTGGGATGTGGCCGCGCAAAAGGCGCGCACGGCGATTGGGTTCTCCAAGAACGGCAATACCACCGCTGTCTCCTCGCGCACGGTCGGTTTTCTTGGGCAGAGCAATTATCCGCCCGGCATTGATGCCAATCCACCCGGCCCCTACAACGGATTGCAGGAGATGCTCTCCATGGCGCCGCCCAATCCGAATTTTCCCAACGGCATCACGATTTTTCCGGGCGGCTTCCCGCTTTATCGCAATGGCCAGCTCATCGGCGCGATCGGCGTGAGTGGCGACGGCGTCGATCAAGACGACATCGTCGGCGCATCCGGCACGCACGATTTTCTCGCGGCCGACGCCATCCGCGCCGACCAATTCTTTTTCAGAGGTACGCGCCTTCCCTACGCCAAATTCCCGCGCGACCCGGGATTGTAGGGTAGTGCACGCGTCTTGCGTGTTGGTTTCGGCGACTCGCCGAAACAATCTTGCTTTGCGAATAACTCGGTAGTTTGTTGCGTGCTGGCGATTGAGCCATCGCAATTCTTTGTCAGCCTGCTCGTGAACGCCGCCGGAGCCACAGGCTGGCTTAGCTTGTATTTACTTCGGGAGTTTTGCCGCAAGGACTTCGACCTTCTCGATGACGGGCGCTTTCGCGAGAAGCTCTGGAGCTTTCGCCATTAATGCTGCGGCGACTTGTCCAGAAAGATGCGCTTGCCGTCCGGCCTCGTCCGGAAAGGCGTCGAAGATGCCGAATGTTGTCGGCCCAAGGCGAATTCCGAACCAGGCGATCGTGGCTGGCTCCTTCTGGACGATCGGCAGGCCGCCGCGTAAAAAGCTCTCAACATCCGCCTCCTTTCCAGGTTTTGCCTCCAGCCGAACGAACAATGCTACTTTGACCATGTCTTACCTCCCGTTAATCAATGCATTGTTACGATAGGTCAGGCAGACGGCAAGCGTTAAAAGCGTAACGTCATTCGCATCAGCCGGGGCGCTCACGGTCGTGGCAGCACGGTCGGCCCGGAAAGCTTTCGGGGTTAGCCTAGCTGGATTTCAAGTGGGAAGACGGTGTCCATGATGGACGCCCCGCCATCCACGTGGATGATCTGACCTGTAATGAAGCCGGCCTCCTCCATGCACAGGAGCGTCACGGCGTTGCCGATGTCTTCTGGGGTCCCGAGCCGTCTCATCGGCGTCCACCCACCCTCGTGCCAGGCTCGCGTGGCGTCCTGGATGTCTTGCGGCAGAGCGCGCAAGACACCACCCTCGACTACGTTGGGCGGGCCGAAGACGCCGCCGGGGCTGATGCCGTTGACGGTGATACGGCGCGGGGCCAAGGCCACGGCGAAGTAGCGCACCAGCGAGTCGAGCGCGGCCTTCGCGGACCCCATCGCCACCCACGGCTGCCAACTCCCGGTTCGGCCGCCTGGCGAGTAGGTGATGGCGATGACCCGGCCCTCATCACTCATCAGGCTCGCCGCCTCCCGCGCCCCGAGTAGGAACGCCTTGGCCTGCGAGTCCATGGCCATGTCCCACTGCTCCGGCGTGATCTCCAGCGGCTTCTGGTAGAAGGTGGGGAGATCAGTTCGTGCGTTGCTGACGAAGATGTCGAGCTTACCGAATTCCGCCTGAACCTTGCCGAACATGGCGATGATTTGTTCCGGACGCCTCACATCGGCCTGTATCACCAGACCATCGGAGCCGCGTTTGCGGACCTGGCCAAGCGTGTCCTTTGCAGCAGCCTCGTTTTGGAAATAATGGATGGCTACCTTGACGCCGCTCGCCGCCAGTTTCAGAGCGATCCCGCGGCCGATGCCGCGCGAGCTTCCGGTGATCAGGGCGTGTTTCCCATCGAGTGACATGTCAGCCTCCTTTCTGTACGAGGAAAAAGTCAGGCGAGGTGATCAGTAAGGCGCTTCTATACTAAATCTGGAGGGCGAGTCAATAGTGATTCGGCTCACAAGTTCACCACCTGTATGCTTCACTCAAGCGAGCACCTAACGAGATCAAGCTCAGCCGCGGCTAGTGAACGGAGCCCGCGGGAAGCGGTGCGACATAGACGGGAAGCCCAAATGGGTGAGCATCGGGAGCATGCGAACCAAAGCGCGGCTGGCTATCTCTGATGGTATTCTAATCATGAAAAGGGAGGAAACAAACCGGCTAGGCGTCGGCTGCAGCGCCTGGTTAGGTCTGATTGGTAAGCGCAACAATCCGAGCGTGTGCGTCCAACAAGAACTTATAGAGATCGTCAGTGCGTTCGATCATGAAGCCTTGTATTTTGACCGACTTACCGTCCACGAATTCCAGGCGGCCTGCTACGACCGTAGTGTCTACGAACACAATCTCTTTGACGTCCCGCAATGGGTAAGACGTAGTGCCGATGAGAGATCTGAGGCAGACCTCTCGGTCTGTGGCTCGAACATGTATCGTTTCGGTTGCTGCAGTCCAGAAGAGGAACGCAAGCATGACAATGCCAACCCACCGCCAGCCGGGAATAAATAACAAAACAGCGCCGGGCAGCCAGAATAGAAGGCTACAGAAAAAGACGCCCACAGGCTTCCAGGCAACGAATTCTAGTGAGTCACGCACGCCCAAGACCTAACGAGACACAAGATTATCGACCGCGAGCCCTGTAAAGCGTGCCACGCAGCGCAAGTGTGGATGGCAAACAAGCAGAAGGTGGAACGCAGCACGGCTCGCGGTTCGCCGCATCGCCTGGTTAGGCCTTGGCGTGCTCACGGGCGGTCTACTGGTGGTGAAACTGAAGCTGCCGCGGACGCTGCTGGCGTAGGGCTGATGATGGCTGGCGCCGATGGCGTCGGCTCGACGCGCTCTGTGGCACTCGGCTGCCGAGGAAATAGCCACGAACAGACCGCTACTACAAATGCAGCGATCGATATCCACATTGCGAGCTGCCGATACCAAGGTGCTGGGCGAAGTGTGGCTAGTCGATCTTCTATGCCTTTGTTCGAGCTTGGACCTACGAATAATCCCATATCAATCTTTGCGATTAAGGCCTAACGAGAAGGAGCTGAGCCACCGCTGGCGGCGGCGAGCGTGGCAAACATCGGGAACTGTTTCATAAAATCAAATGTGCACATCGCGACGGCCAGCGGTTGGCTCCAGCGATTGGTTAGACCTCATTGGTGTCGTAGGTCGCCTGTCAGGATGTCGAAGGAGACCTTCTTATCCTTCCCAAGCTGGATGGCAAACACATATTCGTTCGTGCGTGGTATCTGCTCGCAGCCGAGAATCTGAAATACAGCTCTCTCGCCGCCGTAGAAGCTTGGGGAAACCTCGGCTCCGAAGCGATTAAGGTCGGCGGTGGTCCAGGACTTCAGGAGCTTGCCGCCGAGGTAAAAACTAAACTCAATCTGCTGATCGGGCGGTGCCGGGGCGTCCTTGCGGATCGCCATGATAGCCACCTTGCCTGCGATCGGACTCCAGCCCAAAACAACGCCGTGCTTAGTAAACCAATTGTAATGATCCACCAGTTGGTCCTGATCCTTCTGGACTTTGTAAATGTCGGTGAAGCCAGCGGAGCCCGTAGTCTCCTGCGGGATGCAGCGGGCATAAAAAACACCATCCGGCCCGGACTGGACATATGGGCGATTGCCAGCGTCCTTGAATGCGGCGGCGTCTCGAGCGAAGGAAAGCGCGCATAATGCCGCAAGCATCAGAGCGGGGACAAATCGCTTAACCATAGGACTCGGATTTTGTGGGAGCGCCCTCATGAGGTCTAACGAGAATGAGCTCAGCCACCGCTGGCGGAAGCGAGCTCTGCTGCCGAGTTTGGTATTGAAGTCATGTGAAGCTAGTCATCGGAACGGCCAGCGGTTGGCTGCAGCGATTGGTTAGATGTCATGACGGCATCACCAACGTAATTCATGTTTTCGCGGTTCCTGCCCCAAGAAAATACTGCGAAAAATGTACCGGGGTCGCAAATGCTGTTTACGAACACGTCGCTACCGTGAAACCGCACTTCAACACGCTCTCCCCAGGTGACTGGAAATCCTCTTACCGTTGCGACGATCTGTGAGTCAGCGTGTGTGTAGTGGACTCGCCAATGTTCTTTATGCATCGCATGTAAGACCTTCAGACAGTTTTCGTGGGCGTTCGAAGATGTCTGGAAGAGCCGAAACCGCAGCGCCCTGGTCTGGTACCAGGCGAAAAAAACTGAAACCGCAAGGGTCACCGCACACATAATGCACATGGCAGGGACTGCCGAAGACACGTATTTGTGGGTGAGAACACAATAAATCGCAACTGCGCTAGGTATCAACATGGAGAACGGCAGCGCGTAGTGCGTAAAGAAGTCGGACCCCTTTAACGCTAGACGCGGCAGAGCGAGCGTGGGCATCTAACGAGATGGAGCTGAGCCACCGCTGGCGAAGGCAAGCGTGGCAAACATCAGAAACTGTTTCATAAATCAAATGTACGCATCGCAACGGCCAGCGGTTGGCTCCAGCGATTGGTTAGGCATTGTGTGTGACTGCTTATTGGCGCGTAGTCTGGGACGAGTAATGGTTGGCAACCAACCGCCAGTGCCCTTGCTGCTTTACCCACACCCTGGTAAAGCGAGTGTCACGGGGAACAGTTTTGCCTTTATCTTGCCCAATCATTGTCGAGAGGCCGGTCTCCACAGCCGTGTTTCCATAGACGCGCACTTGAACGTCATCGGTAGTGATAGATTGAAATTTCAAATCACCTGACGTGAAATCTAAAATCACCTGCGGCTTGGTTCTCACTCTGCCACTTGGCCCTACGCCTATGAAATCGGCAGCGTAGATGCGATCAAGGGCCGTCGCATCAGCATGAATCTGTGCCTGAATGCGTTCGCTATCCAGTTTCCTAATTGCTCTTGCCCTACACCCATAGGGGCCACTGCAAGGACGAGGACAGCTATAAAGAGGTACTGGTCTCATGTCAGAGTTCTCCATAAGCCTAACGAGACCAAGCTCAGCCGCGGCTCAGGGGGAGCGCAAGTGGCAGGTCGAGAAAGCGCACTGGCGACGCTGAACATCAAAAGAACAACGCCGTCTGAGCCATTGGCTGCAGCGCCTGGTTAGACTGCACCAGGTCGATGCGACGCGGGCATCGCTAAAGCAAGTGTCTCGAGGAAAAATCCGAACATCCAGAAAATTGTCCGCACGACGTGAGCTTTTTCCCACTGACTCCAGATTTCTCGGGCATTCGCGGGCGGATCAGTAATGTTCCACGTCTCAAGCTGATTGTTAACCGGAACGTTGAACACGAAGGTGATTGTGTAGCCTACCGCAATCGCGATAGTCGCGCCCAGGAGAACTTTGAATTCAGCGCTATTACGCCGAGCACGCAACATGATCAGCCACACGAGTGGCGCCACGATGGCGACGGTCGACAGCGCCGGCAGCGTCCGCAGATAGTTGATGTGAACGATCTGCTGGAACTGAATGAAGCTGGCCGCATTCATCGCCGCGCGAGCAAACGACGGTCCCAGCCAATCTCCAAAAAGTAGTCCTGCCATCATGCCCGAACAAAGAACCGCAACAACTCTGGTGATGGTTAGAAGTTTCATGGCTATTTCCGCGATCAGGGATTCTACGCTTCTGTCAAAGCCTTGTAATCTTGCGGTCTAACGAGACACAAGATCAGCAACCGCGCCCGAGAGCGCGCTTGGCTGCAAGCTGGACGAACTAATCACACGGGAATTACGCATCGGAGCGGGGCGCGGTTCGCTGCATCGCTTGGTTAGGCTCTTGTGGGACAGTTACAAGATGCACAGTAAATACTTTTCAGAATCAAGTATGAAATGGTGGCTCGCTGTAACGCTGGTATGCCTTGGGATTACGTGGTTCCGCTATCATTTGCTCCACGAGCGCACGAAACCCGTCCGTATGCCAGTGTCGACGTGTAGACCACCACTCTTGGACACCGGGGTATGCGGCTAGGTCGGCTGTAGCGCGCTCGAAAGTTCCCCATAATTCTGGATCCAGCGCTCCGCCCAAATAAAAACGATACAGCCCTTCACTAAGCAGAAACAAACGGCCGAGGCCGGAACCAAAACGGAGTTTCGAAACCGAGTCGAGCTCGTCGAACGACTGAAGCCCGCGAAGATGAATTGCTGCTAGATCGCCGTTGTCAGACATCGACTTCCGAAGATCGCTCCAGTGCAAAATGAAAACATTGGCAGACGCGCGCCGCGACTCCTTGTTCTGATTTCTGATTTGAATCGCGAGATAGACGACGGAAGGAATCACCGCGACCGCAGCGATTATCTGCCCTAGCGCTCCGATCATTTCCCAATTCATGGCGGAATTGTTTATGGCCTAACGAGATATATACGAAAGTTCGTATTTAATTGCGAACATTTCTTCGTCTATTTCGGGTGCGATATCAGCGGGAGGCAGAAGGTTCATCGAAGTCCAAAGGGCTGCGGATGCCGAGGCCGGGTTTATTGAGAACATGGGTATAAATCATTGCCGCGTAAAAGGCTTCGCTCACGCGGCTGTCCTAAATGGGTGGTCTTGCAAGTAATGCGATAGTTGTGTTTTTAGGAACCTTCTTCCAGCCCCACTCTTTAGGTAGCGTTCACGACCCAGAGCGTCGGCCGGATCGAGGTAGGCTTCATAGTAAATGAGAGTCCAAGGCCGACGGTGCGCGGTTGCACAGGCTGTTCCCTCACAGTGTTGGGTAAACCGACGGCGCAGATTTGCAGAATAACCAATGTAGAGACCGTCATCGCGTGCCGAGCGTAGCACATAGACATAGTGCATCATTAAGATCGTTCTTATCTGTAGAGCCGCGTGCGAGGATGCGCAGCGTTTACGCGGGAGGCGGCAACGTGGCGATCAAGTGAGCGGTGGCTCAGGAAGGCGGCGATTTCTTCTTCGCCCATCCGCTCAGGATGACGTTTATTGTGGAAGAGGATGTAGCGGCGAATCCAATCAATATAGGCTTGCTCGGTGCGGATGCTGTAACGCTTGACGCGCAAGTGCCAGCGGACGCGTTCGAGGAATTTGGGTGGCGGAGCAGCAGTTGAGGAGGAAGGATTTTCCGCAACGCGGACGCGGTTATCGGATTTGGGAACAACGGAAAAGACGCCCGGGGCAGGCTGCCGCCCGTGGTCAGTCCGCTCTTTGCGATAAAGGCTGCGCACTGAAGTGGATGGTAGCGAAACTGCGTGACGGAGGGAAGAGTTTTAGGCGGGGAGCCGCGTAAAAGGCTTCGCCTCACGCGGCGAGTATCGAACCGCCTTCGCCGAGGCTACGACGTGCCAGGGAATCGAAAAGTTAGAATCCTTCGACTTCGCTCAGGATGACAAGAAAGGAGGCGGGAGCGGCAGAGGCAGGTCTACCGGACCACTGACCACAGGAATTGAGTCTTGTTGTCGCGTCGACTAACTCGCCTACTGAACTACTCTGATTGTCCAAAAATCTGCCGATAGATCAGCATCAGTCAGGTAGGCAAAGGGGATAGTGAAGTAGCCGCGCATGCCCCAGCTTGTTCCCCAACTGTTCCGGCAAAGGAACCAGCGCCGGGTAGTATAGTAGCCAACGGCACAGACAGCGTGACCACCCAGGACGTGTTCACCCGAGGCAGGCATCGGAGCATGGCCGGTGCGCGCTACCGTGTCGGTTTCGAAGCTTTCGTAAACGGTGAAGCCAAAGACGAAAGGATAACCCGAAGCCAGACAGCCTTGCATTTGCGAGAGGGATTGAACCAATCGCTGATAGCTCACGGCGGTGTGCTTGGCCGCTTCAGTGTAGCAGGCAGCCGACGGTTTGGTTTTGAACCTGGCAATGAGATAGGGCCACATCGGCTCGGGACAGGCGCCTTGTTTGGCCACGGTCTTGATCCCGTCGCGGAGCATGGCGCCGGCGTCGGTATTGACGGTGCCTTCGATGACGCGCTCGTTGTAGTAAATGAAGAGACGCGACGGGACGAAGATTTGCGGGAGCTTCTCCTTCATCTGGTCGAACTCGATGGCGCCGCCGATGGCATTGCTGGTGCAACTTCCCAACTGGCCCTGATCGTAAACCGGCGGGCATTGTTTGCGCAGATCGACCCTGGGCGGTAAGGCGCGCAGGAAAGCGGGCGGGGCAGCGTAAAGGAAATCGCGCTGATCCGGGATGTCGGGGATCCAGCCATAGCGTTTGATTTTTCTGATGCGGGTTGTGATCGGCGTTGATGATCGCTTGCCAGAAGGGCCGCGGCCAACGACCGCGGCTACAGAACGTTTGCGGGCGGTGCGGCGTTTTTTCGGCATGGGGAGAGGTTAGCCCGGACAAAACCGATTACGAGCATGAGTACCGCGTAAAAGGGTTTCGCCCTCACGCGGCTAATTTTTTTTGGAAATGGTAAGGCGAATTTCGTTGCGGCCCGCGAAATTGTGATTGAGTTCGTTTTTTGTTTGTGCGAAAACGGACTTGTTCCTGGGTCGGTTACGCGCCCCACCGGACGGATTCAATAATCCGCCTGACACGCGGCCGACCCGGTGAACGTTTTTGTCCGAGCCGGACTGGCGGTCCGAGCTCTCCACGGCGAGTCTTCGACCGGACAGGCAGTCCGAGCCGGACTGGCTTAGACGCACAGAAGTGCGTGCCTCCGCATACGTCAGACATTCGCGGTCGCCTGATGTAGGGGCATTTTGGACTGCGGTGGGAAGCGCAGCGGCACACCGCTTTGCTTAGCTCAGCTTTCGCAGGAATCGCGAATCACTTTACGCTCTGCGCGCTTGGGGATGACACCGGGGCGAAAAAGCGCCGTCGCCGCTTCGCTTTGCCGGCGC
>QHQE01000069.1 GCA_003219265.1 Verrucomicrobiota bacterium
GTGAGCGTGACATTGCCCTTGCCCGGATAACGCGTCGCCTCGATGTGAAGCACTTCGCCGCCGGCCGGGGTGTAAGCCAGACCAGTGACAACGCCCGGTTTGCTCGTTTTTAATTTGGTCTCGCGAACGTAACGCGCCGGGCCGAGCATCTCGGCGGCCAGCTCTGGCGTGATCGTGACGCGTTCACGTTTTCCGCGCGCGATCTGCGCCGCCACTCCACGGCAGATCGCGGCGATCTGACGCTCCAGTTCGCGCACGCCCGCTTCGTGCGTGTAATCGTTGATGAGCCGGCGAAAGGCATCTTCCTGCCATTCGCATTGCTCGGGTTTGAGTCCGTTTTCCTCAAGCTGTCGCCTAACGAGATATTTTTTCGCGATCTCCAGTTTCTCGCGCTCGGTGTAACCCGGCAGCGAGATCACCTCCATCCGGTCGCGCATCGGTTCAGGCACGCCGTCGATGTAATTCGCGGTTGCGATGAAGATGACTTGTGAGAGATCGAACGGCACATCGAGATAGCGATCGACGAAGGCGTGGTTCTGCCACGGATCGAGCACTTCGAGCAACGCGCTTGCCGGATCGCCGCGGAAATCCGCGCCGATCTTGTCAATCTCATCGAGCATGAAAACCGGATTGCGCGTGCCGGCGCGGCGCAGCTCCTGGATGATGCGGCCAGGCATTGAGCCGATGTAAGTGCGGCGATGACCGCGAATTTCCGCTTCGTCACGCATGCCGCCCAGGCTGATCCGCGCGAATTTGCGGCCAAGCGCATCAGCGATCGATTGACCGAGACTGGTTTTGCCGACCCCGGGCGGCCCGAGGAAACACATAATTGGGCCGTGACCTTTCGGGTTGAGTTTGCGAACTGCGAGATACTCGATCAGGCGCTTCTTCACTTTTTCCAGATCGTAATGATCGCGATCGAGGATTTGCTGCGCTTGATCGAGATCGAGGTTGTCTTCGCTGAATTTCGACCAGGGCAAATCGGCGATCGTCTCGACATAGCTGACGATCACGGAATACTCGGGGCTGGCCGCGGGAATAAAATCGAGTCGTTTTAATTCGCGCTCGGCTTGCGCCAGCACTTCGGCGGGCGGCTTCGCTTCCTCGAGCCGAGTGCGCAATTGCTGCATTTGTTCTTCGCTGCCGGCTTCCGTTTCGCCCAACTCGTGCTGGATCGCTTTGATCTGCGAGCGCAAATAAGCGCGACGCTGGGCATCGGAAAATTGCGACTGCACGTCCTTTTGCAGCTTCTGTTGAATTTGCGCGATCTCGAGCTGCGCCGAGATGCTCGTTTGCACGGCGCGCACCCGTTTTTCCACATCGAGCTCTTCCAGGATCGCCTGCTTTTGCCCGACGCTGACGTTCAAATTTGGTGCCAGGAAATCGGCCAGTTGTTCCGGATCATCGATGCTGAGCACCATTGCGCGCGCTTGTTCCGGCGTCTCCGCAGTTAGCTCGAGAAGTTTCGCCGCCGAATCGCGCAAATTCCTGAAGGTCGCCTCCCATTCTTTAGTGGCGGGCGGCGACACGGATTTCGGCAGATCGATTTCCGCACGCAAAAACGGATGCGTCGCGGCGATCTTGCGAATGGAAAATCGCCGCAGTCCCTGGGCGAGGACGACCACGTGGTCATCCCCCTGCCGCAGCAGTTTGAGCACGAGCGCGGCCGTGCCGACGTGATAAAGATCCTGCGGCTCCGGATCTTCCTTCGTCTCATCCCGCTGCGTCAACAGCCCGACGACCTTCGTCAGCGGCAAGGTTTCATCCAGGAGCTTGATCGACGCCGGCCGCTGGACGTTGAGCGGCACGATCGTTCCCGGAAAAACCACGAAACCGCGCACCGGGAGGATCGAGAGTGTCTCCGGAATTCGTGGCAGCGATTCATCGTCCACACCGGCCCCTGCCACCGCGCCTGCCCCTTCCGGCTTCCGGCCGCTTCGTTCCTGCAACGCGCCGATCTGTTCCTCGCTCATGATTTCAACGGCAAATAAATCCAAAGCAGCCCGTTGCGTTGCTCAGCGTGCACCTCTTCGATTTCCACCTCCGCTGGCAACTGCACTTCGCGTTCGAACGGCCCATAATCGATCTCCATCGCCAGCAACTGCACCGCGCGCCCCTCCGCATGCGTCGGCTCCGGCACATCGCGAGAACCGCGAATCACGACTCGCTGCGGCTCGACCGTAAGATCGATCCGCGAACGCTCCACTCCGGCAAGATCGACACAAATGCGGATACAACTTTCGCAACGATAGGCGTTGATCGCCGGTCGCCAACGGTGCGGCGCGAAGGAAAATCGCGAACGCGCCAGTTCTTGCGTCACATCATGCAGCGCTTCGTGCAACCAGCTCAATTTGATACTGCGAATTGGATCCATCGGGACGTAAACCTCGCCCCCGTGCGCTCCGTTTTCAACCCGGGCGCGGTCACATTGTAGACGCCGCCTTTGAGCGTTGCAGTTCGCGCGATCCTTGGAACGCGCGGTCCGCGCTTCGCAGAGTGAAACGTCTAGAGCAAGCGAATCGTGTTCCCGTTACTTGACGGGAATTCTTTTCCGGCGTGACTTCGCTCCCGGTCGCTTCGGCAGGGTCAAGCGCAGAACGCCGTTCTTGAACTCGGCTTTCGCTTTCGCATCATCCACTTCCACCGGCAACGGAATAGACCGCTCAAACGAGCCGTAACTGCGCTCCATCCGATATTGCCCTTTCTCGTTCTCCTCGCGATCGTATTTCTTCTCGCCTTTGATCGTGAGCATGTCGTCCTCCACGGTGACATCGACATCCTTCGCATCGACGCCCGGGATTTCGGCGCAAACCTTGATTTCCTTGTCCGTCTCGGTCACGTCCACCTGCGGCGCGAAGCCGGCAAACATTTCGCCGCCTCGCGCCAGCCACGGTTCGCCCCAGAAATCCTCGAACACGCGGTTAACTTGATGCCGCAAATAATTAAACGGATCGCTGCCGCGCTCCGCCAGTGAACGATCCTCTTTTCTGCTCCACGGAACAATTGCCATGGTAAACTCCTTTCTTCCTGATTTGAGGTTGCCTTTCTTTGATGATTCGCATAAAACGCCGCGTTCGCGTGTCTCTTTCGTGAACAGATGCCGTCAGCGACCATCGGATTCTTCGAATTACAAAAGGCCAGCCCGAATCCAGACTGTAGGGAACGCCTTTAGCGTCCCGATTGGCGAAGCAAACTGCTTCCCCCCAACAATTTCCCGGGGCCCCACAGCGCGTGTGGTGGATCGAGCAGTCCTCGATGTTAGATTAGGCGGCGAAGCCACAAATAATTAGCATCGCCCGACGGAGCGGTCGATCCACCTATCTCTTTCCCGGCCCCCACAATGCGCGACCCGGTTTCGCGCCGGTGTGCTCGCCATTCTTCAGCACCTGCACGCCGTTTACGAAAACATGCTTCATGCCGACGGCGTATTGGTGCGGCTTCTCGAAGGTGGCGCGGTCGGCGATCGTGGCTGGATCGAACACGACCACGTCGGCGGACATGCCTTCTTTGATGAAGCCGCGATGATCGAGTCCGAGGTTCGTCGCCGGCAATCCGCTTAATTTGTGAATCGCTTCCTTGAGCGGGATCACTTTCTCATCGCGCACATATTTGCCGAGCACTCGCGCAAAATTTCCGTAAGCGCGCGGATGCGGATTCGATTTCAGGAAGACGCCTTCCGGCGCTTGCGACGCTTCATCCGAGCCAAATGAGATCCACGATTTTTTAATTTCTTTCTTGATGTTCTCCTCCGACATCAGGAAATAAATCGTGTCGATGCGCGACTCGTCTTCCGCGATCAATTCCATGATCGTTTCGACCGGATCTTTGCCGCGCATCTTTGCCACTTCGGTGAGCGATTTGCCGGTGAGCGTTTTGAGTTTGTCCGATTTGAAGCCGACCAGCAGGATGTGATCGGGTGAACCGGTGGCGAGATAGAGATTTTCCCATTCGTCGGTGGGCGTCTTGACCTGGGCTGCGATTTTCGCGCGTGTGCCCGGATCGCGCAGCCGCTTGAACAACGCGGGATAACCGCCGTCTTCGGTCCACGGCGGCAAACAGGCGTCGAGCCCCGTTCCGGCGGCGGTGTAAGTGTACATGTTGGCGGCGATTTTGAGTCCCTCTTTGCGAGCTGCTTCGATCCGTGAAAGGAGTTTGTCGATCTTCGACCAGTTCTGTTGGCCGGCGGCTTTGATGTGATAAACCTCCGCCGGAATTCCCGCTTCGCGGCTGATCCGGATCAACTCATCGAGCGCTTCAAGCAGCCGGTTTCCTTCGCTGCGCATGTGCGAGATATATTTGCCCTGATATTTCGCCGCCACTTTGCACAGCTCGATCAACTCATCGGTTTTCGCATAAAACGCCGGCGGATAAATCAGCGATGTGCCGATGCCAAGCGCGCCTGCTTCCATTTCCTTACGAACGAGTTCGCGCATCTGATCGAGCTGCTGCGCTGTCGGCGCTTTGTCTTCGAACCCGATCACGTACTCGCGAATCGTCGTCGCTCCGATGAACGAGGCGACGTTGCACGAGACACCGCGCGCTTCGAGGTAGCGCAGATATTCCGCGAGCGTGTTCCATTTGATCTCGTAATGGATGTCTTTCTGCTCGCGCAGCATGTGCTCGCGAATCCGATCGTTCACCGGGCCCATCGATTCGCCTTCGCCCATGATCTCGGTCGTCACGCCCTGACGAATCTCGCTCTGCGAACGCCCGTCTTCGATCAACGACTCCGTTGACCACGACAGCATGTTGATGAACCCGGGCGCGACCACCAGTCCGTTGGCGTCGACAATTGTCTTCGCGTGCGCCGCCACGAAATCGCCAACCCCGACAATCCGATCACCGCGAATGGCAACATCGACCTGTTTCGGTTCATCGCCTGTCCCATCATAAACCGTCCCGGCCCTGATAATGACGTCGAACTCCGCAGCGCTTGCGAAGGGTGGCGGTTGCTGCCCGATCAGCGCGGACGCGATTGTTGACATCAAAATAACCGCCGCGCAAAGCGTGCGCTTCATCGGCGCAATTCAAGGAAGCCGGGAGGCCGATGTCGATCCTAAAACGTTTGCCAGCATTAAGGCGCGCAACACGATTCCGTCGCCGGCGCACAGCACGGTTGTAAGTCTGTGGCCGATGAAGCCGGGATGCGACGATCGCGCGCTTTGCATGTTGTCTGCGGCGGCGCCAGTAACACGCGCGTCGTGTTTTGATCGCGCGTGACCGAGCAAACGTGATATGTCGATAGAAAGAAATTTTCGTCGCCGTATTCGACGCGAATTTCGGCATCGACCGCGAGCGGGATCATGCCGCTCACTTGGTCGAAGATCTCCAAAAATTTCGTGCACGTCATGTAATCGCCGGCCGGGTTGGCCGGGACCCAAAGTTGCACGATTGTTTCCGGCCAATGGTTGACCCGCCCGCCACAATCTACCGTATCGACTAAAGCCGATTTCAATTCCGTAAGATGATAACCCGCGTGTACCTGGTCCCCGTTGGCATCGATAAAAAGCAATCGGTTCTGCGGCGCAGCGCGCAATTCGGAGATGAATTCGTTCGTCTTCATGAGCTCTAGTTTCTCTTTGGTTTCCTTCGACTAATTCGGCAGCAAACTTTTCTGCGCCGGTGGCGTTCGCCATTCATGGCTTGGTCTTTCGCCATCCATTGGCGCAACCCTTCGAGGACGTGCCGCACGAGCGGATCGCCGTGCTGCGCCCAGCGATAGTGCATCCACTTGCCGTTGCGGCGCGCATCGACCAGGCCGGCCCGCTTCAGCCGGGCGAGATGTCGTGACACCTTCGGCTGAACCAAGCGAAGTGTGTCGCTCAATTCGCAGACACACGTTTCTCCGCAGGCGAGCAGATTCAGTAACCGCAACCGGGTCGGATCGGCCAATGTCTTGAAGAGCAGCCGTGGTTCGCCTTTCCGAAGCTTTTTCATTTACCAATACATATATGGATAAACGTATATGTATGTCAACTGAAATTGCAAAAAGGTAAAGACTGCTGTCACAACCGCAGTTGTTTCTAGCGCCGGACCGCTTGTCGGCAGCGCGGTTGGGGCAGGCGTGTCGCCGGAGGTATGTCGTCAAAAAAGCCCAGCGTTAAAACGCTGGCCCATTGTCGATGCGAAAAGCGTCCTGCGAATTAAACAATCGCCACGACTGCGCCGTCATTTCCCATCCACGGCAGCAAACACATTTTGCGCGCAGCCTAATAATCGGAACGAGGAAACGATCTATCAAGCCCCATGTAAGGTTCCCGCTTGTCCGGGCCGACAGGTCTAGCATTGTTCAGAATATGACGCGGGCGGCGCGGTTCTCCTACCTTTTCATCGTAGCGGTAATCGTGGTGGCGGGCGCGACCCACCTGGCGACGCCGTTGCTGACGGTGCTCTTTTCCTATTTTGCTTTACGCAAGCTTTACTTCCGTAAGCGCAAGTGGCTCTCCATCATTTTATTTCTGGTGATCCTTCTGGGAACTCTCTATGGCTTTGGTTACCTTATCCGGCAGGCGTTCATTGCCTTTCCAAAGATAGCCACGGAATCGATTCCTCCCATGATTGCCAATGCGCAAAGTCACGGGATCGAGCTGCCATTTTCGGA
>QHQE01000136.1 GCA_003219265.1 Verrucomicrobiota bacterium
CACTTTCGCGGCGAGCTACGACTCGGCAGGCCACTAAAATTCGAGGGGGACGAGAACTTGTTCGACCGGCGGGGCGCGGAGCGCTGGGTCAAAAGCGGAGCTCTAAGGCCCGAGCCAAAGCGAAGCTTGGATAATCCTCTTACCTCCAGCCCTTCGCTTGAAGCGCAGCGGAACAGCGAAGGCTGTCACGCCGAAGTGAAACGAAGGCGGGCTGGTATCGATCTGCCCGTTCTCAGCGCTCCAAGACTACGGCTTGGCAGGCCAGTTGAGATGTGCGCGTTTTCTTGATGCGCCTCAGCCGATGGGAGGTCAGTGACCGATCACGCGCAGCGAAGGCTCATTAATTAGGACGCCCGGCGTTGTATGCCGCCCGGTCTCATCAATTTCACGACGATCAATGATTCGGACCGGCGAAACCGTCGTGGTGCCGATCGGCCGCAATTGAACGCGTTGTGGGATAAGCGAACCGGTGACAAAAATCGCACGTTCTTCAGCTTTTTGCTTGCGTTCGGAGGTTTGCTTGACCGGGGGACCGGCCAACACTGTTCCGGCAAGCATGCTGGCGGCGATGAGAGTTGTAGCGCTTGCAGATGTCAGCGTCTTCACGAATGACACTACACCCGCGAGAGCGCTGTGCAAATTACCGAAACGATGGAGATGGACCCCTTCCACAAAAGCAAGAGAGGGGGTGGCTTTTGCCACGGCCTCTTCGCAGACTAGACTGAAATCCAGGGTTAGAATTTCTTCGTGAGGCGCCCGTAAACGAACCGGCCGGTCGCATCGTAAGTGAAGCCGGGATAACCGACAGCGTTTCCGCCTTCCCCGTATGCCTTAGGCGGATCCTGACCGAAAACGTCATTGCACCCAATAGTAAGGATCGTGCCCCGCAGCAGATGGTCCAAGACGCTACGACCGTAGTTGCTAGTCTGAGCCGAGGCCGTTTCCGTAGGCCCACCGCCCTTGCCGCCGACGACCTCCTTTTCGCCCTTGGAAAAGCCGGGCACAGGATTGGTCTCAACCGGAAGAAGGGAAGTGAAGTCGTAGGAAAGTTGGGCGTCGAAGAAAAAGGTCTGGTGAACCCAGTGCTGGTGAAGGTTTGGCGTAAATTCGTGGAATCCATCGGTGTAGCGCACGATGGTAACGAGATCGAAGCCCTTCCATGTCCAGTCGAGGCTGGAAGTCCCTTTCCATTTATACCAACCCTCATTCGAGGCGCCTGGGTCCGTGGTTCTGCCGGCCAAGTTGCCATTATTTGGCCCGAACTCTCGGAAGATGAACCCCTGGAAGATGAATTCATCCAGGTAGGTTACTTGAGTGGTCGAAGTAAAGGTCCCCCAAGGCGTTGGCCTCTGGTACTGAAGGCCGAAGTCAAACCCGCGAGCCTCTTGAGAACCCAAGTTCTGATTTGCGAGCAAAATACGGGTGATGAATCCGCCAGCATCGCGCTCGACAGTGCCTGGAGCGGTGCCATCCAGCACTTGCTGAGCCAACGGAGCAGCCACAACTCCGGTGCGCTCGATGTCCCAGAAGTCAACCGAGAGGTTCAAACCGGGCACATATTTCGGCGTATAGACAAAGCCGCCACTGAACGAACGGGAATCTTCCGGCTGGAGATTGGGATTGCTGCTTATAAGAACGTTCGTTTCGGATTCGAGCAGTCCACCTTTGAGCGGATCGTGAGTAACCTCCAACGTTGAGACCGGAGACCCAAATAATTCCTCAAGCGACGGCTCGCGAAAGCCTTCGCCCCAAGTCGCACGCAGAGTCAGTTCCTCGTCGAACGGTTGCCAGCGGAGGCCTACCTTCGGCACGAGGACGTTGGTGTTGTTGTTCAAAAACTCTTCGAACCGGCCCGCAGCCGTAAACTCCAGGGAATGAAAGCCGGGAATTGCATTGGCCGGGCTGAAGATAGGAATGCGCGTCTCCGCGAAGAACGCATAGGACTTTCTTCCACCCACAGCGGTCGGAACTGGCGAATTACCGACGATATCACCCTCGACGTTCAGCATATCCGGATTCTCCTTAAGCGATTCGCGGCGGAACTGACCACCGAAGGCCAAGCCAACGCCGCCAGCCGGCAAATTGAAGAGCGCCGTCGTATACATGGTGGCATCCAAGGTGGCCAACTTTGAGGTGTCTTCATCTTTGGGATGCACCCTGGCAAACTCGACCGTGGCCGCATTAGCCGCGATTGGACGGCGATAATCACCGAAAGGATTAAAGGCGACGGTCGTGCCGATGAATTGCGGGGAGGTCGGATCAAAGATTGGATCGGCCTGGTTTAAGATGCGGTTGAATCGCGAGGCGGACACTTGTGTCCCGGTCTGAGTGTTCTTAAGCTGACTGTAGCGGAACGCGGCGTCGTACCCCCAGGTCCCGTCAAATAGCTTGTCCCCTCTTACGCCAACCGTACTGAGCCACGCGTCGGTTTCGTTGTCGAACAAACGGTTTCCAAACTCAGCCAAACGCGCACGAGTGCCGCCCGAGATGATTTGATCGAACGGGTTAAAGGGATTAAACGCGTCCGCCGGAACACCGGTCGCTGCGTGGGTCGGCGTGTTGGGTGGCTCCGCGCCTGGCGCAATCGGCGAATGCGGCGGAATAGCCAGTATGGTCTGACCCTTCGTTTGGAACGAGCCGCTGGCTGGAGGCGCCAGTTCGTTGTGCGTTTTCACGTTCTGATAAAACCCGTCAGCATAGACGACCATCTGATCGCCAAAGATCTTGTGGTCGGCACTGAGATAAACGCCGTAGCGCTCCGACTCCGGGAAGGAGAGCGAGAACTGATTGAAGTTGAAGCCAGGGCGTTGACCGCCGGCCGCCCTGACACGCCTTCTGGCATTGTAGAGATACGCGCTTGCCGGGGCCAACCCGTTTGTAAAATCTGGTGCACTTGCAAATTCAGTCCCGCCTGGATTTAGATTCATTCCACCAGCTGCTCCCGCCACATTGCTGCTGAGCTGAAGATTATAAGGACTATTGTTCGAGCTTAGGAACGGCGGAACGGCCGAGAAACCGCGATCGCGGTTGGCGATGGAGTTGCGATGATAGTAATTCAAGACGCCGGTAATGTTGGTATCTCCCTTACCAACACCGAAGATAGCCGATGAGATGAATTCACCCGAGTCTTTGTCGAGCGTGTTGCCGTATTGTACGCTCGCTTCCGCGCCATCGTAGTTGTGACGCATCTTAATGTTTACGACGCCAGCCACCGCATCCGCGCCGTAAGTGGTGGACGCGCCGTCTTTCAGAATTTCGATGCTCTCAATAGCGGCTTGAGGAATCGAATTCAAATCGACGAACATCACATTGACCAGGCCGGGGTTGTTACCCGTAGGATAGACAGCGACCCGTCGCCCATCCAGAAGGATGAGAGTCGCTCTCGCATCGAAACCGCGCAGCGCAATTGTCGCCGCGCCTACGGTGGTGTTGGAGCCATTTTCATTATTCGAAATCGGAATTATGTTCGCGTTGGCGATGGGGAGGCTTTGGAGAAATTGCTCTGTGGTGCGCTCACCCGATTTGTTGATGTTATCCCGGTTATACGTGTCGACCGGGTTCGGTCCGACTTCCTCAGCCGTCGGAATGTTCGAGCCCGTCACGATGACGCGCTCGGCTTCCGCAGCGGCTGGCGCCGGGGCAGCCCCCAGCGGCGGGGGCGGGTTCTGCGCAAATGCGCTCGACGCCATGACGAGAAGCATTCCTACGGTGGTTGCGAGAGCCGCTCGCAAAAATCCCAAGTTTGTATGTTCAGGTTTCATTAGTTTGATTGGGTTTAAGGACGGGCGTAACGAAGATGCCAAACGCGTGCAAGACTTTTTTTAAACTATTTTTGAACGGCCGCCTCCTGCCGGTGTCGCGCTGCGGAACACCCACTACCGAAATCGAACTAATTTCGCATATCCCGAGACACCACGCGCTTCGCCCAGCGTTCATTTTTTCAAGCGACGTCTTCATTCGGAATTACATTGCTGACCGGACGTCGTTACCCGGTTGAACAAAAGGATGGATTTCCCGTCAACTCTTGCGGGTCCATCGCGATCTCAAGCAAAATTCCAACTTATGAAAAACAAATCACACTTCATTATTGGCGCATGCATTGCGGCTCTGGCCTTTTCCGCGCCGCTCGCCGCGCAAACGATGGCGAGGAAATCGGACTCACCTTCGCCCTCTCCAAGTGCAAGCGCCTCACCGGCAGCTTCGCCCAGCAAGCCAAGCCCGCGTTCCAATCCCTTTCACGGGATGGTTTCCGCGGCCGATCAAAACGCGAAGACCTTCACAATCGCAGGCAAGACGACGTCGCGCGCGTTCAAAGTGACCGATAAGACTGCGGTGACGAAAGCTGGTAACCCAGCCACGATGGCCGACATCGTCGAGAATCAGGAAGTCAGCGGCTCGTATCGGAAAAATGCTGACGGCACGCTGGAAGCCAAAACGGTGAAAATTGGTCCGATGAGCGAAAAGAAAAAAGGAGAGGAAGGAAAGAAATCCAAAGCGACCTCGAGCCCAGCGGCCTCGCCCGCTGCATCACCCAAATCGTAATTCGATTATCGAATAGGATCGACGAGAAAACCTGCGGCAAAAAGTGCGACGGTCATAGACCGCCGCTACAGTTTTATTTTTGGCCCGCGGCTCTTAGCGCGATGCGCAGATCGGCAACAAAATGCGCGTACTCGCGCTGGCGGGATTCTTCGTCCGGTTGTCGAAGCAAAGAGGAAGGGTGAACCGTTGCCACCACTTTCGGCGCAAGCTTGGCTGACAAGAGTCTGCCACGTTCGCGCGTGACCCGAAACGATGGGCCAAAAATGGCCTGGCCAGCGGTCGATCCAAGACAAAGGAGCAATTTCGGCCTAACGAGTCGCAGCTCCGCTTCCAACCACGGACGGCAGGCGGCGATTTCGCGCGAGTTCGGTTTCTGGTGAATACGTCTTTTGCCGCGCGGCTCCCATTTGAAATGCTTCACTGCGTTTGTGACGTAAACTTGCTTGCGATCGATTCCGGCTTCTTCCAGCGCGCGATCCATAATTTTTCCCGCCGGTCCGACAAAAGGTTTGCCGGCCACATCCTCGTAATCGCCGGGTTGCTCCCCGACCAACATAATCGGTGCGCCCTTTGGGCCTTCGCCAAAAACGGTTTGCGTCGCCCGTTTGTAAAGAGGACAAGCCGTGCAATCTCGCGCCGCTTCGCGCACTTGCGTTAAGCTCGATGTCCCTGGCACTGGCGCCGGCCGCCAGCCTTCCTCGGTCTTGGTTTGCATGTCTCGATTATGAATCGAAGCTCGCGCACGATTCGTGTTTACCTCTAGGGCCGCTGTCGGCAGGGCATTTCGAAGGATTCTCGAAACGTCCCGCTTAATTCTGCGACCATTCCGCGAGGAAGATGTCGATCTTCTGGCCGAGCTGATGGCGAATGAGGATTTCATGCGCTTCTCGCTAGGCGTTTACTCATGCAAGCAAACGGCGGCCTTTCTGGAAAAAATTCTCGCGCGGCAAAACCGCGCTTTGCCTTCGCAATTTGCCGTGCTCAGCCGTGCGGATAATCGACTGATCGGTTACCAATTGCATCCGAATTATTGGAACAAAAGCCTGGCAACCGAAGCGGCGCAAGCGGTGCGCGATCATGCCTTTCGCGATTTGGATTTGTCGCGTGTCATTTCATTGATCCATCCAGAGAACGCGGCATCGCGCCGGGTGCCGTAAAAAATCGGCCCGCAGTTCGAGCACGAAACCGTTTTCAAAGGATTCCCGGCACTGGTTTTCACGATCAGCCGCGAACGCTGGCTAATGAATCGTGCCGCTTGAGAAATTCTTCGGCCAGGGCGCGATAAGCGCGCGCGGCGGTTCCCTTGGGATCGTATTCCAGAACCGATTTCCCGAAGCTGGGCGCTTCGCTTAAACGCACCGTGCGTGGGATCACCGTGGCATAAACGCGTTCGCCAAAATGCGCGCGAACCTCAGCCACAACTTGCGCGCTCAGCTTTGTCCGGCCGTCGAACATCGTCATGACAATGCCGACGATTTCAACTTGCTCGTTCGCGCCCGAGTCGCGCACTTGCTCGACCACGCGCACAATTTTCACCAGTCCTTCGAGCGCGAAATATTCGCACTGAATCGGAGTCAAAATCTCATCCGCGGCAGCGAGCGCATTGGTCATCAAAATCCCAAGCGAGGGCGGACAATCCAGCAAAATAAAATCGAACGTCTGATCCGAACGCAAGATCGACAATGTCTGTTTGAGGCGCGTGAGGTGATCGTTCATGCGCGCGATCTCCACTTCCGCGCCGGCGAGGTCGAGATCGGCCGGAACGAGAAACAGACGCTCCAGGCGGGTCGGAAAAATTCTTTCGATGATCGATGCGCCGCCGAGCAACGGCTCGTAAAGGCTCTCGCCTTCGAGCTCTTGCATGCCGAGCGAGCTGGTCGCGTTGCCCTGTGGATCAAGATCGACAATCAAAATGCGCTGGCCACGCTCGGCCAGCGCGCACCCGAGATTGACCGCCGTAGTGGTCTTGCCCACGCCGCCTTTTTGATTTGCGACTGCGACGATTTTCATGTGCGCCGGACGATGAACGCTTCGAGCCTCGGCGGGAAGTTCGTTTCGGCGAGGCGCCGAAACCAGCACGCGAGGTCCGAGCCGGACTGGCATTGCGTGCGCCCCTCAGAGTTTGCGATCGCGATGATTTTCATCCGCGCGGGACAATCAGCGTGCGCAGTTCGAAAGTGCGACGGCCATCAGGCTCACACCAGAGCAAGTGGTCCGGATCGGGCAACATCTCGGTCACTTCCAGCTCACCCGATTTCATTAGCCAGCGTTGGAAAATTTCGAGAAAAAGATAGCTCTCCAGGTCGATAAACACCGGTTTGGTATCTTTATCGCGTCCTTCCGCGCCGCTGCGGCGAAGGGCCTGCTCGGTCGGACGAATGTAAACGCGGCGCGGCCAATTTTTTTGCGTGCGCAACCGCTCCATAGCGAGAACGAGATCGCGCGAAACGCCGGTATAATCCCCGGCCGGGAATTCTTCACGAGTGACGGTCCACGTGCGCCGTTGCACAATTACGCGTCCGCAGCGCAATCGCGGCGTATGCGGCGCAAGCCCAAATTGGAACGGATGAAAACCGAGCGGAATGACCCAGGCGCGCGCGAACGATCCGAGGGATTCGCGCGTTCCCATTTTGCGAACGCAAACGTCGCCACTCGTTTCATCGACATAAACTTCTGCCTCTGCCGGAGGGACTATACGCCAATTGCTGTTGCCCCGTTGCGGTGCGACGAAATTCGAAAGTTCCAAAAGCGCATCAAATAGGCGAACGGCCGTGTGCGCCGTAAAATCCGCCGCAAAAAAACCGAAATGGAAACTCGGTCTACCGGCGACGGTGCGGGCGAGGGCGTCATTGAGCGCAGCTTTGTCGGGACAAGCCCAGTACATGCAGTGATGCAGCAGTGCAGGAGGCGGATGCAGCTCGGCCAGAATCCATTGATATTGACCGCGTGCGACCGCGTCGATCGACTGGGCGGCGATTTGTAGGTCGGCGGATGGATAAGTGTATTCGTCGAATTTGGGATACTGAAAATTTTCGCGGACGACATGACAATCATCAAGACTGAGCTCGTACTCCTCGGAACCGATATGTGGAAGGAGCCGCTCGCGAAAAGCGGTTTTCACTTCCTGAAACGCCATCACCGCCAGACCGACAAGACCGGATCCGGTGAGCGGCAACTTCGCCGCTTCACACGCGCGCAAGAACGCCGGCAACGGCACGGTGCCGTTTTGAATCGACATCTTCTCCAGCACAGAGCGCAAACCGGCGGCGACACGACTGGCAATGAAGGCATAGGAGTCGCGCCAGAAGTCGATCCACGGTGCCGCTTCAACCGCGACTTCGTTGATTAGATCTTCGTCGATGCGGAAATTACATTCGCGAAAACATTCCTCGCCGATCGGATTGGCGGCGGAATACAAAAACCGGTCGCCCGGCTTGCGGACCGCGCCTAACGACTGAAATCGGGAGCGCGTTTCATCCAAAATTCCTTGTCGATCTTTCGGTTCGACCGTGCCGGCAAATTTGCGCGGGAGCTCGGCGATCGGTTGCAGGATCGACAACCACTTGACGCGCACGTTGCCGTCGCGCCACTTCTCGACATCCTCGCGCAAGATGGCAAAAGCATGCGGCTCCAGCGCCGGAACTTCGACGGTGCATCGCAGAATTTTCTTTCCGACGAGCGCCCGAATAGTCTCTGGTGAAGCAGGCAATGCATGAACGGGCGTCTTTCCGTCGCAACGTTTAATGATCCCGGCTTCTTCCGAGGTGAGCGGAGTTGTGTCGCCGCTTTCGGTAAAAATAAACATTTGTTTGTCGATCCTGCCGTTGGGATCCAAGCGCGGCGAAAGTTCGGCAAAGATTTCGGGATCGGCGTTCATGACCGCCGCGATGGCGTGCGCGGTCCAGCGTTCCAAGAATGCTTCGCGCAAAGCGACGCCCGGCCGCGGCGCCAACTTCATTCCCCAAATGTGATTGATTGACTCGCCTCCCGGCTCGTCAACCCTCTCGGGCTTTCCCGTCGACGTCGCTCGGCTCCCGCCGGCTTCGTTGTCGATCTTGCCCCAGCCGGTGGGTCCGAATTCGCTGAAGGTATCGTTCTTCGCGCAAATACGCTGCAAATACAAAAGCAGGTGCCGCTCGCGGTCTCCAGCGCGTGCGTTGCGGCGCGTCAACCCACTGCTCGCAGACGCTGCCAGCAGATCGGCCAGAAGTTCGCGAACACCGCCCATACCAAAAATAAGATGCCGCGGCAAAAGTGTTCGGGCTGATTCCAAAAGCGCAGCGCGCGCGACGCCGAGCTCGCGCTCGAGCGTGGCATGAAGGTTCGATTCGACAGCCGATACGTTAGCCGCGGCGTCAGCATAGTTTGTAAATACACGCGGCTGTGGACCAGTCATCCCGGTGGGCGCGCACCTCAGACGCACGGCAACACGCAAAGCGCGGAATGCCTGCTCGGAAAGGAGGCGCTCGGGCGATCGAAAGAAATTTTCCGCCTCGGCGCTTGCTTTTGTCAGCTCCTCTTTCCGAGCGCGCACTTCGCGCGCAACGGAAATTGTTTCAGGTGTGGCGAGCCGCTCGAGTATTTCGAACGGCACACCGGCCATTCGAATCAGGAAAATCGGCGCGACGCGGTAGGCAGAGGGCACGCGTTCAGCAAAACCAAACACGTGAGAGCTGACAAGTTAAACCGATGCACCCTCATGTTGTAGCAACGGCCTGTGGCCCGTTCGAGCTTTTCACGGCCCATCGGGCCGTGGCTACAACTTCAAATTATTCTGTAACGCCAAGCGAATCGTGAATGTGGTGCCAACGCCCGGCGTGCTGTCCACTTTGAGCGAACCGTTGTGGTCCTCGACGACTTTTTTTGTAATGTAGAGCCCGAGGCCAGTTCCGCTCTTGCCCTGTTTGGTCGTGAAATAGGGATCGAAAATCTTGTCAATCCGAGCCGGGGGGATCCCGTGACCATTGTCTTCCACACGAAGGTCCACATAGAAATCCTTCCGTGCGCAATCCACCGAAACCGATCCTTTCTTGCCCGCACAAGCTTGCACCGCGTTAATGATCACGTTCTGGATGGCACGTTTGATTTGCACGGCGTCGCCGAGAAGAATACAGGTGTCGTCGCAAATATTGGCTTTCAACTCCACGCCATTCTGGACGGCCATGGCCCCGATGCCTTTGATCACCTCGCGCAGAACGGCCGAAACCGACATCGGCTTGTGCGGCGAGGCTCCGACGCTGCCGTAACTTTGCCACATTGTGAGAAGCTCGCGGCAAAGCAGGACATTTTGTTCGATAATGCTCAGTTCTTTAATCGAGGCGGCGTTTTCCGCGGCGCCTCCGTTTTCAGAACGATCAAGTTTTTTTGCGAGCAATTGGACGTAACCCCAAACGATTGTGAGCGGATTACCCAAATCGTGGACAAACTCGGCTGAAGCCTGGCCGAGCGAGGCAAGCCGCTCCTTCTGTGCCAGTTCTTTAAGCAGGCGATTATTTAGTTCCTTGATTTCGGTCGCCGCTCGTTCGCCAGCTCGTTGCACACGCGTGCGTTCGACGTTGCGTCCGACTACTTTTCGCATTTCGCCCGCGTCGAAGGGCTTGCTGATGTAATCACTGGCGCCGAGCCGCAGCGCTTCCTGCGCGGTTTCGAGAGCGCCAAAACCGGTGAGCATGATGACGGAAAGATGTGGATCAATTTCACGGATTTTTCGCAAACCTTCGATGCCGGTTGCGCCCGGCATGCGTATGTCCATTACCACGGTATCGGGCCGTTTCTCTTTCAGGAGCCTAATGCCGGCATCGACGCAATCGGCCGTGTGCACGTTGTAATCTGGCTTGAGCAGCATCCGCAGGCTCTCGCGCGGACCCATTTCATCGTCGATAACCAGGACTTGAGGAGTTTGCTGCGAGACGGTCATGATCGGCCAAGTCGGTTAGAAGCTAGGCGCGTGCCGCATGCGACGAGAGATGACAAATATCTGCAAGCCATGGGAACTCGGCTGGGAAATTGAAATAGATTTTGCTGGTGCGCAAGGTGCAAATTGTGAATAACTTGCAAATTCAGCGAATAAGGTCAGGCGTAGAGCGCCCCAAAAATATAATGACTGAATTTGATGTAGCGTTTAGAATGCGCCGTGATCTGCTCGTGGTCGCCAAGATCGAATCGACAATTACTTCGCAACCCTAACGAGCCGCCGAATCCGCCCAGAGCGAAAATCAAAATTCGCACGAGTGTCTTCGCAAGCAACTTGCGGCTTTTGGAAAGAGCCATTTTCTAACGCGGATTAGGCACGGTTCCAGCATCCAACAGCCAGCATCTAGCTCATGAACAAGCGCCATCGAGTCGTCATCACCGGCATGGGGATTCTCGCCCCCAATGGAATCGGGCTCGAGGCATTTTGGGAATCCCTCCTCGCCGGCCGCAGCGGCATCGGGCCGATCACACTCTTCGATGCCACCGGCTTCAAAAGCCAAATGGCCGGCGAAGTGAAAGACTTCAACCCACTCGATTACATTGAGCCGGAACTAAAACCGAAACGCTGGGCGCGCCACACGCAACTCGCCTACGCCGCAACGATGATGGCGCTTCGCGATGCCGGACTTGACTCCGATAATCTCGAACTGCCCAGCGTGACTCCAGTGATTATTGGCGTCAGTATGAATGCTATGGACGTGATCGAACGCGCATTTTACGCGGTGCGCAGTAACGGGCCAAACCGAATGCCTTCTACTACGTCCGCTGCCTCGATACCACAAGCGCCCGCCAGTGTGATTGCGGATCGGCTCGGTGCCGCCGCGCATGCGGCCACGGTGTCTTCCGCGTGTACTTCTGGATTGGATGCGGTCGCGGATGCCGCCGCGATGATCCGCTTCGGGGAAGCTGAAATAGCGATTGCCGGAGGGACTGATGCGCCTATTACACCGCTGGTGATGGGGAGCTTTATTGCAAGCGGATTAGTTTGCCATGACAATGGCGATTCGGAGAGAGCGAGTCGGCCGTTTGATTGGCTCAGAAAGTCGGGCGTGCTTTCAGAAGGTGCCGGAATCTTCATTATGGAGAATTTGGAACGCGCCTTAGCTAGAGGGGCGCGTATCTATATGGAGCTTACTGGATACGCTAAACGACGCGACTTGGACCCTGCGAAGCCGGCTTCAGCCTTAGCAGACTCGATGGGGCTCGCCCTAGCTAACGCACAAATAACGATAAACGAAGTTGACTACATTTCGGCGTACGGGCCCGGTGATCCAGTTCTGGATGCCGCCGAAGTTGTCACGATTAAGGACGTGTTTGCGGATCGTGCTTATTCGATCCCGGTCAGTTCGATCAAAGGAGTAACTGGCAACCCGTTAGCGGCGGGAGGTCCTTTTCAGATTGCTGCCTGTGCCTTGAGTATCCGTGATCAAATAATCGCTCCCACGGCGAATTACCAGGTCGAAGATCCGAATTGTGATCTCGACTTCGTGCCGAAGCGTGCACGAAAGACCAAGCTAGACTGCGCTCTCATAAATGTGCGAGGGCTGGGCGGGGGCGCGAGTACGCTCGTTGTTAATCGCGTTCCGTCCTGATGCACAGCGCAGCGGTACCGACTCTTGTCGCCCTTGCCATCCAGTCAGTTTTAGGATTGGTCGTATTTCAAGCTAATCCGTGGCGGAAGCCAAACCAATGTTTCTTTTTACTCTCCACAGTTATTGGAGTGTGGTTAGCATGCTTATACTTCTCCTTTTCGGCAACAACGAGTGCTGAAGTAGCGTTTTATATTCGCGAAGCATCCGCAGCGGGCGCTTTAATTCTCACCGTTTTTAATCTTCTTCGCGTATCCATTCGGCAGCAGAACCGGCGCTGGCAAGAAATTTTGGCCGATGCATGGATCTGGCTGATAGCGGCAGTTGCTGCTGTCATATTTTGCCAAACAAAGTTCTTTTTAGAAGGAGCGCGGTTTTCGCGGCCACCAGGAGCGTCAATCCCATTTCCGGTGCCGGTCTATGGGCAAGATGCGGTTTTCTATTTCTTGTACTTTGTAATTGCCGGGCTGATAGTGATTATCAATTATGCGCGTGATGTAAGACAAACTACCGGTAGTAACCGCGCGGAACTCGCCTTCATCCTTACCGGCGCTGTCGTCGCCATCGCCACGACGTTCTCGTCCTTCAGCCTGGGCTTCTTCATTGACCGATCACGGTTGGTCGGGTTTGCGCCATTTCGTATCGTCTTTTTCAGCCTGATCGTCGCCTATGGCATAGCCACGCGAAAGATCATGGAGGCGGGATTTTTCCTGCGTCGGGCGATCTCGTACGGTCTACTGGCCGCTTATCTCCTCGCCCTTTATGGATTGATCTGGTGGCTGGTCGATTCGGCCTTCGAGCCTCTCTTCGGAATAAGCACGCGGTCGGCCGCCCACGTTACCGCAGCCCTGGCTGTGGCCTTCGCCATGGCGTCGGCGCGGGGTCTTTCCCAATCTCTTGCCGACCGGCTCTTCATCAGTACACGCGGCTTGGATTTTCGAACAACGATGAATCAGGCGGTTGCCATCCTGAAATCGGTCACCACTTTGCACGATCTGCTCACGCGGTTCGGGAAGACAATTGCCCAGGCGGTGGACACGGACCGTGTGATGATTTTGCTGCCGCAAAAGGATGTTTACGCACAACACTATCCGCTGCCCACTCCTGCGAGCCAGATCGATCTTCCAAAAGATCACGCGCTCCTGAAATATCTGCAAAGCTCCGGGCAGCCAATTGTCCTGGACGAATTGCATCGCGCTCGGCCAACGCCGGAATCGGACCGGGTCAGCAAACACATGCAACACCTCAATCTGGCCGTAGTGATGGGAATTTTCGCGCGCGAACAACTCGCGGGTTTGATGCTGCTCGGGCCGCGCTTATCCGGGCGCATCTACGGGAGCGTGGAGCAGGAGGCACTCCAGGCCCTCTGCGGCCAGCTCGCCGTCGCTGTCGAAAACGCGGAGCTGTTCACGGAAGTGCAGAACGCAAAAATCTACAACGAAACGCTGCTCGAAAATCTGACCACGGGCGTGATCGCGGCCGGGACCGACGAGCGTATCACAGTTTTTAATAACGAAACGGTCCAGCTCACGGAACTAAATGCCCGGGAGATTATCAATCATTCCATCGATAAACTTCCGCCAGCGCTCCGGGACGCATTGCGGACGACATTGCGGACCGGTGAGAGCCAGGAAAATAATGAGATTCTCCTGGACGCAGGCGACCAAGGCGTAATTGTCCGCGCCAGCACGTCCATCTTTCGAGGGGAAGATCGACAAGTCCTAGGCGCGTTGATGGTGCTGACCGACCTAACGCCCCTCAAGCGGCTGGAACTGCTCATTCGCCGCAGCGATCGTCTGGCCAGCCTCGGCACACTCTCTGCCGGGATGGCACACGAGATCAAAAATCCGCTCGTCTCGATCAAGACTTTCGCCCAACTGCTCCCGCAGCGGTATCAGGATTCCGATTTTCGCGAAGCGTTTTCCAAACTGATCGGGCACGAAATCGAGCGGATCGATTCGCTCGTCAATCAGTTACTCCGCTTCGCGCGGCCGGCTAAGCCGGACCTCAAGCCGACGCATGTGCACGAGGTTTTGGAGAAGTCGCTCCAGCTCATCGGGCACCGATTGTATGACCACGACATCAAATTAGCTCGTTTTTTGGAAGCGAATGTGGATACAATCAGCGCCGATGCAGATCAACTCGAACAAGTCTTTCTCAATTTCTTCATCAATGCGATGGAGGCAATGAAGCATGGCGGCGAACTCTCCGTGAGCACACAAACCCACACCGGCGAAGAATGGGTGGCTCCGATTGCCCACGGCAACGGCGAAGCGCGTGAAGTTCTTCACATCACCATTCGCGATACCGGTGAAGGAATCCAATCCGAACACATTCAGCATTTGTTCGATCCATTTTTTACCACAAAAGATTACGGCACTGGGTTGGGATTGTCGGTCGTCCATGCAATTATTCAGGAGCACGGCGGCCAGATCGAAGTGGAGAGCGAACTCGAGAAGGGCACGGCCTTCCACATCTTGCTCCCATTGGCCGTATTTGATGGCGAGGTGGCGGCGTGATTCCCCCGCCGGTCTGCATCTTTTACACGCAGGACTCCGATCTGGTTCGGCGCATGAAAGCATTCCTGCGCACCATGGCCCAGGTGCGGCACGTGGCGGAGGCGGACCGGCTCGATGCCGTCCTTCAACAAGCCGGACCGGCGCTGCTCATCATGGACCTTCGCGCCAAAGAATGCCGCGACCTCATCGATCAAGTGCAAAAAGAATGGCCAGAAATTTTGATCATTGCTCTCGGCATTGTGAAGTCGGATCCGCTGCGGGAGGCGGAGCAATTCGGAATTTACGCGGCGGAAGATTTAGAACTCGACCGGCGTCGCTTCCAGACGTTGGTCGGTCGCGCATTCGATTACTTAAAAGTTTTGCAGGAGAACCGAGAGCTGCGCGAAACATCGACAAGTCTCTCAACTTTGGAACCGATACCCAGAGCCGGCGCAGTGTCCGCCGCGGCGGGCGGAGGGCCATCGTTGCGATTGCTGCGTTTCCCGCGCGTGTTTCGCCAGTTCGACAATGTCGATGTACTTCTCGCCAGTATCGTGGAAAGCGTCGCGGATGCCGCCGGCGTGACGCGCGTCGGAATTTTTTCGAAGATTCGACAAGGGGATCGTTATCGGCTCCGCGCCGGCCTGCGCTGTTTGCCGGAAACGCACGAGATGGAATTCAGCGAGCGCGACGCGCTGGTGCGCTGGTTCGAATTGCACGCGCATTTGATCTCCCGCGCCAATCTTGCGCAAACGCCTCATCAAGCAGAGCGATCGCAGCTTCGCCGCGCGCTTGACACGTTCGGCGCGGAAGTGATCGTGCCGCTTTATGCGCGTGGACGCATCATCGGTTGGCTGTTTTTCGGTCATCGACTAACCGGTCAACGATTCGATTATTCAGATCTCGAGGGATTGATGATCCTGGCCGAGCACGTTTCGACCGTCCTCGAGAACGCGCTTCTCTACGAAGAAATCAAGTTGCAGAAAACCCTGGCCGAGACGCTGCTCAAATCGATTCCGCCGGGCATCGTGGCGACAGATGAGGATGCGATCATTCGATGGTTCAATCCGACCGCCGAACAGATTCTTGGGCTCTCGAGTAAGGATGTTTTGAACAAACCGGCTGAATCCGCCGGCAGCAGACTCGCGGCATTCCTTCGCGAAACACTCGAATCAAAAAGCTCCCTCCCGGTGCAGCGATGGATCGACAATAACACGCGGCGATCGCTCTCAGTCGAAACGCGCCGGCTTGGCGATCAACACACGCCGCTTGGCGCCGTCGCCGTCGTCCACGATCTGACGGCCGAGGAAACCTTGCATGAGAAACAAGCCCTGGTCGATCGAGCGGCCTTCTGGACCGACCTCGCCGCCAGCATGTCCCACGAAATCCGCAACCCCCTGGTCGCGATCAAAACTTTCGCGCAACTTCTTCCCGAGCGATTCGACGACGCCGATTTCCGCAAAGATTTCAACGATATCGTGGTCAAGGAAATCGATCGCCTCGATAAGATCATCACGCAGATCAACAACTTTGCGCATCCGCCTGAGCTGGTGTTCAAGCCGATTGATGTCCGTGCTCCAGTAAAGAAAGCGATCGAGATCGCGCGCACTCGACTCGGCGCCAATGGCGGCCCGGCGGTTGAAACCTCGCTGCCCAACGATCTGCCCAAGGTGCTGGGTGACGAGACGGCCCTGGCCGAAGCCTTCGCCCATCTCGTGGCCAACGCGGCGGAGGCGCTTTCAGGACGGAACAGGCCGCGCATCATGCTGGCCGCAAAACCGATCCGCCAAGGCAAGCGCGCCAGCGGCGTCGTCGTGACCGTGCGCGACAACGGCAAAGGGATCGCGCCCGACTTGAAGGAAAAGGTTTTCTCGCCCTTTTGCACGACCAAACCGCGCGGAATGGGACTCGGACTTCCCATCGTGAAGCGTACCGTCTTCGATCACAACGGCCGCGTCGATATCGATTCCACTCCGCACGGCACACTGGTCAGCGTGATGTTGCCAGCCAGCCCAAATGGGCATTGAGTAATTTCACATTTCAGATTTTCAGATTTCGGATTTAAGTTTCCGGCTCCAAAGCTGAAATTCTGCCATATGATCGTCACCACCGCTCAACTTTACAAAGTCGCCTACAGCAAATTTGCGGTCGGCGCCTATAACATCAACAATATGGAACAATGCCTCGGCCTGTTCCGCGGCAATGTCCAGAGTCGCGCGCCGTTCATCATTCAGCTTTCGAAGGGCGCCCGGAAATATGCCGACAAACGCATGCTCGAGGCGATAATTCGCACGGCCGAGGGAATGTTTCCCGAAGCTATTTTCGCCGTCCATCTCGATCATGGCGATGAAGAGGCGTGCTATGATTGCATCGCGTCGGGTTTTTACAGCTCGGTCATGATCGATGCGAGCCAAGAGCCGTTCGAAAAAAACGTCGCGATCACGAAGCGAGTTGTCGATAAAGCGCACGCCAAGGGCATCAGCGTGGAAGCTGAACTCGGCATGCTGGGCGGCGTCGAAGAAGACATCAAAGTGGACGAAGGCCACGCTTGCCTGACGAATCCGGATGAAGCGGTGGAATTTATCAAACAAACAAAATGCGATTCGCTTGCCGCGGCTATTGGCACCAGCCACGGCGCTTACAAATTCAAAGGACAACAATCATTGCACTTCGAAGTAATCGAAGGGATTCGCGACAAGGTGAAAAAAGCGGGCTTGCCGCCGACCCCGATCGTGATGCACGGTTCGTCGAGCGTGCCGAAATCGGAAGTCGAGCGCATCAACGCCGCCGGTGGCAAACTCGATCCCTCCGCGCGCGGCGTGAACGAGGAGGAATATCTGCCCGCGGCGAAACTCGGCGTCACCAAAGTGAACATCGACACCGATGGACGCCTCGTCTGGACGCGCGTCCACCGCGAATTCTTCCGCGATCATCCCGAGCAATTCGATTTTCGCCCACCGGGAAAAATTTTCGTCGAGGAGTACGCAAACTTTATTGCGCACAAAAACGAGAAGCTGGGCTCGGCCGGGAAACTCGACGAAATTCGCACCAGCTTGAAAAAAGTAGCGTAAGCCTCCGACTTGCGATTTCTTCGTCTGGGGCGCGCACGCGCCCCAGACTTCGCGATTGACTTCGTTCAACGCGCCGGATTGGTTTTAACCCGTGACCTTCACTCTCCGCGAGCTAGCGAAGATGTCGGGCGGCGAATTACACGGCGATCCCGATCAAGAAATTTCGGGCGCAGCCGCGCTGGCGGAGGCCACCGCAGACGAGATCGCATTCTATTCCGACCCGAGATATGGCTCGCTCCTGCGAAAAACGCGCGCCGCGGCCGTTTTTGTTCCGCTCAATTTTTCCGACACGATTTCTGCGGCTCAAATTCGCGTCGCAAATCCGTCGAAAGCTTTCGAGCAAGTCGTACTGAAATTTGCGCCGAACCCGATCTCTTTCGCGGCTGGCGTTCATTCAAGCGCGATTGTCGATCCAAGTGTAAAGCTTGGAAACCGCGTCTCAATTCAACCGCACGCAGTCATTGAGGCGGCCGTAAGCATCGGCGATGACACAGTTGTCGGGGCTGGGTCTTACATCGGTCATGAAAGTGTTATTGGAGCTTCGTGCGTGATTTATCCGAATGCGACGATTCGTGAGCGAACGCGAATCGGTGCGCGTGTAATCATCCATAGCGGCGCCGTGATCGGAGCGGACGGTTTCGGGTTCGAATTCGTGGAGAACCGCCATGAAAAAATCCCCCAGCTCGGGATTGTCCAGATCGATGACGATGTCGAGATCGGCGCGAACACGACTATCGATCGCGCCCGCTTCGGACGAACCTGGATTCAGGAAGGGGTCAAGATCGACAATCTTGTTCAGGTGGCGCACAACGTTGTGATCGGCAGGCATTCGATCATTGCTGCGCAAACAGGAATCTCGGGGAGCACTCGCGTCGGAGAGCATGTAACAATAGCCGGGCAGGTTGGTATCGTGGGTCACGTTACGATCGGTGACGGAACAGTTCTCGCAGCGCAAAGTGGGGTCTCGAAAGACGTTCCCGGCGGTGTTTGGTTTGGCTATCCGGCGGTGCCGTTGCCCGAAGCCAAACGACAAGTCGCGTGGGTGCACCGGCTCGGAAAACTCTTCGATCGGGTCAAAGCGATAGAAAAGAAGCTGGGGCTTTAATTTCGGAGTGCGTGGACATGTCCGTGCTTTGGAACAAGGTCATCGCCATCGCGCGATGGTCCCGTAAAAAGAAAGCGGCAACGTGCTGCCGCAGCCCAAATGTTATCCTAGCTTGGAGGTAGGAATTTGGAGCTTTGGGAACAGTACGCGCGCGGCGGTTGGCAAGCTTAGTGCTTATACTCAGTATGGATATTATAAGGCATGAAACTGCTCACCCGTGATTCCTCCCAGTTTCTCATCATCGATGATGATCCTGCCCTCACCCGATTTCTCGTTACCTATCTTCGGCAAAAAGGTCATACCTGCCAGGCGCTCACGGAGGGATTCCAGACCGCCACCTGGCTCGCCCATCATGACTGCGAAGTGGTGATTGTCGATCTAAGGATGCCCAAGGTGGATGGGATTTCTCTCATCTCCTTTATTCGCGAAATTAACCCGAAGATTCCGATCGTTGTCTTTACGGGGATTGGTTACGACGAGGAACAAATGCACGCCGCCTTACGAGCCGGGGCGAATGGTTACGTAAGCAAGAATCTCCCGGTCGAACAACTTTACTGTGTGCTCTCGCGCGTACTATCGACCTGCCAGCAGCGCGCTCGTCGCGAAACATTAAATGGCAGGCAACCGGCTCTGCTCGGCGCTGCCTAAGCCCGTTTACTCGTGACTACCGCTTGGCGCGCGCGCGGGCTTCTTGCATAAGTCCACGGAGCGTCTCTGGGGAAATACATTCGGCACCGCAAGCGTTCGCAGTCTGTTGCTCCAGGTAGTCGGACGTGGCCACCATCAACTCAAACCGATGCCCATATTTGCTCGCAAGCCGCTCAACAATCGCATCCGCTGTTTGCCCCTTTCGCGAATAAAAAATCTGAACGTCATGTGGATCGGAGGTCGCGCCAACGTGCGCACCCTTGCCATCAAAGACCACCACCACGCGCATTCCGGTCCAATCTTGATAATCACGCAACCGCTTGATTAATGCCTCACGCGCGACCGACGCACGGCGTTCCTGGAGTTTGCGCAACTCAGGCCACGCGAAAATGACGCTATGTCCATCCACAATCAAGTAACGTGCGCGCTCCAGCATCACTGAGATCTTCGTGCTGCTCCCGACATAAACGCTCGGGGAGCACCTCTCTACTCCGGCGCAGTGGCGGGCTCCTTCTTCGCTTTGGGCTTGGGCGGCTCCCGACGCGCCCCTTTGAGGGCAGTTTTCTTGCGCCGAAGATAGGCTTTTCGCCGTTTGCGCTTGGCGCGCACTCGATGCTGCTGTCCCACGGAGCGCTTCTATAGGTTGAAACGCTCAGAGACGCAACGTGAATTCGGCCCGATTCCAAATCGCCCCAACGAATCAAATTCGGAATTGCATTTTTGGTGAGCTTGCGTCGCGGAAAAAGCTTGACCGTGTAGGACGCCGACTGACAATGATCTCTTCCGGCGGGTCAATTTCTAATTGGCCGCCATGACAATGCGGCAATTAATGTTACGAGGGCACCGCTCCATGTTGCCTCCAAAATCCATGATCTCCGCCGCCATGCCCAAGATATTGGCAGGAATTTCAGTCTCGATGCTGATCGTCGCCGCGGTTTTCGGCGTCCTCAATAGCGTCAGGGTAAAAGGGCTGCATCTGGACCTGGCAATTGCGATCGCCGCACGCGACGCTGCGGAGCACGGCCGAATGGCTCAAGCAAAAGAATTCAAGAGTCGGCAAACGAAGATACCAGGGACGAGTGCAAAGAGCGCGGATGCAGAAAGCAAGGCGGCGAAGGTCGAAGCGGAGCTCGCGAAGGTGCAAAAGGAAAAAGCCGATTTGGAAACCCGGTTAGAGGCGAACCAGGCGGAGATCGCTTCGTTGCAAAAATGCGCAGAGGAAGTGGGAAACAAACCGGCTGAGGCAAATCCCGGCGCTCCATCGACAGTGGAATTGCAGGCGGAGCTCGATGATGCTCGCCGTCAGCGTGACAGCGCGGAACGCGAGAAAGTCTTCTTGTCCGAAACAATTCGGAAAGCCCAGGAGCGTTCGACTCAGCTCGAAGAGGAGAAGAAGCGGCGCGCCGCCGCCGGAAAAATAGGAGTGCGTGGCGCCGTTCTCGCCGTGAATCAAGCTTACAACTTTGTGGTCTTAAGTCTTGGCGGCCGTCAAGGCGTCGAACCCAATTCGGAAATGCTCGTGGTGCGGGACGGCACTCTGATTGGAAAAATTCGCATTTCTTCAGTTGAACCCGCAACCGCTATCGGCGACATTGTTACTAGTAGTTTGGCGCGTGGCGTCCAAGTGCAACCTGGAGACATTGTCATTTATGCTGGCACTAATTCCTGAGCTTCGAAAAAAGATTACCGCCGCTCTGTTGCTCGTCACCGCAGCAATGCTCGCCTCTTGTGCGACGCAGAAAGATGCGCCACGTCTGGTCGATGATCCGGACGATCACCACGAGTCAACCATGCCTTGGAATAAACAGGAAAAATGGGAGACAGGCGGTCAGTTCGAGGGCATGACCGATCGGCGCTAAGCGCGACACCGATCAAGCCCAACAATCGGCCCAGCCAACAAGCTGATCAGATCCAGAAACCGGCTGGTATGACCGCGTTTTTCGGCACGATCACGATGCCGTCACGAATGAAGTAATTGTCCGCATCGAAATTCGCCGGCTTTCCTTCCGGCGTAATCACAGCCCCGTCGGCAATCCGGGCATTCTTGTCGATGATGGCGCGATCGATCACGCAATTGCGGCCGATCCCGATTGGTGGTCGCTGCGAATTTCCCGCTTGTTCGAAATAATCCGCCCCCATCACAATGCTGTTGCGAATGGTCGCGCCGTTCTGAATAATGCTGCGTATCCCGATGACGGAGCGTTCCAGATGCGCGTCGGAAATGATGCAGCCATCGGAAATGATCGCCTGCCGCAGGGTGGCTCCGTTGATTTTGCTGCCGGGCAGAAACCGCGGATGGGTGTAGATTGCGGCCTCTGGATCAAAGAAGCTGTATTCGGGAGCGATATCGGTAAGATCGAGATTCGCTTCGTAAAAAGCGCGGATTGTTCCGATGTCTTCCCAGTAACCTTTAAAAATGTAGGCGCTCACGTGCCGCTGCTGGATCGATTGTGGAATGACATGCTTGCCGAAATCGGCCAGGTCATTATTCAAGCATTCCACCAGCACGTCGCGGTTGAAGATGTAAATTCCCATCGACGCCTGGAACAGTTCCTCTCCTTCGTTCAAACCGACCGCGGCGAGCAGTTCACGGCTGATTTTCATCTCGTGAAGGACAGCCTCCTCCGTCGGTTTCTCTAAAAAATGCATGATGCGGCGATCCACGCCGCTCTGCATGATCCCGAACTCGGAAACCCGATGTCGATGTACGGGTTTGGTCGCCAATGTGATATCGACGCCCGATTGAATGTGCTGGTGCAGCAGCGCGCGAAAATCCATCCGGTACAGCTGATCGCCGCTCAGAATCAGATAATAATCGAACGGGCGCTCGAGGAAATAGCGCATGTTCTGCCGGACGGCGTCGGCCGTGCCTTGATACCACTGCGAGCCCGCCAGCGTTTGTTGCGCCGCAAGAATATCGATGAAACTGCGCGAGAAATTGTCGAACTTGTAGCTCGCCTGGATATGTCGATGAGTTGAGGCAATTGCTGATCGAGATATCGACGATGCGATATTTTCCGCCGAGGGGTACCGCCGGTTTCGCACGGTCCTTGGTTAACGGGAACAAACGCGTACCCGCGCCGCCGCCCATGATAATGGCGAGCGTTCGCTGCGTCGTACCGGGTGGAAGCGCCGGCGTCGTCATTGCGGAGGCCGATTGGGCCAAAGATAAATCGCGCCGCGGGCGGTTGTAGTTTACCACATCTACAATAACTCAGCGTCTGCGGTTTCCGGCAACTGTTTTGCTGTAGCCACCGCGATGTGCACGACGTTAACCCGCCTCACGCGGGTTGCTACAATGCCGCGCAGACGTTAGTTTCCCATCTCCCAATATGTGCGGAATTGTCGGTTACGTCGGGCGCTCCGAAGCCGCGCCTATTTTGCTCGATGGCTTGCGTCGCCTCGAATATCGGGGCTACGACTCAGCCGGCGTCGCCATTGTCGATGGAAATCATGTCGAGACGCGCAAATGCGCGGGACGCATTCCTGCGCTGGCAAAATTGATGTCGGAGAAGCCGCCATCCGGTTCATTCGGCATCAGTCACACGCGTTGGGCGACCCATGGAAAGGTCAACGACGAAAACGCACACCCGCATTTCGATGCCAGTGGAAAAATCGCGCTCGTCCACAACGGCGTGATCGAAAATTATCAGGCTCTCAAGGAGCAGTTGGTTCGCGACGGCGACAATGATTTCCGCTCACAAACTGACACCGAAGTGCTCGCTCACCTCATCGGCAGCATTTATCAGCAGCTCGACGGCAAGGATTCCAAGGCCCGTCTCCTCAATGCCGTGCGCAGGGCTTTGAAACAAGTCATCGGCACCTACGGCATCGCGGTTGTGCACAGCGACATTCCTAATTTTCTCGTCGGCGCGCGGCGGGGCAGCCCACTCGTGCTTGGCGTCGGCAAAGACGAAAATTTCCTGGCCAGCGATGTGAGTGCGATTGTCGCGTACACGCGCGACGCCGTTTATTTAAATGACTTCGATGTCGTTGCGGTCGAGCGCGACAAATTCGAGATCAGTTCGCTGGTCGGCGAAACCGGCGATCATCAGGTCAGCAAAGTTGAGTTCACCGCCGAAGACATCAAGAAAGGCGACTACCCGCACTACATGCTCAAAGAAATCTTTGAGCAACCGAACTCGGTGCGCGATGCGATGCGCGGACGTCTCAGTCTTGAAGAATGCACCGCCAAACTTGGCGGATTGAACATGACGCCGGCCCAATTGCGCGATGTCGGCCGCGTTGTGTTGACTGGCTGCGGGACAGCGCTTCATGCTGGGATGGTCGGCGAATACTTGATCGAGCAGCTCGCCAACATCCCCACCGAAGTCGAACACGCGAGCGAATTTCGACATCGCAACCCCCCGATGACGCGCGACACCCTGGTGTTCGCCATCAGTCAGAGCGGTGAAACTGCCGATACGCTCGGCGCCCTGCACGAAAGTCGCCGCAAAGGTTATCGCACGCTTGGGATTTGCAACAATGTCGCCAGCACGATCGCGCGCGAGAGCGATGGCGGCGTTTACATGCATGCCGGACCGGAGATCGGCGTCGCCGCGACGAAATCATTCACATCCCAACTCGTCATTCTCACTCTTATCGGCTTGCTCCTCGGTCGGATGCGCAATCTTTCCACTGCGGAAGGAAGCCGGATCATTGCCGCGCTCGAAACATTGCCAGAACAAATCGAGGAAGTGCTCAAGCTGAGCGATCAGATCCAAGCGATTGCAAAAAAATATGCCGATGTGAACGGGATGCTTTTCTTCGGACGCCAATTTAATTTCCCAATCGCGCTCGAAGGCGCGCTGAAAATGAAAGAGATCACCTATCTCTTCGCCGAGGGCCATCCGAGCGCCGAGCTCAAGCACGGCATCATCGCCCTCATCCGCCCGGACCTTCCGTCCATTTTCGTCGCGCCCGATGACGCCATATTTTCCAAAAACCTAAACAACATCGAGCAAGTCAAAGCGCGCAAAGGCCCCATCATCGCGTTCACCAGTGGCACCGGAGCGAAGCAACTCAAAGGAATCGCGAACGAAATTATCTCGCTGCCAGACGTCCCCGATTGTCTGATGCCGATTCTCACCGTCATCCCACTCCAACTTCTTGCCTACCATCTCGCCGTCGCGCTCGGCCGCGACGTCGACAAACCGCGCAACTTGGCCAAAAGTGTGACGGTGGAATAGCACGCGCGCATTGCGCAGGTGGATCGAGCAGTCCCTTGCTCGATGCTAAAATTAGGCGGCTGAGCCGCATTTGCTTTAACATCGCCCGGCGGAGCGGCCGATCCACCCTAATGCCGTAGCTTAGGTTTGCAGTAAATTCTCCGCTCAGGCATCCTTGTGCACGTGCAACAAAACGAAGATTACGTCCTCCGAGCCCTGCAAGACGTTGGCCTGGTGACGCGGCCGCAGATTGAGAGCGCGCGCTCGCGCTTGAACGGCGCAAACAACATTGTCGACGTTTTGGTCAAAGACGGCGTCGTTTCGGAGTCGGATGTCTCGCGCACGCTCGCCGGGCAGGCGCACATGGATTGGATCGACATTTCCTTGATGGTCATTCCGCCGGAAGTGATCAAGCAAATCCGCGCCGGAGACGCGCGCCGGTTCAAAGTCATTCCAGTAGCGTTTGGCGAGACCGGACTGATCGTGGCCGTGAGCGATCCTCTCGACATCGACACGATCGACAGCCTGAGTTTTCTTTTGCAGCGCGAGATCGCGCTCGTTTGCACAAGCCCGGAAAAAATCCGCCAGGCGCTCATCAAATACTACGGCACCGCCGACGAAGCCGCCGACATCCTTCAACAAAGAATCGGCCAAGATGTCGATCTTGGTTTGGAAATCGGCGACGGCGCGGCCGCAGCGGAAGGCGATGAAGCGGACGCGCCCATTATCCGCATGGTGTCGATGTTGTTGACCGAGGCGCATCGCGTGGGCGCGAGTGACATTCATCTCGAACCGCTCGACAAAAAATTCCGTGTCCGTTTTCGCATCGATGGTGTGTTGCAGGAGATGCAAGCGCCGCCGAAGCGTTTGCAGTCCGCCATTGTCAGCCGACTGAAAATCATGACCGGCTCGATGAGCATCGCGGAAAAGCGATTGCCGCAGGATGGGCGGATTCAGGTGAAGATCAAGAGGAAGCCGATCGATCTTCGCGTCTCAATCATCCCGACCAATCACGGCGAGAGCGTCGTTATGCGCGTGCTCGACAAATCGAGCCTCATGCTCGGTCTGGCCGAGCTCGGATTTTTCAGCGACGATCAGGAAACGTTCGAGCGTTTGATCAAGCTGCCCGACGGCATTCTGCTTGTCACTGGCCCGACCGGTTCCGGCAAGACAAGCACCCTTTACGCCTGCTTGAACCACATCAACAAACCCGACCGCAAGATCATCACGGTCGAAGAGCCGATCGAATATCAAATGAATGGGATCAACCAGGTGCAGGTGAATCCGGAAATCGGAATGACCTTTCCGGCCGCGCTGCGCTCGATCCTCCGGCAAGCGCCCAATGTCATCATGATTGGCGAAATTCGCGACCTCGAAACTGCGAACATCGCCACGGCCGCGAGCCTTACCGGCCATCTCGTTTTCAGCACTCTGCACACCAATGATGCGCCCTCCGCCGTCGCGCGTTTAATCGACATCGGCGTGCAGCCGTTTCTGGTCGCTTCTTCAGTGCGCGCGATCATGGCGCAGCGGCTCGTGAGGCGCCTTTGCACCGACTGCAAACAACCGGGCGAGCTGAGCGAGACGGACTTGCGCGCGCTGCGGATTGAGCCGGGCCAGCTTCGTGAAGCGCAAGTGATGAAGCCAGTTGGTTGCGAGCAGTGCCGAAAGACCGGTTACAAAGGCCGGATGGGCATCTTCGAGATTTTCGTGATCGACGACGAGGTCCGGCACATGATCAACAAGCGCAGTTCGACTTTGCTGTTGCGCCAACGCGCGCGCGAGCTCGGCATGCGTAACTTGCGCGAGGATGGCTTGCGAAAAATTTTGGCCGGCCTCACTTCAGCAGAACAAGTGATTTCAATTACAATCGGAGACGTCAGTTAATAAACGATTTAACGGTTTAACGAGTAACGATTCACCGAGCCCATGAACAACAAACAGGTCGCGGAGCTTTTTATCGAGCAACACGTGTTGCAGCCGTCGCAGGCCGATGACGTTCTTAACGAAGCGCAGCTCAACGGAAAAACCATCGCCCAGGCCATGGTCGACAGCGGCTTTGTTGATGAGCGCGGCTTTTACCAAACCATCGCTGATGGGCTCGGAACAGAATATGTCGATCTTAGCGAAAAGGAAATCGCGCCGAAAATTGTGCGCTTGATTCCGGGCGGGCTGGCTCGGTTGCACCGCGCGCTTCCGATTGGAATGAGCGGAAATACATTGCGCGTCGCACTGGTTGATCCGCTCGATCTTCGCGCGACTGAGGACCTCCGTTTTGCCTTGGGCAAAGATGTCGATGTTGTGGTTGCGTCGGCCGAGCAAATCGAAGATCGAATCAAACAGTATTACGGTACCGACACGTCGAGCATGGAGGAAATCCTCAAACAGCTCGGCGAAGCGGGCGAACTGCTGCAATTGCACAAAGGAGAAGGGGCCGCCGCGGTTGAAGCGGAGGCGAATGCAACCCCAATCATTCGCTTTGTCGATCTAATTTTGTATCAAGCGATCCAGGACCGCGCGAGCGATATTCACTTCGAGCCGTTCGAAAACGAATTCAAAATCCGCTATCGCGTCGATGGCGCGCTTTACGAAATGCCGCCGCCGCCGCGCCATCTCGCGCTGCCGGTCATCTCGCGCGTCAAAGTGATGGCGAACATGAACATCGCCGAGCGCCGTCTGCCGCAAGATGGCCGCATTCAAAAAAACATCGGCGGACGCTCGGTCGATCTTCGCGTTTCAACTTTGCCGACGCAGTTCGGCGAGAGCTTGGTTCTGCGCGTGCTCGATCGCACCACAGTCAATCTGGATCTGGAGATGTTGGGCATGCCCGACTACATCCACGATTACGTTCTCGAAGTCATCCAGCGGCCGAATGGAATTTTCATCGCGACCGGCCCGACCGGTTCGGGAAAAACGACGACGCTTTATTCCTGTCTGCGCAAGATCAACACGATCGATTCCAAATTGCTCACCGCGGAGGAGCCGGTCGAGTACGATCTCGAAGGGATCGTGCAAGTGCCGGTGAACGAAGCGATCGGTCTCACGTTCGCGCGCGTCCTGCGCGCATTTCTGCGGCAGGACCCCGACCGCATCATGGTCGGGGAGACGCGCGATCTCCAGACGGCACAGATCGCCATTCAAGCCTCGCTCACGGGCCATCTCGTTTTCACGACGCTGCACACAAACGACGCGCCGGGCGCGATCACGCGTCTGATCGACATGGGCGTAGAGCCGTTTCTGATTTCCTCAACACTCGAAGCCGTGCTGGGCCAGCGCTTGCTGCGCCGCATTTGTCAACAGTGCCGCACCACTTATGAGCCAAACGAAGCGTTGCTCGCGCAGCTTGAAATCTCGCGGCGCGACATCGGCGCGAAGAAATTCTATTGCGGCAAGGGTTGCGACGCGTGCAACAACACCGGTTACAAAGGCCGCAAAGGAATCTACGAGCTGATGAAAATTACCGACCCGCTCCGGGAATTAATCAACGAGCGCGCACCGACCGTTGTTTTAAGACAAAAAGCGGTCGAGCTTGGCATGGTCACGCTGCGCCAGGATGGATTGCGCAGCATCTTCGCCGGCGACACTACCATCGAGGAAGTGCTGAAATACACGTAGCGCGTTCGTGCAATTCTGGGTAGCGCCGCACTCGACAGTTTTTCGCGAGCCATTATTCTAGATCGACAATTACATGCCGCGTTACACCTACGTAGCTCTCGATGCCCGCGGACAGGAATCGACCGGGCTGGTCGAAGCGCGCTCAAGCAATGAAGCGATCGGTCAATTACGCCAGGCTGGATATTTTCCGACCAGCGTTTATGAGGAAGGCAAAGGTGGCCCCGACGGAAAGGTCTCGCGCGCCGGGGCGAAAGCCGCGCGGGTAGCGAGACCGCGCACGAAAATCAGCATAGTTCTCTTCCAACGCAAGAAGGTTAAGCCGAAGATCATGATGATTTTCACCCGGCAATTGGCAACTCTGATCGACTCCGGATTGCCATTGCTGCGCGGCCTCAATGTTCTGGCAAAACAAGAACGCGACACGGTTTTAAGAAACACGATCAACAAACTCGCCGACGGAGTGCAAGGTGGCAGCACGTTTTCGGAAAGCCTGGCGCAGCATCCGCTTATCTTTAATCACCTTTATGTCAACATGGTGAAAGCAGGCGAGGTCGGCGGCGTGCTCGAGCTCGTGCTTGGCCGGCTCGCGGAATTCCAGGAGAAGGCGCAAAAGATCAAGAACAAGGTTGTCGCTGCCATGGTTTATCCCATCATCGTGATGACGATGGCGATCGCGATCATGGCCTTCCTGCTGGTTTTTATCGTGCCGAAATTCGAAGCGATCTTTCACGACATGCTCGGCGACAAACCGCTGCCGGCCATCACCCTCTTCGTCATTGGCGTGAGCAACTTCGTGAAAAATCACGGGTTGGTCTTGCTTGGCTTACTTATCGCGGCGGTGGCGGCTTACAAATTGATCGCCCGGACCCGCGCTGGAAGATCAATAATTGATCGTTTCAAACTGCGCGTGCCGCTCTTCGGCGATTTGATCCGCAAAACGGCGATCTCTCGTTTTTCACGCACGCTCGGCACGTTGGTCACGAGTGGCGTCCCGATTTTACAAGCGCTCAACATCACCCGCGAAACTGCCGGCAACATGGTAATCGCCGGCGCGATCTCCCAAGTGCACGATAGCGTGAAGGAAGGCGAATCGATCGTCCAACCGCTCGAAGCCAGCGGCGCTTTCCCTCCCATGGCCATCAGCATGATCGATGTGGGCGAAGAGACCGGTCAGCTTCCCGAAATGCTCTTGAAGATTGCCGACGTTTATGACGACGAGACCGACAACTCCGTGGCGGCACTGACCTCAATGCTCGAGCCGATCATGATCGTTTTCCTCGCGCTCGTTGTCGGCACAATTGTCATTGCGCTGTTCATGCCGCTCATCAGCATCATCAGCGGTTTGCAGCAGCAAACGTGAAATCAATGACGAAATCCGAATGACGAAATAGTGACGAAGCCAGAATGAGGAACTACAACCGCCACGACTTCTTAGGCATTCGACATTTCGGCATTCGTTCGACATTTGATATTCGTGCTTCGTCATTTCGCGCCGGAGGCGCGTTCACCATCCTCGAGCTCTTGGTCGTCATGACGATCATCATTGTGCTTGCGGGATTGATTCTGGCCACATCCGGTTACGTGCAAAAAAAAGGCGCACGCTCCCGCGCCGAAGCCGAAATCGCCGCCATGTCCACTGCACTGGAAAGTTACAAAGCGGATAATGGGATTTACCCGACAAATAGCGACACGAACAATCTCAATCCCGCGGATGCCACCCCTCTCGATTATCAAAATGCGTCTCGCTATTTGTACACTCAAGTTTCTGGCGACTTAGACGGCGATCCAACTACATCTACTGCGACGGATGCAAAAAACTACATGGGTCCCGCATTGAGACCAAACATGCTCAGTCCAAATCCGCCGGGACCGAACACCTACATTCGCGACCCTTTTGGGAATTCGTACGGTTATTCGACCGCTAAAGCTTCGAATCCAGGCGGGAGCATTGGTTACAATCCAACATTCGATCTTTGGAGCACAGCGAACGCAAATCCGCCAAGTGATCAAAACCAGTGGATCAAAAATTGGTGACGCTAATTCTGTAGCGGCGGTCGGTGACCGCCGGACGAATCTTTCGGGAAAAGGGCGGCGCTCATAGAGGGCCGCTACGGCAAGGCCGACAGAACTACCCCTCGCTCGTGTGCACGACGATCTCGACCCGCCGATTCTCGCGTTGTTCTTCGATTGAACCGTTTGGCGACACGCGGAATTTCGTTTGCCCGTATCCGCGCGTTTGGATTTGCGCGGGACTGATTCCCATCACTTCCACCAAATATTGTTTCACGCTGTCCGCGCGGCGCTGACTCAGATCGAGATTGTATTCCGGCCCGCCGAATGAATCAGTGTAACCTTCGACTGTAAACGTCGCTCTCGGGTTGCGCTTGATGAGCGTGCCGAGCTTTTGCAATTGCCCGATTGCGCTCGATTGCAATGCTGCGCTGTCGTATTCGAAAAGCTGATCGTCCGGCATGCGCAGTTTCGTTCCCGAACCGAGCGGGCCCTTCTGCGCAAGCAACTGCTCCAAATCGCTGAAGCCCGGGGCGCGTCCTTTGTTTGGGCCGGCGCTGTCACCCGGCATCTTGCTCGTGAAAGTGTTTGGTCGCTTGATCATCGTGCTGGTCGCAAGCTGGTCGCCCGTCAGCGCCGGCTGCGGCCGGCCGGAGACCGCGGTCTCATTGAGCAAAGATTGCTCATGCGTCGCGTTCGAACCCTTGGAAAGAGTCTGGGCGGTAGTGCGTTCAATTTCATTGAGCACAGAGTTCACGTCCGGTTGTTCCACTTTCGGTTTGTCCGGCAAAACATCGCGCGTGTCGTCCGGCATCGCGGTGCTGGCCTGAACTTCCTGCAAAAGTTTATCGAACGATTTCTTTTCGTCGGGCAATTGTTCCTGCGTTTGGTCGGGGTTCGGTTTCGCGGCCGCATCGGTTTGATCCATGCTGCTCTTGTCGAGTTGCTGGGCAAGATCGACATTTTTGATCTTGAACGTGGGTGTTTGCTGCATCTCTGCCAGGACTGCATCGAGCGACTGAAAACGCGTTCGATAAAAATAAGTGCAGAGCGCGACGTGCAAAGCGAGCGAAACGATCAGGCCAAACCAGAGCCAACTGCGCTGTTTGCTGCCT
>QHQE01000137.1 GCA_003219265.1 Verrucomicrobiota bacterium
CACAGCGTGCGCATCGGCAATTAACGCTTCTGCTTCCGTTTGTGTGCGGCCTTTGACTTTGTAGCCGCCTTCTTCGCGCACGCTTTGCGGGAGCATCCCGATGTGCGCCAGGAACGCAATGCCCGCGTGCGTGATCGCTTCAATCTGCGGCACGTGACTCGCGCCGCCTTCGAGTTTCACCGCTTGGGCGCCAACATCGACAAATTGTTTTGCCGTCGCCAACGCTTGCTCCGGCGTGTCGTAACTGTGAATCGGCATATCGGCCACGAGCAATGCGCGCTTGGCTCCGCGTGCGACGGCCCGGGTGTGATGCAGCATTTCTTCGAGCGTCACGCGCGTCGTGTCTTCGTAACCGAGCACCACCATGCCCAGCGAATCGCCCACCAGGATGATGTCAATCCCGCTTTCATCGAGCAAACGTGCCGTCGGGTAATCGTAAGCGGTGAGCGCGGTGATTTTTTCACCGCGCCGT
>QHQE01000081.1 GCA_003219265.1 Verrucomicrobiota bacterium
TATTGCCCGCTGGCGTAAAGATTGCGCGTTTCCAGCGGATCGTCGTTTAAGTTGTATAATTCGTTCGTATCCTTGTCTCGAAGACAAAGTTTCCAGCCATCGACGGAAATGACGGTCCGAGTAGATTCGTCTACGGCGCGCTTGATCATCCGGCGCGGAGCCAGCTTCGTCCATTTTTTTATCTTCGTTCGATTTGGAGCCCACTCGATGAATACGCTCTCCGGCGCCATGGCTTCTCCGCGAATTAGCGGAACTCGACTCTTACCGGCGCACTGAGATGGCTTGGTCTGACCAAGAAGGTCAAGTAACGTCGGCACGAAATCGATGTGACTAACCGGCTGCCGAATTATTGTGCCGCTTCGCTGTCCGGGCAAGCGGACCAAGTACGGGACACGCACGGCTTCTTCGAACATTACTTCCTTCCCGAAGAGATGATGGGCGCCCAGCATGTCGCCGTGGTCGCTGGTATGCACGATAGCAGTATCCTCAGTTAAGCCTGAGCATTCCAAGCAATCAAGGATGCAACCGATGCTTTTGTCGACCATGGTCACTAGCCCGAGATATCGCCGCTTGATACTTCTGTATTCCTCCGGAGTGATCCCGAAGAACAACAGTTGGCAGAGCCGCTTCCGGTCGAGAACGGCTTCGGCTTGCTGCCATTCTCGCATCAGCCGGTAGCGCAACGGAACATCCTCAGCCGGCGGCAGCGTTGCTGTAAGATCGAGATCGATTTCGTCCCATGAATGTTCGTCGTTGAGCGGACCGCTGTAAGGCGAGTGCGGTTCCACAAATGCGACAATGAGAACAAACGGATCACGACGGTGTTTCTCGATAAATTCACACGCATGCTTTTCGAGGAATTTCGGCCTCGATAGTTCAAGCGGTAAATTGCTAATAGCCAACTCGGAGAAGTCTCCATCTTTTCTGTCAGGCGTTAGTCCCATCGAAATCAAAAATCTGCTGTACTGACTGGCCTGCCCTGTCGAAATCCATTCTTCAAATCCCCGTTGCGGGAACCCAGCCGGGCCCAGGTGCCACTTGCCCATGTATGCAGTGCGGTAATCGTTGTCCTCTAATAGTTCGGGCAAAACGCGAAAGCGCTGATCCAATGGAATGCTGTTTCTGGTGCATCCGTTACTGTGTGGCCACGTCCCGGTCATGAGAGATGAGCGCGAAGGAGTACAGACTGGATGCGTAACGTAGGCCCGGCTGAAAACCACCGACTCGGAAGCGAGTTTATTTAAGTTCGGCGCATGAACCTTTTCACCGCCACAACATGCGATCGTATCCGCCCTTTGCTGATCCGGCAGAAAGACAATCAAATTTGGCTTGCGCCGCAGCTTGGCCGGAAGCGAGACCATTGGGTGAGCCTGCACGTATTGTCACGATGAGAAAAGCGATTTTGCAGCGATCCGCCCTAGTCCATTGCATAGGTCAAGCTGCCGTCCACAATTCTCGCGGCCGATGTAAATGGATGCGACTCAGTCCTTGTCGCATCCACAATGTGGATCACTTCAACTCCGCGCACTTTCAGAAAATCCGAAATCAGCGCGCGATGACAACGCCACCAAACCGCTTCCGCGCACATGATCCCAGCCGGTCCAACTTTCCCGGCAAGATCGACAAGTCGATCAACGCCTTTGCGAAATTCTTCCGTCTCCATGTAATCGGCGTAACCGCGGAATGACGCGTTGCGCCAAGCCGTGTTTCTTGAATCCTTCTTCGGCTTTCGCAGACCACCGAGTTCCGGAAAATGTTCGTAGCGAATTCCAGTTTTGCCTAACGAATCGTCCAGCGCCTCTTTATCGAATTGCGGATAACGTTTCGATCCCGGCAAACTCCGGACATCGACAAGTAACTTGATTGCGTTGGCCTCCAGTGCGGCGATGAAATCTTCGATCGAGCGCGTCGAATGGCCGATGGTCCAGAACCGCGCGCTCACATGAACGGGAGTGCTTACGGCGCCGGCTGCTTGGGTGCCGCGGCGGGTGGGCCGGCCGACTTCAGCAGGCGGCCCAGGTCGCTGTTGGTCGAGATCACGGCGGTGGTGTCGTGCTCAAACGCAGCGCGCATCACATCAAGACTTCGCAGAAACGAATAAACATCCTGCGCGTCCGGCGAGGCATAAGCGTTGGCGTAGATTCTCGCGGCTTCAGCGTCTGCTTTGCCTTCAATCTCCAGCGCATTCTTTGTCGCGATCGACCTGATGGAAGCAACGTCGCTTTCCTTTTGGCCGCTGATGTTCGCCGCTTCGCCCCTGCCCTCCGACCGGAATTTCGCCGCAATCTGATGACGTTCGCTCGACATGCGCTCGATAATTTTTGCCGCAACCGCCGGATTGTATTTGCTGCGCTTGAAGCGCTCATCGAGCAGCTCGATCCCGAAATCCGCTATTTTCTGCCGGGTTCGTTCCGTAATCTGTTTTTCGATCTCGCCGCGGCCGAGTTGAATGTCCGGGATGTTGCTCGGCAGAACCGTGCCGCTTTTCTCCAGCTCCTCGTCGCGCACCGGCTGGCGACCTTTGGTCACGCGAATGATCTCGACCAAATCATGCGTCGCGACAGCGGTGCGCGTTTCACTGCCTAAAATGTCGTCGAGCCGCGAAAGCGCGCTGCGTTCATCGTTGAGCCGATTGTAGTAGAGCAGCGGATTACTGATCCGCCACCGAGCGAAGCAATCGACGATCAGGTAAAGCTTGTCCTTGGTCGGACATTCCGTCGGCGGTCCATCCCACGCCAGAATCCGATTATCGAAGCGATGCACGACGTCCAAAACCGGCAGCTTCAGCTTCAAACCGGGCTTGGTTTCGGTGCGAATCGCTTTTCCGAAACGCGTGATGATCACGGTCTCGTATTGATGAACAGTGAAGAGCAACGCGCCCCATTTAAAGGCCGTCAAAATAAAAAGAATGCCGAGCAAGGTCATGCCGCGGCTCTGGAGGAATCGAATCGCCCCGGGAAAGATTAACAAAGCGCTTGGAGTTTCCATCGAATCAATGCTGTTCCTTGGGCGGTTCCGGCGAGAGGAGCGGCAGCGTTTGCAGGACGCCCTTCAGGCTGTCATCGACAATGACTTTGTGTTGCAACCCCGGAAGGATGGCTTGCATCGCTTCGAGATAAAGACGCCGTCGCGTGATCTCGGGCGCTTTGCGATATTCCGTGAGCAAAAGCGAAAACTTCTCCGCTTCCCCTTTCGCCTCATTCACGCGGTGGAAGGCGTAGGCTTCAGCCTGTTTCTCGCGCTCCTTGGCCTGGCCACGCGCGTTGGGAACGGCATCATTATAGACAGCCCAGGCCTGATTGATCGCTGTTTGTTTCTCTTGTTGCGCCTGGTTGACTTCATTGAACGCTGCCTGCACCGCCGGTGGCGGCCGGACGGTCGCGAGTTGGACCTGCTGGATCTGAAGTCCCAACCCATACTCCGAGGAAAGATCGGCCAGCCGCTTGAGCGCCGAGGTTTCAATATCGTGCCGCCCAATGGTCAGCACTTCATCCACCGTGCGGTCGCCGATCACTTCGCGCATCACGCTTTCCGAGAGATCGCGCAGCGTTTGCTCCGGTTCCCGCGCGCCGAAGAGATACATTTTCGGATCGGTGATGCGGTATTGCACGACCCACGGGACCAACGCCGTATTCAAGTCCCCGGTGATCATCGTCTCGGTGTCGGCCGGTTGCGGGTCTCCCTGATAAGCGTTGGTCGCGTTTTGGGTCGAGAAACCGAACTCCAGTTTCAGCAAGCGTTGCGTCGGGACGATTCCAATTCTATCGACGTACGGGATGGCGTAGGCGAGTCCGGGATTCTCCAGCCCGGCATAAGCCCCAAAGCGCAGTCTCACACCGACAGAATTTGCCGGGATCGAGACAAAACCGAATAAGAGCCTGACAAACGTAATGATGATCCCAAACGCCGCGATCAATCCGAGAATGAATCGCACCGGTTTAAAATCGAAACTCGAAGGGAAAGAATTCCTCGGCAGCGGCATAGGTGAATCTTGTTGATGCCAGCGTATCATGGAGCGCAAGGAGGCGACGAATTCGAAGGCACTCCGTCGGATTGACTGACAATATCGTGGTGTACCAAGACCGAAGGGATTATGGTGAGTTTATGAACAAAACTCTTCTATTTGCGGCGTTGATTCTATTGAATGCGCTTGGCATGGCGCTCGGAGCAACCGAAACCCAAACGCAACCTGCGACCGGAACGGCGGCCCCCGACTTCAAGGTCACGACTGGCGACGGCAGCCAGGTAAGCCTAAAAGATTATCGCGGCAAATGGGTGGTGCTTTATTTTTATCCGAAAGATTTCACGAGCGGTTGCACGATGGAGGCGAAGAATTTCCAGCGCGATCTGGCGAAGTACGAGCAGTCGGGCGCGGTCGTGTTGGGCGTGAGCGTGGACAGCGCGCAATCGCACAAAGATTTTTGCGCGAAGGAAGGATTGAATTTCAAATTGTTGGCCGATCCGGACGCAAAAGTGTCGACGCAGTATGGATCGACAATGGACTACAAGGGAGCAATGATGGCGGCGCGGAATACGTTCCTCATTAATCCGGAAGGCAAGATCGCGAAGGTTTATACCGGCGTGAAACCAGCCGAGCATAGCGAGCAAGTGCTGAAGGATTTGGCCGAACTCAAAAAGAGTTGAAGAAATTGTTATGGCGCAACGCAAATCGATCGATTGCCGCGATCATCCGAGCGAGAAGAATTGCAGCCTGAGAATTTCCGGCCCCGAACAGGGGGTCCTCGACGCCGCAATGCAGCACGCCGTTTCGGCGCACGGTCACAAAAGTTCGCCGGAACTGCGCGAGCAACTCAAATCGATGCTCAAAGACGCGAGTGACTAACGGTCGGCGACTTCAGCGGTCGCTCGCTTAATTCGCCGTCATGCAGAACCAAAGTCAGCTCAATTTGATGAGCAGCTTTGAGTTCATCTCCATCCTGATGTCGATCGTGATCGGGCTCGGCGTGACCAATCTACTGGCCGGCGCCGGCCGCGCGTTTTACCGGCGCAAACAAACGCCGATGGACGAAGTGCACATCGTGCTCACCATCGCCACGTTGCTGGTGCTGGCGTTGAATTGGTGGGTCGCGTTCAAATGGAACGGCAACGTCGTTTGGAGCTTCGATAAGTTCCTGGTTCTCATCGTCTGGACGATCGCACTTTATATGCTGACCACTTTTCTTTACCCGCCGGACTTGTCGGAAGAAGAAGAGCGTCGCAACCGCTTCGAGGGAAATCGATCGGGCTACTACTCAGCTTTCATCGCGGTTTGCTTAGCCGACATCACGCAAACGGCGATCCGCGGCGATTTGTTTCACCCGGTTTGGTACGTGCCGTATGTCGGGCAATACGCACTTCTCGCTGCCGGCGGGTTGATTGTGCGGAAGCGCGGTTACGATCGTTTCTTTGCGTGGTACCAGTTGATCACACTGTTGATCTGGGCGCTCCTTGTACGGCGATATTTGGTGGACGATTCGATCACTGGCTAACCAATCTTTTTGCGAAAGAGCGGCGCGCAGTATGTTGGGATCAGGCTAATCCAACGTTTGCCGGTAGCGCTTTATTCCGATCGCTACAACGATGACAGCGAAGAGCGCGATCTGCCAAAGCTGAAGGCTGACATCAATGACGCCGTTCCCTTTCAACAGAATGCCGCGAACGATGCGCAGAAAATGAGTGAGCGGAAAGCCTTCGCCGACGATCTGGGCCCAATGCGGCATGCCGCGAAACGGAAACATGAATCCGGAGAGCAAGATCGACGGGAGAAAAACGAAGAAAGCCATTTGCACCGCTTGCAATTGATTTTTCGCGATGGTGGAAAAGGTGATGCCCATCGCGAGGTTCGCGATGATGAAGA
>QHQE01000082.1 GCA_003219265.1 Verrucomicrobiota bacterium
GCGACGGCTAGGGAACCAGCTGCGATCGGAAGCAAAGATCGACATCGTTTTTCCGGTGGAAGCGAACGCGGTTTTTCTGCGAATGAATGAGCATCTGGTGCGCGAGCTTCATGGGCGCGGCTGGCATTTCTACAAGTTCATTGAGCCCGACATCTACCGCGTGATGTGCTCATGGTCGGTGACCGATCGAGACATTGCCGATTTTGTTGCAGAGGTTGTTGCGTTGAACGGTTGAAGCGATATCGCCGCGTACAGCAGTTGCACTTTGGAAAGGACATCTGTATAGAAGCGGTAAGATGAAAGCGGGGGCGAAAGCTTTGATCTTAACTGCGGTTTTGCTCGGAGGATGTCGAGCGACTCGCGATGTTGCGGTTACTTCGTACCATGTGACCCGCGGTGTCGCGGTCGGTTCGTATCGTGTCGCTACCGCTCCGGTGCATTTGTTTCGGGGGCGCGGCGACGAACCACCGCAGACTACGACGACAACGACAACTTCGGACGTCACCACTCCGGGATACTCCGTTCCAGCTGCCTCTGAAGGTCCATCGCGGCCGCCGCCACAGGAGCAGCAACCACCGCGGCAGCGGGTTGCTTCTTCAAGCGCCTCGGCGACCGCAGCTCCGAGCGAACGTGCGGCGACGAAACCCAAAGCGCCACGCACTGCGGCCGCACAGCCACAGTTCCCAACCGCCAAGCCAGTTCCTGGTCGGGCTGGTCTCGTTTACAATCCGTACGATCCCAACGGCGGATACATCGATGTGAGCGGTTACGCGCCCGGGAGCAAAGTTAAGGACCCGGATTCTCAAAAAATCTTTATTGTTCCGTAGCGCATCGGGAAGCGGTGACACCGTTAGTGCATTGGCGGGTGAACGGCTAAACGCGCGAAATGACGCCAAATTCGAGGTGGATCGGCCGCTCCGGGCGATGTTAAGTTAACGCGGCTTCGGCGCCACTATTTAGCATCGAGCAAGGGACGGCTCGATCCACCTTGAATATTTGGCGTGTTTAGCGGACGACTCGAAGAATTTTACCGACAGGCTATCGCGCATGCTTCGTGCTTTTATGGTTATTATACAATGTCTTTGCCCCCGCGTGCCCCTTTCATTCGGAGCCGACCCGCCGCTTTCCTCGCGCCCGCGCGACGCCACGCGTTAACCGCTTGGTTAGCCGGCGCCGTCATCTTCGCATTTCTAAATGCGGCGCCCGGCACGGCGTGGGCCTACGTTTTCGAAGGTGCCAGTTGGCCCGCCGACACCACCGTGGTTCTTCAACTCGGGCTCGGCGATGCCGGACGCATGTTGATCGATGGCAATATCTCTTGGAACACCGCGGCCGCACCGGCGTTGAACATGTGGGACCAAGATATCCAGCGGGCCCAACTTACCTCTGTACCCTCGACTGCGTCCGTCTCATCCGGCGATGGGGTAAACTCGGTCGTTTTTTCCGACAGTATTTTTGGACAGTCGTTTGGCAGTGGGACCCTCGCGGTGACTTACTACAGAACGCAAGGCTCGCGCATGGTCGAAGCAGACATCCTTTTTAATAGAGGACAAAACTTCGACTCCTATCGGGGCGCGCTGCGGTTTGGATCGAACGGATATGTCATCGCAGATATCCGCCGAGTTATGGTGCACGAACTTGGGCACGTGCTCGGTCTGGCTCACCCGGATGACCATGGGCAACATGTCGATGCGATCATGAATTCGATCACGAGCGACCGCGAAACGCTTTCCAGCGATGACATTGCCGGGGGACAAAGCTTGTACGGCGCTCCGGCACCGACGCCTACTCCAACCCCCAGCTCGAGTCATTTGGCAAATATTTCGACCCGCCTGAATGTGGGCGTGAACGACGATGTTCTGATCGGCGGATTTATCGTGCGCGGACCTGAGCCGAAGAGGCTGATTTTACGCGCCATCGGGCCGTCGTTGACCGGGGCCGGAGTGAGCGGGGCGATGGCAGATCCGACGCTGGAATTGCACGATTCCACTGGCGCCACCATCGTTACGAACGACAACTGGCAGACAAGCGCGCAAGCCAGCGAGATCAGCGCAAGCAGCCTCGCACCGAACAATCCGCTGGAATCGGCAATCTTGGCGACGCTTCAACCTGGAAACTACACGGCAATTGTGCGGGGCGTGAACAACACCACCGGAATCGCGTTAGTTGAAGGCTATGAGCTCGATTCGACGGCGACCCGATTGGTGAATGTTTCCACGCGCGGTCAGGTGGGAGTGGGGGATGAAGTGCTCATCGGAGGATTCATCGTCACGGGAAGCGATTCGAAAACAGTGATCGTGCGCGCGCTTGGGCCTTCCCTGGGCACAGGACCCAATCCATTGGCTGGCGCGCTGGCCAATCCTGTTTTGGAACTTCACGATGGATCCGGCAACCTGGTCTCGAGCAACGATGATTGGGTGAACAGCCCCCAGTATTCCGCCATTGTTGCCAGCGGGCTGGCCCCATCGAATTCGCTCGAGTCCGCCATCCTGACCACGCTGAGTCCGGGGAATTACACGGCGATCGTTCGCGGAGTAAACAACACATCCGGCGTTGGGCTGGTGGAAGTTTACGATCTCGATCCTTGAAGAATGAACCGATCGTGCGATCTTTTGTCCGAGTTTCTGTGTGTTAATCGAACCCCCTTATGAAAAGGTTTCCCTGCCCGTTCCTTCTCCTCACCGCCTTGATGGGCGCGAGCGCTCTCCACGGCACCACCGTCATTCCACCCACGTTCGAGGAACTGGTTAACCGGGCCCAAGTCATTTTCCAAGGCGTCGTCACCGACGTGCGCTCGCAATGGGTCGGTGAAGGCGCGCAACGCTCCATCGTAAGTTACGTGACCTTTAAAGTCGAAGATGCGATGAAGGGCAACCCCGGCAGCACCTACACCATGCGAATGCTGGGCGGCACAGTCGGTGATCAAACCGTGGAAGTGACCGACAGTCCGAAATTCAAGGTCGGCAATCGCGATATACTTTTTGTCGAGAACAATGGCAGCCAATTCGTTCCGCTAGTCGGCATCATGCATGGACGTTTCCGGGTCGAGCGTGAGCGGGCAAGCGGCCGCGAGGTCGTCACGACCAATGAAGGCGAACCGCTCAGCAACGTGTCCCAGCTCGGCAAGAATAAGCAGGCGGCCAGCGCCGGTGCGACCCTTTCGATCGACGAATTTAAGGCAGCCATCCATACGAAACTCACGCACGTCCCGTAATGACGTGAATTCGCGCTCAACCCGGACGCTGTCGGCGGCGTTAGCCGTCATTCTTGTTGGCGCAGCCCAGCAGCTGTTGGGTTACGCCTTGGAAAACGAGACGTGGCCCGGTCCCACGATCCCGGTTGTCGTCGAGATGGTTCCGCCATCATTCACGCTCCAAGATGGCAGCCTGACCTACAACGCCGTTGTTGAAAACGCGATGGCTCTCTGGAACGAACAACTGGCCGACATTCAGTTTACCTGGACGGAGGCGCCTCCTGCTCCGGCGAACAACGGGGACGGGCAGACAACAGTTACCCTCGAAGACACCGATCACGGCCAGAGCTTCGGCAGAAACACGCTGGCTGTAACCACCCTCCTCAGCACCGGAAACACCACGACCCAGGCGGACATAGTCTTCAACAAGAGATACTTCACCTTCGATTCCTACCGGGGAAATCTCCAGACCTTGCCCGACATGCATCGGATCGCTTTACATGAGCTCGGACACGTGCTCGGCCTCGACCATCCCGACCAGGCTCATCCCCGACAAGACGTCGAGGCGATCATGAATTCGAACACCAGTGATTTAGATCACCTCGCAGCCGACGATATCGATGGCGGCCAATTTCTTTATGGCCAACCGGTCAATGCGCCCCCGCCAACCGGCAACGGTCGCCCCGCCAACATCTCAACGCGCGCTTCGGTTGGCACTGGTGATAACGTCATGATTGGCGGCTTCATCATCCACGATGCCTCCAAGCAAGTTCTTATCCGCGCGCTGGGGCCGTCTCTTACTAGCTACGGCGTCAGCGGTGTTCTCGCCGATCCGTTCTTGGAGCTGCACAATTCAGCCGGCGACCTGATCACAACCAACGACAACTGGCGCGACAGCCAGGAACAGGCCATCGCGGCGACCTCCCTTCCGCCCTCTGATGATCTCGAGTCAGCCATTCTCGCTACACTCGCGCCCGGCAGCTACACCGCCATCGTCCGTGGCAACAATGGCGGCAGCGGCGTCGCGCTTGTCGAAGTTTACGATCTCGCCACCAGTTCCGGCCGGATCGCAAACATTTCAACGCGCGGGCAGGTGGCCACTGGTGATAACGTCATGATCGGCGGCTTCATTATTAAAGGTCCGCAGTCGGTCAACGTGATCGTGCGCGGCATCGGGCCGTCCCTCGCCTCGAGGGTTCCGGACGCGCTGCCAGATACTTCGTTGGAGCTGCACAATGGCAATGGCGCTTTGATGCAATCGAACACCGGCTGGACGAACAGCCCCGATTCTGCTGAGATCAGCTCGAGCGGTTTGGCGCCAACTAATCCGGCCGAATCAGCAATTGTTGCGGGATTGGCTCCCGGCAATTATACAGCCATCCTTCGTAGCCCGACCAACTCCACCGGCATCGGACTTATCGAGGTTTACGATCGCGATTAAGCCGTCCGCCTGCTTAGATCGAGAACTTAAGGAACTTCGTTTTCCTTGCGCTGCCTCGATGCGGTTTTGGCAACGGAGCGGCGCGTGTCGAGCGCACGTTTCATCCAATGGTGCTTACTCACTTTGTGCAGCTCGCTTGTCCGCATCTTCGAATCCGTTACTTCAGGGACGTCTTTCTTGTGCAAGATAAAAACGAAGCCAATAGCCGCCATGACGAATAGGGCCGGAATGGGACGCATACCAATGAAATGCAGCATCTCCCGAGCCATTTTCTGGTCGTCCTCCGTTGGGTAGTGTCCTAATTTGAGCAGGCTTTATAAAGCAGCGTTCCGATGAGAAGCGGCAAAATGAGTAGCCATAGCACCCAAGCTGACGAAACGGGATGGTTGCTCATTTCGCCCGCGCTTTGCTCGCAATCCACGCCCGCACCGCTGCCAGCGGCGAATCAATAGGCGGTTCTCCGAGGACTGCGACGTATTCAACACCTTCTGGCGCGTCCACAGCCCATCCGTAAGCGCGCTCTGGCGGTGGCTTGGAGACTCGAAAGACTTCGACCATCCCCTTCCAGATCGTTTCGCCGCGGAACGTCTCTACGACAGGGACAGACTCTAAATACTCCGCCGGACTTCCCGTGGCGCGCTCTACGGCCAATTGTGCGCTCACTTCGCCGACTCCATTAGCTCTGGCACCGTCCAGATATGATCGGTCACTCCACCAGCCATTGCTGGCGTCATTCGCAGGCTCTTATGAACGCGAACGAAGTTGTAATAACCGAAGTGAAGCGCGACTGCCGCTCGAAAATTCACAAACTTCTTGCTAAATGCGTTCGTCAATCGGGTAAGGCGGCGCATGTGCATTCGCATCGTCAGGTTCTGACGCTCGGCGCAGCTCGTAGAAATTAGGCTTTCGTCAGGATTGCCAGCCACAATCAGCTTGTGGGTTCTAACTAGTCGCGCCGGGCTATAGCGCCGTTGTTCTTCAATCTCATCCATAGAATAAACTTTAACCAATTGGCCGTAGTCGGCATTCCTCTGAAACCCGTAACGAATAGCGGTGACATAAGCCGCCAGCGCGTCACTGGAAATCTGCGGGCGATTGTTCAGCCGCGATGCCAAATCTTCCACAAATTCGGTTGCGTGAAAGGTGTCCCGCTTGCCTACCAGATAGGCGGGAACCATGCGCGATTCCACGTCGATTGCCACGAACGTCCAAACATCACCAAGTCCCGCTAAACGCTCGCCAGTTGTCGCGTGCCGGTTCTTCTTTCCGATGAATCCCCAAATTTCGTCCATTTGGATTAGTCGGCATTCGAGATTACGCATCCGCGAATCCATAATAGCCGCACATCCGTTTCCAACACGAACGCCAAGCCGCATGATTGTATCGCGATGTACTCCGCTCATTCGTTCGATTGATCGGATGCTATTTCCCTCTGCCAATGCGCCGATAATGGTCTCTTGTTTTTCTTTACGAAGGATGTTTGACATGCGAATAATCGTATTACGATTAATCAGGAAGTCAAGAAGTATTTGTTGTATTACGGAAAAAGAATTGGACAAAATAAGAGCCGATGGTCTTTTGAACCATCGGCTCCCTTAAAGGCGAGCGTGTAAGCTAAAGGTAAACCCCTCGATTTTACACTCAGGGATTGCGGGTTCGATTCCCGCCGCGCTCACCCAAATTC
>QHQE01000138.1 GCA_003219265.1 Verrucomicrobiota bacterium
GGTGAAGATTTGGCACGCGTCCGCATTGAGCGCGCCGGCCAAGGCGATCGCGGTCAAGTCGGAACCGCCGCGGCCGAGCGTGGTCGTTTCGCCCTCGGCTGATTGTCCTTGGAAGCCGGCCACGATCACAATGTAATCTTCAGCCAAGAGTTCCTGGATTTGCTTTGGGCTAATGTTCGCGATCCTCGCCTTGGTATGGATGGAATCGGTCAAGATGCCCGCCTCCGCGCCAGTGAGGGAAATCGCTTTTGCGCCGAGGGCGTTCACGGCCATAGCGGTCAGCGCACTGGCCGCGTGTTCGCCGGTCGCGAGCAAAATATCGAGCTCGCGTTTCGTGGGATCGGGCGAGATTTCATGCGCGAGCTTGATCAAGTCGTCCGTCACTCCCGCCATCGCAGAAATCACTGCGACGAGGCTGCAACCTGCGCGCTGCGTTTCTATCAGCCGCCGCGCCACGTTGCGGATTCGCTCAGGACTTCCGACCGAAGTGCCGCCGTATTTTTGAACAATCAGCCGCATCGCGAAAATACGCCGCCGTTAGGCGCAAATAGATGAGACACAAAACCGAATCGTTTTCGCTCAACTCACGCTGCTGTCAACTGAAGTTGCAAATCACAAGCCGATCGCGTGCAGCACTTCCCTTCCATTTGCATCGACTGGCTTCAAATCTCCCATCTGTCTCATGATCACATCCGGATCTTTCAAACCATGTCCGGTGACGGTGCAAACGATCCGGCTAGCCTCCGGGATTTTCTGAAATGAACAGGCTGCTTCTTTGGAGTCGCAGCATTTGAACAATCCGGCAATCGTCGCGGCGCTGGCCGGCTCGACGAAAACTCCTTCATTCTGCGCCAGCCACATTTGCGCACCGACAATCTCTTCGTCTGAGACAACATCGACGGCTCCACTTGATTCGTCGATTGCGACCCGCGCTTGTTTCCAGCTCGCGGGATTGCCGATCCGAATGGCCGAGGCAATCGTCTCCGGCTCCTCGATAATTTTGCCGTGAAAAATCGGTGCCGCACCGGTGGCTTGAAAACCGATCATCGCCGGCAACTTCGTCGATCTCTCTCGAGCGTGATATTCGCGATATCCGGTCCAATACGCGGTCATATTTCCGGCGTTTCCCAGCGGCAACAAGTGAAAATCCGGCGCATCGCCCAGTGCATCGACAATTTCAAACGCCGCCGTCTTTTGTCCGGCGATGCGATCGGGATTGATCGAGTTGACAATTGCAAAATCATTTCGTTCACCGAGTTCGCGGACAATGCGCAGCGCATCATCAAAGTTTCCCTTGATTGGGACGATTTTCGCTCCGCAGGCAAAGGCCTGGACCAATTTTCCGCTCGCAATTTTTCCCGCGGGTAAAATCACCACGCATGGGATTACCGCCCGCGCCGCGTAGGCCGCCGCAGATGCCGAGGTGTTTCCGGTTGACGCACAAATCAACGCACGCGCTTTGCCTTCGAGCGCTTTCGACACCGCCACCGTCATCCCTCGATCCTTAAATGAACCAGTTGGATTGACGCCTTCGTTTTTGACGAAGACTTTGCAGCCGCGACCAACTCGCGCGCTCAACCTTGCAGAATAGACCAGCGGCGTATCCCCCTCGCCTAACGAAACCACCGGCGTCGAATCAGAAATCGGAAGAAATTCCCGATACCGTTCAATCACTCCCCTGCCCTGCTCATGATCTGTCTTCATGCCTCTTCTTTCGCCGAAAAGCGTTGCAAAGAATCTGCTCTTGTTTTCCGTTATCCACACGCGGCCACGGATTAAAAGCAAGATCGATAAATTATGCCTGCGCTAAGCAAGAAAGATAAGCTTCGCCTGCTCAAAACGATCTTGGAGAGCCGGCACGCTGATTTGCGCGAGCAAAATTTGAATCGCCAAGGCAAGGGCCACTTCCATGTGTCCGGAATGGGACACGAAGCGCTCGCCGCCATCTCGATTTTGTTAGGGCCGGACGATTACGTCGTTCCTTATTATCGCGATCGCGGCCTTGTCCTTGGCCGCGGCATGACCACGCGTGAACTGGCGCTCGAATATTTCGCAAAGCGCAACACCGGGAGCGGCGGGCGTCAGATGCCGTCGCATTACAGCGACGCCGCGCATCACATCTGGAGCGTGCCCACGCCGACCGGCTCGCAACTTCTTCCCGCATGCGGCATCGCTTGGGGCATCCAGCTCGACGGCAAGAAAAATCTCGTTATCACCACGGTTGGCGACGCCGCCACGCGCCAGGGTGATTTTTTTGAAGCAATCTGCTTTGCCAAAGAGAAAAAGCTGCCCGTGCTTTTTGTCGTTGAGGATAACGCCTACGGCATCAGCAGCTATACGCGCGATACGAATCCGCTCGCGCTCGATGCGCTTCAGCCTAACGACTGGCGTCAAATCGAGGGGCGCGATGTGCAGAAGATTTACGACTCCGCGGAAGAGGCAATCGACAAGATCCGCGCAGGCAACGGTCCCGTTTTTTTCTGGATAAAGATGGAGCGACTTTCCAGCCACACCAGCTCGGATGATCAAAAACTTTACCGCAGCGCGGAAGAGTTACGGGAGCTAGAGAAATGCGATCCGCTAAAATGCTGGAAAGATCAGCTGATCGCAGAGGATGTTCTTAGCGCGGAAGAGTTCGCCAAAATCGACAATGAAATTAAGGAGCGCATCCGGCAGGAGTACCGTGATGCGGAAGAAGCGGAAGACCCCTCGCCTAACGAATTGCAAGTAAACGTCACCGCCTCGCCGCCAAAACTCGACGACGAAATTTTGCCGCCGGGCAAATATCGAATCGGCGATACCGTAAACAAAACCTTGCGCGCGGGACTCGAAGAAGATCCGCGGCGGATCATTTTCGGTGAAGACGTAGAAGACCCAAAGGGCGGCGTATTTCGTCTGACGCAAAAACTTTCCACCGATTTTCCGAAGCAGGTTTTCAATTCGCCGCTCGCCGAATCGACAATTCTTGGCGTGGCGTGCGGTCTCGCTTCTTACGGCAAGCGACCGGTATTCGAGCTGCAATTTATCGATTTCATCTATCCGGGCTTCAATCAACTGGTGACAAACATCTCGACGTTGCGCTGGCGATCGTTCGGCAACTGGAAATGTCCCGCCGTGCTTTACGCGCCCTACGGAGCTTATTTGCCCGGCGGAAGCTTGTGGCACAGCCAGGCCAACGAATCCGTACTCGCGCATTATCCCGGCCTGAGCGTCGTGATTCCGAGCACCCCGGAGGACGCCGCCGGCTTGCTTTGGACTGCCATGCACGGCGAGGACCCGATCATCTTTTTGATTCCCAAACATCTGCTTTGGGCGGAACGCGAATCCGCGGAACCAATCCGCGCGGTCCCATTCGGTCAGGCGCGCAAACGCACCGATGGTTCTGACGTCACATTGGTGGCGTGGGGCAACGCGATCGAGAAATCTCTCGAAGCGATTGCAAGGATCGATGATGACGCGCGCGTTGAGTTGCTCGACCTGCGTTCCATCGTGCCCTGGGATAAAGAGGCCGTCGAAAAATCCGTGCGAAAAACGCGGCGGCTCGTCGTCGTACAGGAAGACACGGAAACTTGCAGCGTGGGTCAGATGATCATCTCTCATCTCGCCGGAAATGCCGAGCTTTGGAGCACGATGATCAGCCCGCCGATTCTCATCAGCAAAGGCAACGTCGTGATCGGATATAATCCGATCTATGAATACGCCGCGTTGCCAGACGTGGACCGTATCATGGCCGCAATTCGACGTTCGGTTGCAACGAAGTCCGAACGCGCTGTTGTAGCCGCGATCGGTGATCGCGGCGGGGCAAAAGCCACTGTAGAATCTGCGGGGCCGGGATCAGCGATCCCGGCTACAGCGAAGATCGACATGAGCAAGCAACGCGCACAAAGCATCACCGTCCCGATCATGGGCGAAGGGATTCGCAACGCAAAAATCGTGTCGTTGTTGAAAAAACCGGGGGATCCTGTCGCGCTTGACGATCCACTGTGCGAAGTCGAAACCGACAAAGCAGTTTATCCAATCGAGTCTTCCTTCGCAGGAGTGATGGGCGGGTGGAAAACAAGAGTTGGCGACACCGTCGAGATCGGGCAGGAACTTGGAGCAGTTTTAACTGGCGCGCCTTCGCGAGAAGATCAAATGCGAACAGCGGCGAATGCGTCTCCTGATGGAAAAGAAAAAACTGTAGAGGCAGCCGTGCCGGCTGCGGAACCAAATGATCGCGGGCGACACGCCCGCCGCTACAGCATTGAACCTGCGCTCTCGCCCACGATCACACGCAAACTAAGCCGCGTGATTCCCGCCAACTTGCAAATCGATGCGCGCTGGGACGCAATTCGCAAGGCGCGGGACATCGCGAAAAAGAAGAATGGCAAGACTGCCCCCTCGCCTTCTGTCATGATTGCGTGGTCGGTCGTGCGTGCGATGGAAAAACACGCGCCGTTCCGCCGTTTGATTCTGGAAGACGATCGCATCATCGAGAACGACGACTTCGATCTTGGCGTCGCCGTCGCGTTGGAAGACAACCGGCTGGCCACGGCGGTGATTGCCGATGCAAACAAGAAAAACTGGCCGGCGTTCGTCAAAATTTACAATGCGACCGTAGATGCAACGCGCGGCGGCGGCGTTGACGCAATGAATGCGCCGGTTGTCATTACAAGTCTCGGCGCGTTCGGCGTGCGGACCGGCGCGCCGATCGTAGTCCCTCCGTCAGTCGGCACGCTCTTTATCGGCAGCGCACATCGCGAAATGATTACGGACGGCAAGAAGAAAAACGAAACCGCCCAAGTCATCACACTCTCCCTGACCTTCGACCACCGCGTCGTCAACGGGGCCGGCGCCGCCAACTTTGTCCACGAAATCAAAGAATTGATCGAAACGTTCAGAATTCCATCAGAAAAAGCCGCGGCTAAGGCCTAATCCATTTCGGTGAGCGCTTTTCGTTGAAGGCGGCGATGCCTTCGCGGGCTTCGTCGGATCCGCGCGCTTGCAGGTGATACTTCAGCGCAAGATCGACATCCTCCTTCACGGAGCTCGACGAAAGTTCCTTGATCAGTTTCTTGGTTTGCGCGAGTGCGCCCGGCGCGCCTTGCAAAACTGAATAGGCAAATTTTTGCGCTTTGCTCATCAACTCATGTTGAGCGACGACGCGATTGACGAGGCCGATTTCGAGGGCGCGTTGTGCGTTGATTAATTCGGAACCAAACAGCAACTCACGCATGTTCCGTTCGCCCACTTGTCGACGCAGAAAAGTCATCACCAACCCCGCGACGAGACCGCGCCGTACTTCGGGATAACCGATTTTTGTTCTCTCTGCCGCGACGACAAAATCGCATGCCGACATGATTCCCGCTCCGCCTGCAACCGCGGCGCCGTGCACCGCCGCGATCGTGATCAGGCGTGTTTGGCTTAGGGTGATCAAAGTCTTTGCGACCATCTCGGCCGTCGCATGCGCTTTTTTCGGATCAGCCGCCTCCTTCAAATCCAAACCGGTGCAAAATGCAGCACCCGCGCCGCGCAAGATCAGGACGCGCTGCTGCTCATCAGCGGACGCGGCTTCGATTTCGGCGGTCAGCTCGGTCAGCAGTTCAATCGTGAGCGCGTTGCGGCGCTCTGGACGATTCAACGTGAGAACCGTGATCTGCGGAGTTTGTTTTTCGATGAAAACGACTGGCATAGGTCAGAAGTCAGAGGGCAGAAGGCGAGAAGGTGAGAAGTGAGATGTTGATCTAAACTTGGATGACGCCGGTGTGAAAGCGGGCTTTGGGCATGGGTCGCGAAACGTACCGTAGCAACTGGATTAACACATCGCGTGTTTGATGCGGTTGAATGATGGCATCGACCCAACCGCGCGCCGCGCCATAGCGGATATCGGTTTGCTCTTCGTAATTCTGCTTCACTTTGGCGCGAAGCTCCTCAAGGTCTTCGTGCGTCGCCTTTCTGTCACCGCGCTCGCGGGCGCGGGCGAGAATCGCGAAGACGGTGTCGGAGGCTTGGGCAGCGCCCATGACGGCGTAACGCGCGCTCGGCCAGGCGACGATAAATCGTGGATCATAGGCCTTTCCACACATCGCGTAGTTTCCAGCGCCGAATGATCCGCCGACCACTACCGTAATCTTTGGCACGATTGAGTTGCTGACGGCGTTCACCAGTTTGGCGCCACTGCGGATAATGCCGCTCTGTTCCGCGTCGCGTCCGACCATGAAACCGGTGACGTCCTGGAAAAAAATGATTGGCAAGCCTGTTTGATTGCAATCCATGACAAAACGCGCGGCCTTGTTGGCGCTGTCGGAATAAATGACGCCGCCCATTTGAATACCTTCCTTCTTGGTGCGGACCTGCAATCGCTGATTGGCGACAATGCCGACGGCATGTCCCCCGAGCCGCGCGTAGACAGTCACAATTGTCTTGCCGTAGTCTGCTTTGTATTCATCGACCGAGTTTGCATCGACAATCGACGCGAGCAGATCGCGCGCCTCGTATTGTTTCTGGCCGTCGAGACTAACGATCTCGTAAAGCGCGTCGGGATTTTTCGCCGGCTTCGGCATTTTCTTATCGATCTTTGCGGCCTTTGTCGTTTCCGCCTCGGGCAAAAGCGCGATGAGCGAACGGAGCCGATTCAGACACGATGCGTCGTCCTTTTCGTAAAAATCGACCGTGCCGCTTATTTCCGCGTGCATCTGCGCGCCGCCGAGCTCTTCTGCATCGACAATCTGGCCGATGGCCGCTTTAACGAGCGATGGACCGGCGAGGTACAAACCGCTTCCTTTTGTCATTAGGATTTTGTCGCAAAGGACAGGCAGATAAGCTCCGCCAGCAACGCAATTACCCATGATGGCGGTAAATTGCGGAATTCCTGCGGCCGAGATGACGGAGTTGTTGCGAAAGATGCGGCCGAAATCGTCTTCATCGGGAAAGATTTCATCCTGCATCGGCAGGAAGACGCCGGCAGAATCGACGAGGTAAACTATGGGCAAGGCGCATTCAAAAGCGATGCGCTGGGCGCGAATTAACTTCTTGGCGGTTTGCGGAAAGAAGGCGCCGGCTTTTACAGTCGCATCGTTGGCGATGATCATGCACGGAATGCCGGCGACGTTACCGATGCCGGCGACAGCCCCCGCGGCGGCAATGTTTCCCCATTGCTCGTACATTTTGTAAGCCGCCCAGAGCCCGATCTCGAAAAATTGCGCGTCTTTGTCGAGCAAAAGACCGATGCGTTCTCGTGCCGGCAACCGCCCCATCTTGCGTTGACGTTCATGGCCGGCTTTGCCGCCGCCTTCGCGCAGAACGGCTTCTTCCTTCAAAATTGCCGCGCATTGATCGCGCAACGATTCGCTGGACGAAGATGTCGATGTACGGGACATGGCGCCGAAGCAGGCTTAATCCGCGGAGGCGCTTGAATCAAGCCACTGTAGCCCTCGCCCTCCGCTGCCGCCGCCGGAGCGCTTTGGTGCGCGCAGGAAGGCGGGCGGCGCGATGCGCGCGTGTTTGGAACTCTCGCGCCGCGCTCGCCGCGGCGAGCGGCTACAATTCTGCCTAGTAAACGTCCGACTCGGACTGATAACCGGAATCCCCGCGAATGGAACGCAGACGAGCGCGACTGCCGCGCTCTGATTCGGGGCGATTGATCTGTTCCAAGGCAAGTTTTACGAAAAACGGGACGGCAGCGAGGGCACCAAGCGAAAGCAGAGTAATCGCCGCTGCCTGCCGGAGTGGCCGCTTAATTTTGTCCGCCATCAGCATTCCTAGGCCGAGGCCAAATGCAGTCCGCGTCAAGACAAGCAAGCTGTCGAGTGGAAGTTCTTCGGCGGTTTTTGGAATGGATAACGGGAGAGACATCGCCTACCTTATACGTCTCGTTTGGGAAAAGGAAACGGGAAAATACTTGCGCATGCATAATCCGGGCCGCTCGCGTTCTTTTTTGCATCGACAATGTCCAATTCGATCTATGCACTGATCCTCGCCGGCGGAAGCGGCGAACGTTTCTGGCCGCTGAGTCGCCGGGCCCGGCCGAAACAACTGCTTCGTCTCGTTTCCAACAGAGCGCTGCTCGAGGAAACCGTGGCGAGACTCGAGGGCTTGGTCCCGCACGAACGCATTCTCATTCTGACAAATGTCGAACAAGAAGTGGCCGTCCGTAAATTGCTGGCCGCTTTTCCGAAGGGAAATATTCTGGCCGAACCGGCCAAACGCGACACCGCCGCGGCAGTTGCGCTCGGCGCCGGTTGGGTCGCCGCTCGCGATCACGCTGCGACGATGCTCGTGCTACCGGCCGATCATGTCATTACGAATCGGGCAGCCTTTCAAGAAACTTTGGCCCTGGCCGCGGCGACGGCGGAGGAAACAGGCGAGCTCGTGACCATCGGCATCAAACCGACTTGGGCTTGTCCCGGTTTCGGCTATATCGAGCAGGGCGAGCCAGTGCATTTGCGGAATCGCAGCGATAAAGACGCGATTCATCGGGTGCTGCGCTTTCGGGAAAAACCCAACATCGATCTGGCGGAATCGTTTCTGCGCAAAGGAAATTTTCGTTGGAATGCGGGAATGTTCGTCTGGTCTGTGCCCACGGTGCTGAGCGAATTCAACCGCCACGCACCAGAGCTCGCGGATTTCATTTCCCAGCTTCGCGCTCCAGGGAACCTTGAAAAGGTTTTGGGTGAGCGCTTCAGCAAACTGCCGCGCATCTCATTCGATTACGCGATCATGGAGAAAGCGGACCGCGTTCTCGTGGTGGAAGCCAGCTTCGATTGGAATGACATCGGGAGCTGGAGAGCAGTCGCGGATTATTTCAAGAACGACGAACACGGAAACGCCGCCAACTGCGCGGTCACGGCGGTTGATTCGAGCAATAACATCGTATTCGATCAGGACGGAACAACGATCGCTCTGCTTGGAGTGCACAACCTCATTGTCGTGCGAACCGGCGACGCGGTTTTGGTTTGTCACCGTCATCAAGCGGAAAAGATCAAGAACTTGATTGGTAAACTTCCGCCTGAACTGCAATAACCCGCAGCGCGCGATGAATCCAATTTTGGGGATCGACTTTGGCGCCGCGCGCATCGGCATTGCGATTTCGGATGAATTGCAACTGCTGGCGCATCCGCTGGAAACAATTGCCGGTGGCAAGAACGCGGTCGCGCGAATCACAGAGATTGTTCGCGAAAAGAAGATCGCCAAGGTGGTCGCGGGCGTGCCGCGAAATATGGACGGCAGCTTCGGCGCTGCCGCGAACAAAGCACTACAGTTTGTCGAAAAATTACGTGCAGTTGTCTCGTGCCAGGTTGTGACATGGGACGAGCGGCTGACCACGGTGGCGGCCCATCGGGAATTGCGCGAAGCGGGCCGGAAAACGCGAGAGACGCGCGGTTATGTCGATCAAGTGGCGGCGCAAATGATTTTACAGGGATATCTCGATTGGCAGAGACAGGCTGCGACGGTCGAAGAAATGCCGCGGTGAACTGGGATGTCGCAGCGGCTGAAATTAATCGTCGCCTACGACGGAGCGCGGTTTGCAGGATGGCAAAGCCAATCCCATCGCAACACGATTCAGGATCATATCGAGCGCGCTTTCGAGCGTGTGGCCGGCGAGCGCGTGCGCGTTCACGGCGCGGGCCGGACCGACGCTGGAGTCCACGCACTCGCGCAATGCGCACATGTCGATGTTGTCGAGAAGAGCTTATCGGCGGCGCGTTGGACGGGCGCGCTCAATGCATTGCTGCCTCCGACTATTCGCGTGCTTCGGTGCCATTATGTGTCAAAGCGTTTTCACGCGTGCCATTCCGCCAAAGGAAAGGTTTATCGCTACACAATCTGGTCTGCGCCGGTGCTGCCGCCCTTTAAATACGGGCGAGTCTGGCACGTAACCGCGCCTCTCGATTTCGAGGTTCTGAAGGGAGCCGCGAACCATTTCGTCGGCACTCACGATTTTGCTGGATTCGCCGCGAATCGTGGCAAGCCGGAAAACAGCACGGTGCGCACGATTTGTTCCGTGCAAGTTCGTCGCCATGGTCCTTGCCTAACGATTGAGTTCGATGGCGACGGGTTTCTCTACAAGATGGTTCGACTGATTGTCGGTTCCCTCGTGCGGTGCGCGCTTGGCAAATCGTCCGTTGAGGAAGTCACGGATCGGCTGGCATCCGGTCGAATTGGGCAGGCGCGTTTTGCTGCGCGAGCCGAAGGACTATTTCTCGTCCGAGTGCGGTACTGAGATTGCTTCATAACACCGGCTGACAGTGCAAAGTCGCGGGGGAAGTTCGCATTGGCAGAAGACCTGCTTTCCAAAGATTATCAGAAATTATTAATGAGTCAGTCCGAACCACCCGTGGGCAGCTCAGACAAAAAGCGCGGCTTTTTCCGGCGAAGCATGGCCTGGCTCTTCAGCCAGCGGCACTTTCATTTCAAACTCCTCTCAGGCACAGCCGCGGGCGTCATCGTGATTGTCTTTCTGGCCGGCATATTTCTCTATGTCACCTTGCGCAATCATCAGCAGGAGATCTTGCGCGCGCGGACGATCGCAATCATACGCCTGAGCAGCCGGATAGAGAACGATATTGTCGCGCTCGAGACGGGTCACCGCGGCTTTTTATTGACGGGTAAACCCCTGTACATCGACGCTTTTCAGAGCCGGCGGGAACTGATCAAGCGCCACACGGAGGATTTGAACTCCCTCATTCTGCATAACCTGAAAGAGCGTAAGGGGCTGATGAAGGTTCAGGGGGTTGTCCAAACGTGGCTCGACACCGTCGCGCTCCCGGAAATCCAGTCGCGCCAGGCAAAAAATGGGACTCCGGCAACAGCGGAGGAAGCCTTCGCACGCACCGAATCTGTGGCCTTGGGAAATTCGTTGCTGGATCAGGCGCGCGAAATTCTGCAATCGCTGCAAGACGAAGAACAAATCGTTCTCAACCAACGCATGCAGGGGCAGGAATGGGCCACACAATCGACCCAGATCCTGGATTTCATTCCCAAGTTGGAACGTTCCGTTCTCGAGATGCAGAAGGAGAAGCGAGGCTATCTTCTGACCGGTGAGGCAAACTTCGTGGAAGCTTACAAGCGCGCCGTTACTGACTTTTACACTTACAACGGTTACCTCTCGATCCTGGTGGCGAACGCTCCCGGACAAGCTGAGTTACTCGCCGAGGTGCGCTCTAACGTGGAGCGCTGGATTAATGGCTCGGCCGTGCCGGAAATGGATGCCAAGAGCGCCGGCCAGGACGTGACGGTTCTCGCCTCCAGCGATAATGGGGAAGCGCTGATGGCTGACATTCGGCAGACGCTCACCAATCTGGAGAAAAACGAATTGGGCGTTTACCAGACGCGCACGGCGGCAGCGAGCCGTGAACGAGTTATCGAGACATCGGCTTTGGGTGGTCTGGCCTTCCTTGCGGTAGTGTTGTTAGTCGTTTCAAACAGTTACAGTTTCGTGCTGGTGCGCTGGCAGCTTGCCAAGCTCGAAGGCATCGAGGCGCGCATCCGATCGATCATCCAAAACATTCTCGATGGAATGATCACGGTGGACGAGCAAGGCGTGATTTGTTCGACGAATCCCGCGGCGGAAAAAATGTTCGGCTATAGCGAAAAGGAAATGGTCGGCCAAAAATTCACAAAACTCGTTCCGAAATCCTACGGGAGCGAACCGGACGCGAAGCCGGTCATCTGCGCCTGGCCAGAAATGGCCAAACGCACTGGCCACACCACGCTTGTGCTGGGACGCACACGCAAGCTCGTCAGCTTTCCACTTGAAATCTCCCTCAGCCAGATGGAAGTCGATCGACAAAAGCTTTACGTCGCGATGATGCGCGATGTGAAGGAACGCCAGCGCTTCGAGACCGAGATCGCCGCCGAGAAAGAAAGTCTGGCCGTCACCCTCCGCTCCATCGGCGATGGTGTTATCACGACCGACGTCCAGGGAAAGATCATTATCCTGAACAACGAAGCCGAGCGATTGACCGGGTGGCCTTCGCGCGAAGCCATCGGCAAGCCACTCCGGGCCGTCTTCAACATCGCGAGCGATCCCGCGGCACAGACGCGCGCGCAACAAAGCGGATATCGCACCGAAGCGCAATCGATTCTGGTTGGTCTTCCCGAAAATGCCACCCTCACCTCACGCGATGGCACCGCGCGTGTCATTGAGCAGACTGCCTCGCCTATTCGTGACGATAAAAACGAAGTCGCGGGCGTCGTCCTCGTTTTTCGCGACATCACCGAACGGCAGCGCGGCGAAACGGAGCGACGCAAAGCCGAGACCCTGGAACAACTTGGACTGCTCGCGGGCGGTATCGCGCACGATTTCAACAATCTTCTCACTGCCATCATCGGCAATATTTCTCTCGCTTCTCTGCTTCTTCCGCCCGAACTTTCGCAACTTCCTTCAGCGGCAAAAGATTATGGCGAAATGGCCGCGCGTTTGGTGGATGCGAAGAACGCCTCCATGCGCGCGCGCGATCTGGCGCAGCAGCTCCTCACCTTTGCTCGCGGTGGTGCACCCATCAAGAAGAGCGCTTCCATCGGCAAGCTCATTCAAGACACCGTCAGCTTCTCCCTGCGCGGCACCCATAGCCGGGGTGAATTTCAATTCGGCGCCGACCTTTGGCCGGTGGAAATTGATCCCGGCCAGATCAGTCAGGTCATCGCCAACCTTGTGGTCAATGCCCATCAGGCGATGCCTAACGGCGGAACCTTGCACGTCAGTTGCGAAAACTTCCGTTACAACGCAAACACCACTCCCGTCGTTCCCGATCTGCCCCCCGGAGATTACATTCGCATCAGCATCCGCGACGAAGGCACAGGCATACCTGAGGAATACCTCAAGCGCATCTTCGATCCCTATTTTACCACCAAAGCGAAAGGCAACGGTCTCGGCCTCGCCACCACTTACTCCATCATCAAGAACCACAACGGCCTCATCACCGTTAAGTCTCAGCTGCACGTCGGTTCCACTTTCACTCTCTATCTGCCGGCCGCGCTCCATCAGGAAATGCCGGCCGAGCAGCCGCGAGCCGTTACGCCTGCCATGACTGGCAGCGGCCGAGTGCTGGTAGTGGATGACGAGGAATCCGTGCGAACGCTCGTCCATTTCACTCTCACCCGCCTCGGCTACGAAGTGATGGAGACCGAAACTGCTTTGCAAGGTGTAAATCTTTATCTCGAGAAATTCCAAGCCGGCGAGCGTTTCGACGCGGTCATTCTCGATCTTACTCTTCCCGGCGGCATGGGCGGAAAAGAAGCGTTGAAAAAATTAATCGAGATCGATCCCACCGTGAATGCGATCGTTTCCAGCGGTTACGCCACCGACGCAACCATGAGCCGTTATCAAGACTTCGGCTTCCGCGGCGTCATCGCCAAGCCTTACGAAGCAGCCGAGCTCGGCAAGATCGTTCACGACGTTATCAAATCGAGCCAGGTTAACTTCGTCCCCGATTACTCGATGCAAGCCGTCGGCTGATCATCGATCCAATCGGCAGCTCGTCTCAGATTTTTTCCAAACCGAAAACCGGTTCGTGCGTAACCGAGTTTATCGTAAAATCGATGCGCCTCTTCGCGCTCGAATCGCGTCGTTAACGTCACACGTGTGATTTTTCGCCGCAGGAAATCCTTTTCCGCCGCGGCCACCAATTCGCGAGCGATCCCGCGCCTTCGCATTTTGTTAGACACAACCAGCGCGATGATTCGGCCGGAAAGATCGTTGTGCAAATAACTCGAGTGCCAAACCGTGCCGATCATTCCACAAAATTTTCCGCCGATCTACGCGACAAATGTTTTGTAGCGCGCATCTTTGAGAACTGTTTCCAAACGCGTCGCCATCTCAACGCCTGTGGTCTTGTAACCCAGCTCGCAAGTGAGCGCAGCAAGCTCCGCCGCGTCGTTCAACCTCGCATCGCGGATCGTTAGATCGACAAGCGACGCCGCTTCAATCGTTCGGCTCATCTGCTTTCAAGCGCGGCAACAATTGCTCGAGAATCGTCGCCACCGATTCATCCACGCTTTGCCGGTCCGTGCGCACGACGATTTCCGCGTCTTCCGGAGCTTCGTAGGGCGCGTCAATTCCGGTGAAATCGCGAATCTCGCCGGCCCGCGCCTTTTTGTAGAGATTTTTGGGATCGCGCGTTTCGCAAACTTCCAGCGGTGCATCGATAAACACTTCGATAAACTCGGCGTTGCCCTCCAGCGCGATCTCGCGCGCGCGTCGCCGCTCCATTCGATAAGGCGAGATGAATGCCGTGATCACCACCGCGCCAGCGTCCGCCATTAGTTTCGCCACTTCGCTCACTCGGCGGATGTTCTCCACGCGATCTTCAGGCGAGAAACCGAGATTCGAATTTAAGCCGTGGCGGACGTTGTCGCCGTCAAGCACGCATGTGTGCATGGCGCGATTGAAGAGCTCACGCTCCAGGGCCTGTGCGATAGTCGATTTTCCAGCGCCCGATAGACCGGTGAACCAAACCACCGCGCCGCGATGTCCGCTGCGCACAGCGCGTTCCCGGGCGGTAATTTTCCCCTCGCTCCAAAAAATGTTTTGGCTCTTTGCGACACGACGGTCCGTATAAACACCGCCGAAAATCGTGCCACCACCGCGGATTCCGCCCTCTTCCACGATGACGAACCGGCCCAGATTCGGGATGCGCTCATGATTATCGATCACGAGCGGTCCGCGTGTTTGAATCGTCAATCTGCCTACTTCGTTTCGTTCCAATTGTTCGCACTTATCGATCTTCGCCTCCAGCGTCGATGAATCCATTACCTGCTCGATCGAGACGACCTGGCATTTCACCTCCTGAGTCGCCAGACGGAGATTGTAAAGACGACCCACGCGCAACGGTTCGCGCACGATCCAGAAAAGGTCGGCGTGAAAACGATTCGTCTCAATTGGAGTGTCCGATTGGTGCGAGGCAACATAACCGCGCTCGACAAAAATTTGCTCGCTCAATGTGATTCCGATCGAATCCCCAGACATGGCCGCGCCGTCCGCCGGCGCGTTCCACCGCTCGATGGTCGCGACCACGGATGATTTGTTTGCTGGCGAAAAGACGAGCTCGTCCCCTACCCTCAATGTTCCCGTTTCGATCCGGCCGGCTACGATGCGGCGTTGGTCGAAGCGATAAACGTCTTGCACACAAAAGCGCAGCGGAAGATCGACATCTGCTTTTCGGGGCTCGAACAAGTCGAGCGCTTCCAGAACAGTCGGACCGCGATACCACTTTATCTTCTCGCTCGCCCTCGCCACGTTCTCACCCGTTTTCGCGGAAGTGGGAATGAACGCGCGCACTTCGAGCGAAAGGTCTATAAGAAACTTTCTGTATTCGCTTTCAACCTCCGCAAATCGCTTCTCCGAAAACTCTGCGAGATCCATTTTGTTGACGACGACGATCAACTGCTTGATCCCGAGCAGACGCAGCAAATACGCGTGGCGCCGGCTCTGTTCGCGCACCCCTTCGTCCGCTGCGATCACGAGAACGGCTGCATCGGCGCGCGACGCGCCCGTGATCATGTTCTTCAAAAATTCCTTGTGACCAGGCGCGTCGATGATGATGTAGTTGCGGCGCGAGGTCCGAAACGCAATCTCCGTTGTGTCGATCGTGACGTTCTGTTTTTGCTCCTCGAGCAGGGCGTCGAGCAAAAACGCGAATTCAAATTCCATCCCTTCCGCCGCGCACGCCTTTTTGATCATGTCGATCTTTCCGTCGGGCAGCGAATCGGTGTCGTGCAGGATGCGACCAATGAGCGTGGACTTGCCGTGATCTACGTGGCCCACGAAGACGATTTTCAGCGGCGTTGCCGCTGAAAATTGCGGATTGCGGATTGCGGATTGCGGATTTTCCTGCTGTTTCATTGATTACGGCCACCGCACCGCGCCGTCTTGATTGACGCCACCACGATTGCCAGCAACTCGCTTGCTTCTTTCTGGAGATTTGCCAAGCGCCGTGGCTTGAGAAGCTTGAGAGCTTCGATCACTTCCATCCAGTACGAAGCCTCATCGCATTCCTCCTCCACGATGCCGAGTCTAGCCACGAAGTCTGCGCGCGATCTCGCGCGGGCGGCGGCGCGATAATTCGGCCCGACCGAAGTGCCCGCGCGAAGTAACTGCCGGCCAAGCGCTTTCGCAGTTTCACTCCTCGGGAGGGCTTCAACTGCGCGGATGGTACGGATTCCGAATTCAAATGTGCGTTGTTTAAGTTCCTGTGTTGTCATATTCCTTCAATCCACACTCCGCGCTCCGCGATCCGCAATCACAAAAATCCCTTCGCGCGCAGCTTTTGCATCGCGTTGCGTTCGTGATGGTCTTGCGCGCGGCCGGCGCGCTCGGTCGTGCGCGTACCTTCGAGTTCGGCGATGATTTCGTCGATGGTCGATGCCGTGCTTGCGATCGGGTGCGTGATGGGACTGCAACCTAACGAACGGAAACGTTTTCCATCTCGCGCGAAATACATTTTCGGAATCGGAATCTCTTCGCGCTGGATGTAGCGCCAGATGTCCACTTCCGTCCAATCGAGCAACGGTTGCACGCGCACGTGTTCGCCCTTCGCCGGCGCGCTCGCAAATTGTGCCCAAAATTCCGGCGGTTGATCCTTGTAGTCCCATTCGAACTGCGCGTTGCGCGGCGAAAAATAGCGCTCTTTGGCGCGAGTGGGATCTTCATCGCGGCGAATCCCCGTGATGAGCGCGTCCCATTTGTATTCGGCCAGCGCCTGTTGCAGCGCCACCGTTTTTAGCTCATGCGTCACGGTCACGGGATCATGCGTCTCATAACCGATACCGCGCGCGCGCGCCTCGGTGTTGATCTGGACGATGAGATTGAGTTTGTACTGCTTTGTTGCCCAGTCACGAAACTCCAGCATTTCGGGAAACTCGTAGGTGGTGTCAATGTGCAGAACGGGAAAGGGAACCTTTCCAAAAAAAGATTTGCACGCGAGCCAGATGAGAACATTGGAATCCTTGCCCATCGACCACGGCATGGCGATGTTCTTGAAGGCGCGGTATGCCTCGCGAAAAATGAAAATGCTTTGGTTCTCGAGCTCGTCGAGATGGGTGCGCGTCGTAGCTGTCATCGGAGACGATCTATACAATCGAGAAGTTGATGCTGCAATGAGGTGGATCGAGCAGTCCCTTGCTCGATTTTAATTCAGGCGGCGAAGCCGCACTTGCTTAGCATCGCCCGGCGGAGCGGCCGATCCACCTTGTCGATGAAACGAATTGTCGATCTTGCACGCGCAGTTCGCGGCGTTAGTGTTTGCGATGCCAGAAATTTTGCCTGCGGCCTACGATTCAAAAATTGAAGGCAACGTGATTTTTACGCGCTTTGACGCTGCGCTCAATTGGGTGCGAAAAAATTCGCTCTGGCCCATGCCGATGGGGCTCGCTTGTTGCGCGATCGAATTAATGGCGACTGCCGCGTCGCGCTTCGACATCGCGCGCTTCGGCGCCGAGGTCATGCGTTTCTCACCCCGGCAATGCGATGTCATGATCGTTGCCGGCACCGTCACGTATAAAATGGCGCTGGCCGTGAAACGAATCTATGAGCAGATGCCCGAACCGAAATGGGTCATCGCCATGGGCGCGTGCGCTTCCACTGGCGGGATGTATCGATCCTACGCCGTCTTGCAAGGAATCGATCAATTGTTGCCGGTCGATGTTTACATTTCCGGTTGTCCGCCCCGGCCTGAAGCGTTGCTCGCGGGTCTGATGAAATTGCAGGAGAAAATTTCTGGCGAGCACTCGTTCGCAAAACAAAAGCCCGAGCTGTTTGAAAAACTCAAGGACGCGCTGTCATGATGTCGGAATACGGCGAAGCACAAGGAGTGGCGGTCTCCAGTCCGCTGGGGCGATCTGGAGATCGCCCTTCCTTGGAGCGTCGCGCTGCGATGTTCGCGTACTAATCACATGACCGGGCAAGAGCTGCTCGCTTCGCTCAGTAAGTTGTTCGGCGCGAAACTTCAGAATGAAACTGAGTTTCGCGGTGAGACGACCTACACGATTCTGCCCAGCGATTTGCGGGAAGTCGCAAAGTTCTGCCGCGACGAACTCTCTTTCGATTATTTGATCGACATTACCAGCATCGATAATTTCGGCGAAGAACCACGCTTCGAAATCGTCTACGAGCTCTATTCGATGACGCTGACGGTTCACTTGCGATTGAAGCTTCGCGTGTCGGAAGAAGAAGGCGCGGTCGATACTGTTTCCGATATTTGGCCGACTGCCAATTGGCACGAGCGCGAGATTTACGACATGATGGGGATCAAATTCAATGACCATCCCGATCTGCGCCGCATCCTGATGTGGGACGGCTACCCGTTCTTCCCGCTGCGCAAAGAATTTCCGCTCGAAGGCTTGCCCAGTGAGATGCCCGATGTCGCCTTCACCAAAGCCGCGCCGCTAGAAGGTGGGCCGTTTGTGACCCAACCGAGCACCGCCACCGCCAAAGATCGGGAACCGCGCGCACACCCGCCCGAATTATGAACAGCTGCGGCGCAATCCCGAAATAGGCGAAGAAATGTTCGCCTTGAAATACGAACATTCGTCTAATTTTCGTTAGACCTTATGGGCCCTTACCTTAGAGTATTGATTCTTGCTCCCTTCGTACTCAGTTCGGTTGGCGGAGATGCCTTCGAAATCGCTTACTTCACGACTTAAGTGGCTTATTCATAAAAGCTGAAAAAGAGAAGCAAACGTCCAACGCTCAACGCTCAACATCCAACATCGAACGCGGAAAATTGAAAGTTGGACGTTGAACGTTTCTTCTTGCGCGAAAACGCATCGAGCGCAATCTCGCGGCCCACCATTTCATGCGGCTGAGACCGGCGGCGCGGTCGCGGGCTTTCTCGTCATCGCCATCACGTCTGGGTGCAAACCTTCTTCGCGCGGGCCAAGCGTCCTCGTCTCTTGCTTGGGATAGGCGATGCGGCTGTGCAGCATGGTCATGAGGGTGAAGCGGAACCGTTCGGCGATGATTTTCAGTTCGCCCAGGGTGAGATCGCACTCGTCCAATTGTCGATCCGCGATGCGCTCTTCGACGAGCTCATCGACAAGCTGTTCGATTTTTTGCAGGGTTGGTTTCTCCAGGCTACGCGAGGCGCTCTCGACGATATCTGCCAGACTGACGATGGCACTTTCCTTGGTTTGCGGCTTCGGCCCACTGTAGCGAAAGCTTTCTTCGCCCACTTCCGGAATGTCCTCTTCGCGCATGTTCATGATTTTGCCTCCGGCACGGGCGTCTTCCTGTTGCTGGAGCGCGCGTTGATAGAAATAATAAACGAGGGAGGTGCCGTGGTGTTCCTGAATGATGTCGATGACGCGCTGATTGAGTTTGTGCTTGAGCGCGAGATCGACGCCCTCCTTGACGTGCGCGATGATGATCAACGCGCTCATCGTCGGCGCGAGATCGTCATGCGGGTTGCGCTCGAAGTTCATGTTTTCGGTGAAATATTCGGGCTTCACCAATTTGCCGACGTCATGGAAGTAGGAA
>QHQE01000067.1 GCA_003219265.1 Verrucomicrobiota bacterium
ACAGCGCGATCAGGCAAGCGACGGGAACAATCCCGCAGATCAGAAGCAGCGACAGAACAACGCCGCCCCCGCATAGGAAATGGAGAAAGCCGTTGCTCGAGTTGAACCAGCAAAGCGTGGGCAGGACCGAATAAGCCTGCCCCCCAAGTTGTTCATGAGCTGCCCGTAGAAATTGGCTCACCGGCAAAATTCCGTTTGCGCCGATGAGTCCGTCGGCCTGCGCCCAAAGCGAAACAAAGGCGATCAGATAAACCAGCGCGAGCGCGCGGAGAAACCGGCGGCGCGCCGCAAAATAAGTCGGCGGCCGCACGTCGGCGCCCCACAGCAGTCGGGTAACTGCCGACCCAAATGTTCGGTGACGCGCGATAATTTTGTAAGCAATCTCGGAAATCGCCGCGAAACCGGGAACGCGATCATAGCTCCACGCCATCCATTTGCGCGAAGATCGACAACTCAACGAGCGATAGACGGCCTCTGCCGCGAAAAAAACTTCGCCCGCCTTGTCGATGTAAACGACCGAGCGTTGGAATTGCTCCCGCGGTATTTCAGGAAATCGCACCACTGCTTTTTGATAAGTCTCGTACTCAACCTCGCCCGTAGTCAGCACACGCCAACGCTCGATCCACAATCGGCAAAAATGACACTCGCCATCCCAAATCATGAGCGGCTTCGGTGGCGGCGAAGCCACGCGCGGATGCGAACTCTCATTCATGACGTTGCCCTTGTAGCGGCGGTCTGTGACCGTCGCACTTTTATTTCAAAATTAATGCAACGCTCACAGAGCGCCGCTACAGATCAAATTCTGCCCAAACCGGCGCGTGATCGGAAGGTTCTTTTCCCTTCCGCATCTCGCGATCGATGCCGGCATCGGTGCATTTTGTCGCGAGTGATTTGCTTGCGAGGATCGCGTCGATGCGCAGGCCGCGATTTTTTGGAAAAGAAAGCAGCCGATAATCCCACCAACTGAAAAGCCCGCTCTCTTTGTGATGAAGTCTCAGCGTGTCGGTCAAGCCGGCATCGCATAATTGCTGAAACGCCGCGCGTTCTCCGTCAGAACACATGATCGCGCCGCGCCACAGCGCCGGATCGTAAACATCGGCATCTCCTGGCGCAACGTTGAAATCGCCGCAGACGACAAAATCGAGATCCTTTTCTTTCGTTATGCAATCTCGCAACCGGGCGTACCAATTCAATTTGTATTCGTACGCCGGTGATCCCACCGCCTGACCGTTGGGCGCATAGATCGAATAGACCCGCAGGTTGTCGATCCTCGCTGCAATGACCCGCGCTTGCGGATCGACAATTTCATCGCAAAGCGATGCGCGGACATCGCGCAGGTTGGTTTTCGAAAGAATGGCGACGCCGTTGTACGATTTCTCGCCGTGGTAGGCCGAATGATAACCAACTGCTTGCAACGCGAGTGCCGGAAATTGTTCATCTCTGCATTTGGTTTCCTGCAAACAAACGATGTCTGGCTTGGTCCCCTCGAGCCAGGCGAAGAGGCGCTCCTGGCGTTTGCGCAGTGAATTGATATTCCAGGAAGCGATTTTCATTCTTTGTAGCGGCGCTCTATGACCGTCGCAAATATCGTCGCAAAATAATGCGACGCTCATAGAGCGCCGCTACAGATCAATCTCCACTCCCGGCAGCGGCACAATTATTTCGGAATCGCGCAGCTCCGCGGCAAGCGTTGCGCGCATCCACTCGACCGCCGGGGGATCGCCATGCACGAGCACGATTTTCTCAGGCGAAAGTTTTTTGGCATAGGCAATGAGCGCTTCACGCGATGCGTGCGCGCTGAATTGAAACTGTTCGATGTGGCAACGCACCCGCTGCGCCGGCTCATCGGGATCGAGCGTTACTTCCGCGCCCGGTTGCACATCGCGCAAGATTCCGGCCGGAGATTGAGGATCGGCGTAGCCAACAAGAAAGATCGAGTTCCGCGAATTCCCGATAATACGTCGCGCAAAAATATTCGAGAGAGTTTTTGGCATCATCATTCCGCTGGAAAGCGCGTAAATGCGTCCGGAACGCGCGGGCGCGTCCTGAATGGTCTGACCGTTTAAAACAAACGGCGCAACTTCCTCCATCAATTGCAGGCGCGGCAGCTGGCGCCGGCTTACGTGTGAGCGACGATCGTAAATCTCAGTCATCTTCGAACTGAGACCGCCAATATAAATCGGGAAATCGGTCAGTAATTTTTCCCGGCGGAATTGATAAAGCATCGCGAGAACTTCCTGCGTTTTGCCGAGCGCGAAAACGGGAATGAGCACGCATGCGCCGCGCTGGAAGGCGCCATCGATTGCTCCAGCCAAACGCCGTTCTTCGCCGGCCCGCGTCCAATTCGCGGCCTTGGCATGATCGCCCCGTGTGCTCTCCATGATCAAGATGTCGATCTTCTCCTCGGGAAAAATTGCCGCTGACATGATCGTTTGATCGTCGAAGTTGACGTCGCCCGTGTAGAAAATCGTGCGGCCCTCGGCTCGCAGAAGGATTCCGGCGGAGCCGAGGATATGGCCCGCGTCAAAAAATTCAAAGGTGAGCGCATCCGCGTCGCGCTCAGTTGCGCGTTCACCGGAGATCGTGATGCGCTGCCGCATCGGACACAAATGCCAAAAATCTGCTGCCCGGTCGGTTTCGCGGTGTGTAAAAAGCGGATACAACGTCGCGCCTATCTCCTCGCGCTGGCGCGTCATCACGTTGACTGAGTTGTGCAATAAGGCGTTGCCGATTTCCGCGGTCGTTTCCGTCATGAAAACGCGCGCATTTGGTTGCCGTCGCATCAGCACGGGAAGTGTGCCGATGTGGTCCTGGTGCGAATGCGAGATGAGGATGGCATCGAGCTGTCGATCCGAAATTGCTTTGAAATTCGGCAGCGCATCCTCGCCCATGTTTTTCGGATGCATTCCGCAATCGAGGACCAGGCGATGGCCGCTCGCCTCTATATAATATGAGTTCGCGCCGATCTCGATCCCGCGCGTCAGATTGATGAACTTCAATGAGCGTGTTCCTCCTCTCGCATTCTCAGTCGCGGTTTCGCGCGCGCAAGGTGGATCGAGCGCTCCGCCGCTCGATGCTAAAAATGGCGGCGAAGCCACATAAGTAATAACAACGCGCAAGGGACTGCGCGTTCCACCTACAGCAGCTCCTTAAAAATTCGCATCCAGTTTTCGTGCAAGATTTTCGCGATGTCCGCGTCGCTGAATCCCCGCTCGATCAATTTGCGCGTCAAATTTCGCGCGTGGGAATGATTGGTCAGGTCAGGAATGAAGCGAGGTGTAGTAAACTTCGCCGCCAGCTCCTGTTTCCCCGATTCCAGCCATTGTCGGTAAAGGAACTCGAGAAAATCGAAGCCGATGCCGACGCCGGCAACGCCAATCAGGTTCGCGATGTGCTCGATGTGATCGACATAACGATCGAGTGTCGCTTCTTCTGCGCGCGGGCTCACCAGCACAGCGTTTACTCCAATCACCCCGCGCTGTTCGCCGATCATTTTGATCTGCCCGTCGCTGATGTTGCGTTCGATGTCGTAATAACGCCGCGCATTCGTGTGCGAAACGATGGCGGGTCTAGTCGTGAGCTTCAGAATTTCTTCGAAGCCCGCCGCGTTGATGTGGGCCAGATCGACAATCACACCAAGCGCTTCGCATTCCCGCACGACTTCGCGCCCAAACGCAGTCAAGCCGTCGCGCGGGGAACCGCTGGGCGCAAAGATTCCCCCGTTGCCGGCGGCATTGCGCCGTGCGTGGGTAAGTCCGATTGCGCGGACGCCGAGCTCGTAAAAAATCCGGAGCAAATCCAGATCAGCACCGAGGGGCTCGACTCCTTCCATTGTCAGCAGCAGCGCAATTTTGCCGGCCTCACGCGCCCGGCAAATCTCCTCATAGTTTTTGCAAATAGCGAAGCGGCCGGACGCATCCGACTCAGCGTGGATTCGCGCTACTTGATCGAGCGCCACGCGCAAAGCCATTTCCGGCAGATAACGGTCTTCGATGTAAATCGCGACACCGAGCACACCGGTATCGCCCGCTTCGAGCTCCGCCAAATAGTCGGCGTCGAGCACATTGGCGCGACCGCGTTTTTCGTACAAATCCATTGGCATGTCGAAGTGGAAATCGACAATGCCCGGCGCGTGAAGCCGGTCGATCCGTTTTTCAACCGAAGTTTGCAACGAAGCCATTCCGTTCCGCCGGTTTAAGGCACGGGCGGAGAAGCGGCCACCGCCATCGTCCGCGATGCCTTTTTTGGTGCCGGCAAAATCAACGAGAACAACACAACGATCCAGAGGGCGCCGAGCGGAAGGAAGCCGGGCAGCCAGATCGACCAGCGCGATAGGATTCCAAGCGCAATCAGGCAGTAGCCGGCGGAAAGCGCAATCGCCCAGAGCATCAAATCGATTCGTGAAAATTTTCGGAACGGGACGCTCGCACCAGCCACGACCAAAATCATCACACAATCAAAAATCCAACTCACCCGGCGGACAAACGAATTCGTTTGGATCGCGGCGATCGTCGCCGCAAACACATCCGGTGACGCGAGCGAATTCGCCGGCATGCGCGCGAGCACGATCTGGTCCCGCATTTCGTCGAGATGGACACTCGCTTTACCCTGCTGCCGCTGCTGTGCCGCCAGCAGCAGCTCGTTCAAACTAAAGCGCCGCGCCCGTTTGGCCGCGTTCGCATTGATCACCGCTGTGCCGTCCGATCGAATCGGAATCTTGCTGTGCGGAAGCCGAATATATTTCCCGATGTCGATCTTCACTTCGGCCGGCGTGACGCGCAGCCAGAGCAGCGCCGCCTGGAGCGCGAACGACGGAATGACTTCGCCGCGGTATTGAAAAAGCAGCGGCACGTGAACGTCAGCGGCGGTCTCGTTTGGCAGATTGAGGAAACCGAGCGTCCCAATCAAGCGCACGTCCTCATCGGGTTGCCGTCCGATTCCGGAGAATTCGATCAGATCGCCACGCTTGCCGGTTACTTGAGGAAAAGCGGGAATCTCTGCAACCGGTGCGTCCGGATCGGGCGTCGCCGTCAATTCCGCCCCGAGCAACAATTTCGGCACACGCATTGCTTGATCGAGGAAAATCTGCTCTTGATCCTTCTCGCGCTCGGGCCATTTCAAGACCGGTTCAAATGCGACCACGGCGGGCTTGAATTCAAGCGCGGCCTGCAGAAAGAGCGCCGCTTCAAGCGGCGAATTTGCGCTGGCGGCGCCTTGCAAAAATCTTTCCATCGGATCGACCTCAGCGCCCTCTTTTGGCGGGATCGGTTCGCGGCCAATCTCGACGATTGTGAGCGGCGGCGGCGTGTCGCGGGGCTGCGCATTCTTCAAGAGCCAGCGCAGAAAAATTTCCTCGCAGCGCTGCAAGCGCGGTTCTCTTAGAAACAAAAGTCCCAGCAGCACGACCACGAGCATGAGCCACAAAGAGGTTCGTTGCATCGCGGCTGAAGTGAAAAGTGACTGGTGACAAGTGACAAGCCAAAATCAGCAACCAATGACTAGATCACGCCTCTTCTCACTCCTCACTTATCACTTCTGCTTTAGCGGCTCAGCTCGAGCATGCGCAGGATGGGCACCTCGGCGCGCTTGCGCAGCGATTCCGGCAAAATGATTTCCGGTTCCATCTTCAAGAGCGCGTCGTACGCTTTTTCCAGCGTGTTCATTTTCATGAACCGGCATTCCCCGCAGAAACAATTCTCTGTCGGTCCAGGAATGAATATTTTCTGTGGAATTTCTTTGCGCAGTCGATGCAACAAGCCCGCTTCAGTGACGACGATGATTTCGCGCGCGGGAGATTCCTTGCAAAATGTCACCATTTTTTCCGTAGAACAAACTTCGTCTGCGAGCATGCGCACGGCGTAGGTGCATTCCGGATGCGCGACCACCGGCGCGTCTGGATACTCCTCGCGAATTTTGCCAATGCTCCGGGCCGTGAACTCGACGTGCACGTAACAAGTCCCCTGCCACAAATCCATTTTGCGCCCAGTCCGCTCCATCACCCACGCGCCCAGATTTTGATCGGGCACGAAAAGAATATTTCGATCGTGCGGCGCGGCGCGCACAATTTTGTCCGCGTTACCGCTCGTGCAGATCACGTCCGCCTGCGCCTTCACGCCCGCGCTGCAATTGATGTAGGCGATCACATAATAATTTTTGTCGGCGTGTT
>QHQE01000037.1 GCA_003219265.1 Verrucomicrobiota bacterium
AGCGCGTTGCGCCGGGGCGGTTACAAAATGAAGCCCGGAACCGTTACTCACACAATCGCAGTCCTGCTGTCGTCGATTTCGTCTCTTTTCGCGCACTCGACGCCAAAAAAGGCGGAGCCTGCCAAAGTGAGGGCCAGCAAAAAATCGGACAAATTGTCGGAGGACATTCTGCTGAATGTTAATTCGCTCGCGTTCACGCCGGGGCATTGGTCGCCACCTCCGCCCGAGGCGGGAGAGCGTTATCCGTGGAAAAGAAACATCGTGACAACCGTCTTTTGGATCGGGGAAGAACCGAGCGCAAACAATCCCGTGCCGAACCGCTCGAGCTCCTGGGACAAATATTGGACCAGAAGTTATGGCGGGTTTGACGATCCAAATCGCGCGCATCGGAGTGATTACATTCCGGTAAAATTCACGCCGCGGCAGAATCCGTTTTACTGCGCGCTCCCCTACAACGACAAGGCGGCCACTGGCCATCGACCGGAGGCGCCGCGGGTCGTTCCGTGGTTCAGGGAAGCGTACCAGGGCCCGGCCGTTTCCACTTGCAAAGGTCGATGGATCGCGATCTGCAAAGGCAATCGAACCGTCTATGCGCAATGGGAAGATGCGGGCCCGTTTCGGACCGATCATTGGCAGTACGTTTTTGGCAACGAACGTCCGAAACCCAATCTGAACAAAGGGGCCGGTCTCGATGTTTCTCCGGCCGTGCGCGATTACCTCGGCTTGGAGGAAACGGATGTGACCAACTGGAAGTTTGTCGAGTTCAGCGAGGTGCCGCGCGGTCCGTGGTCGAAGTTGGGAGAGAACAACACATTTGTGATCAGTGATCGCAAAGCGGGCAAAATCTTGGCGGAAGCTCCGACAGCACCCGGTTCTGTGATTGCACGCTAGACGCGAACTGTTTAGCATACGCAACGTATGGGCATGCGAAGTCTCCTCCCAGTTGTGCTGCCCTTTTTCGCCGGCGGCAAAGCTGTGCCGGTGATGCTTGGTGGAACGGTATTGTTCCTGAATTCGACAGGTCAGCCGATAATTTTAGTATCGCTCGCCACAGCCCAGAAGGAAAAAGCTGTTTCGGGTCGGAATTATATCTAGCCGCAGATGATTACGAGCTACGCCGATCTCGAGCGCAAGTGCATCACTTTTGCTCGAAGCAATGTCCTCCTTCCCACCCCTTATCCAACCGCCGAGGCCCTTATGAATGTGGATGAAAAGGGCGACCTCACTGGCACCAAACTGTTGAGCGAAAGCAAAGCGGGTTGGGGGCGATGCTTCTAAAGACTTGTGAAGGAACTAAATTTATTCCCGCACAGGCGAACGGGAAACCTGTTGCTGGGCAGTTCAATCTCCCGATTGATTACAGAATGATGACAGATCCGGAGCAAGTTCTCACGGGTTCTCATCTTCGGCCACGGGAACGATGAAAACAACGTTCCTAAAGAGCCGCTGATCCTCCTCTAGAAAGCGATCGCAGATCGGAATGGAGAATCGCCGTTTCGCTCACTATTGTTGGTGCGCTGTCTTCATCGCGGTCGGTGCAACTTTCGCGGAGAAAATCGCCGCCGCTGCCGAGAAGCCCGCGTTCTTAACCGGCAAGGCGGCCATGGGCGATTGGACGAGTGATGCGCCGCGAGTGCGGCGCAAGATCACGGTCGATGATTTGCCGCCGCCCCACTCGAACGTCTTGGCGATTAATCCGCCTCACGTTATCAGCCGGCCTGCTGGCGCTCAGCCTCAGGTCCCGCCCGGTTTCAAGATCGACATGTACGCGAGCGGGTTTCGCGATCCGCGCTTTTTGCTCACCGCGCCGAATGGCGATATTTTCGTCGCGGAGAGTCGCGCCAACCAAATCAAGATCATTCGCGGTGAGCGCGCCGAATCAATCCAGCTTTTCGCTGACGCGGGGTTGAACAAACCATTTGGGCTTGCCTTCTATCCGCCTGGATTCGATCCGCAATTTCTCTACGTCGCTAACACGGACGGGGTCATTCGCTTTCCTTATCGGAACGGCGATCTCAAAGCGCGCGGGCCGGTCGAAAAACTGAGTGCGCAGCTCTCCGGCGGCGCCGGGTTTTTGCGCAGTGGCGGACATTGGACGCGCGACCTAGTTTTCTCGCCTGACGGCAAGAAGATGTATGTCTCAATCGGTTCGCGTTCGAATGATTCGGATGATGCGAGCGAGGCGAATCGCGCGCGCATCTTCGAATTTAATCCCGATGGTACCGATCAGAAGATTTACGCATGGGGAATTCGAAATGCTGTCGGCATCGCGTTTCGTCCGGCCACAAACGAATTATGGATGAGCACAAACGAGCGTGATGAACTGGGCGAGGATTTACCGCCCGATTACATTAGCAGTGTACGACCGAACGGATTCTATGGCTGGCCGTGGTTTTATTTAGGGAATCATGTCGATCCTCGGCACAAAGAAAAATATGTCGATCTTGCCGGCAAAGTGATCGTGCCCGACGTGCTGGTGCAAGCGCATTCCGCCACGCTCAATCTTTGCTTTTACAGCGGCGATCAGTTTCCCGCCGAATATCAAGGAGATATTTTCGCCGCCTTTCACGGTTCGTGGAACCGGACGAAACGCACCGGTTACAAGATTGTGCGGGTGCCGTTCGATCATTCGACTGGGAAAGCGCTTGGTGAATACGAAGATTTTGTAACCGGATTCGTTACGCCGAAAGGCGACGTTTGGGGGCGCCCGGTTGGCATCACGGTCGCTAAAGATGGCAGTCTTTTGTTTAGCGAGGACGGCAACGGCACGATCTGGCGCATCAGTTACGGCAAGTGAAGCGTGCGGATAACGCGTCGGCGAGCAAAAGCCCGAAGCTCGCACGGCAATTGGGGGTTTTTGATGCGACGATGATCGTGATGGGCGGGATCATCGGTTCCGGCATTTTCATTAACTCTTACGTCGTCGCGCGGCAGGTTCACACGCCGTTTTTGATTTTGGGGGTGTGGTTCGCCGGCGGCGTGATCGCGCTCCTGGGCGCGTTCATTTACGCGGAGCTGGCGGACAGATACCCGGACGTGGGCGGTCAGTATGCTTACTTGCGAGAGGCTTACCATCCATCAATCGCTTTTCTTTACGGCTGGGCTTTATTGCTCGTGGTGCAAACGGGCGGCATGGCTGCCGTCGCCGTCACGTTCTCGCATTATTTTCTCGAGATTACGCACGCTTCCCTGAGTGGCCAGGCTGTGGCCGCGCTTGCGTTGGGATTGTTGACGATCGTCAACTGCCTGGGAGTTCGTGCCGGCAGCAGTGTGCAGAATGCTTTGATGACGCTCAAGATTGTGGCGATTGCGATGCTCGTAGGATGCGGGATATTTTTTATCGGAGCGCCGCATCGCATGACTGCGCCCGCGCTGGACGAGCCGGTCTCTTTAAATTTGCTCACCGCGATCGGAGCGGCGATGACGCCTGTGATGTTCGCTTACGGCGGATGGCAGACCGCGAGCTTCGTGGCCGGCGAGATGCGCGAGCCGCGTCGTGATCTCGCGCGCGGATTATTGATCGGCGTCTGCGGTGTTGTGCTGCTTTATCTGGCTGTCAACTTCGCGTATCTCTATGCGCTCGGCCCAAGCGAGCTGGCGGCGACTGCGACGCCTGCTTCATCGGTGATGCGTCTGGCGTTCGGCGAGCGCGGAGCGGCGTTGATAGCGCTGGGCATCGCCATTTCGACGCTCGGTTTTCTGAGCCAAGGAATGCTGACCGCGCCGCGAGTCTATTTTGCGATGGCCAAAGACGGTCTTTTTTTTAAGCGCGTGGCGTGGCTCCACCCGCGCACGCGTGTGCCGGCGCTGGCGATTGCATTGCAAGGAATCCTGGCGGTTGTGATCGCAGTTTCGGGCAAGTACGAACAGATACTGAACTACGTCGTCTCGGTTGACTTCGTCTGGTTCGGGTTGACGGCAGCCTCGCTTTTTATTTTCCGAGGTCGAACAGACAATGATAAAATTAATTCGATGGGCGATGTGAGTATCGAGGGCTTTCGCGTACCCGGCCATCCGGTGACGACCGGATTATTCGTCGCGGCCTGCGCGTTGACGGTGCTTGGCACGGTTTACAAATATCCACGTAACAGCGCCATCGGATTAGTCATCGTCGTAACCGGAATTCCCGCTTACTTTTTCTGGCGATGGCGCGGGCGCAAATGATTCAACAGACGGAGCGCGTAATGAGTTCCGCTTACATGCAGTGGGCCAAAACTCACTTGCAGGCCCGATTCAATCTCGCATCGAGCGGACTTGAGCCTTATCCGCTGGCCAAACTTCGCGTCGAGATCGACAACTTGGAACTGACGGGTCCGAGCTTCTATGGCTATGAGCCTTTGCAGAAGGCCCTGGCGAAGAAATGTGGCGTGTTGCCAGATTGCGTCGTGGCGGCAACGGGAACTTCGATGGCGAATCATCTCGCGATGGCTGCCACGCTCAAACCCGGCGACGAAGTGCTCATCGAGCAGCCAACCTATGAGCTGCTCGTCTCCACGGCGCAATATCTCGGCGCGGAGGTCAAAAGATTTACGCGCTCATTCGAGGACGGCTTTCGTCTCGATCCAAATGAAGTCGCGCGACTGGTCGGGAAGGAAACGCTCAAACAGTTAGGCGAGACTGCGCGAGAAGTCGGGGCACGAGTCCTGGTTGACGAAGTTTATCTCGACGCGCTCTTTGACGACGCCCCGTCGACGGCCTTTCATCTTGGCGAGGAGTTCATCACGACGAACAGCCTGACCAAGGTTTACGGTCTAAGCGGTTTGCGTTGCGGGTGGATCTTGGCAGAGCCTGCGCTGGCGAAAAAGCTGTGGTATCTCAACGACCTTTTCGGCGTCATCCCGGCTCATGCCGCGGAGCGTTTGAGTTGCATCGCGCTGGAGCATCTCGATGAAATTGCCGCGCATGCCCGCCACTTGCTGGAAACGAACAGGCGGCTGCTCAATGCTTTCTTCAACGCGCGTGACGATCTCGACTGGATGCCGCTGGAGTTCGGCACGGTTGCGTTCCCGCGTTTGAAGAATGGAAGTGTGGACGCCTTATGCGCGCTGCTTTTGGAGAAATACGAGACTTCGATTGTCCCCGGCAAATTCTTTGACATGCCGCAGCACTTCAGAATCGGAATCGGCGGTGAGACAGCCATGTTGGCGGAAGCGCTTGCTCGCTTGGGCAAGGCGCTCTTCGACATCAGCGCCCGGCCCTATCCGAGATCGGCGCGGCCCGGGAATTCATTCTCTCTTCGTTGGCCCGCGAAAAGAGAAAGAAGAGGACAAAAAAGACCGCAGCGAGAACGATCAAAATAGAGAAGACCCCGATCATCCGAAAGGTGCGGTGACGCGCGACGGCTCGTTTCCAGGCCGCACGTTTCTGGATCAGCTCCAAATCGAGCAGCCGGGTAAGTTCTTCAGACTCATTTTCCATTGCTTGGCGCTTGCCAGAGACCCCGGAGATCATCGATGAATTAGGACTGCAAGTAGTATGCCGGATCGAGGGAAATTTGCTGCCTACACTCTGCCGATGCTGCTGTTTGTCGCGTTGCTCGGACTGAACAGCTTGCTCAAAAAGATCGATAATCGCTTTTGGCTGAGTTCGGCCGAATACTGGATTTATCCGGCGCAGGCGATCTTGTGCGGCGGCTTACTGCTCTGGTTCCGCCGCCAGTACCATTTTCATCGCCTGACACGGTTAATCTTTGTTGTCTCGATTGCGGTTGCCGTCTTTTTGCTTTGGATATCGCCCCAGGCTTTTTTTGGATTTGCGGCGCGCACTGCCGGTTTTAATCCGGATATTCTTTCAGCCAATCCGACACTTTATTGGACGACGATCATCCTGCGTTTCGTTCGCTTGGTCGCGGTCGTTCCCTTCGTGGAAGAAATTTTCTGGCGCGGTTTCTTGCTGCGTTACCTTGTCGATGAAGAGTTCGAACGCGTTCCGTTTGGGTTCTTTTCATGGTTCTCATTCTTCGCGGTGACAGCGGCCTTCGGCTTCTCACATTCCAAGGCGGATTGGACGGCCGCATTGGTTACCGGTGCGCTTTACAACGGGATCGCTTATCGAACAAAGAGCCTCTCGTCATGCATTTTGACCCACGCAATTACAAACCTGCTCCTCGGGCTCTGGATTATGAAGACGAAACAGTGGGGATTCTGGTGAGCCAATCGGACAGCAGTGGCATTGGCCGTGCTCTCATAGAGACCGGAAAATGCACAGCACGTTTTTTCAAAAGGTGATTATCTGCGCAATCGCGGGGTTTCTCGCCGCCTCTCTATTTGAGTGGGCGAAGACATTCATCGAGGGAGCGGACGAAGCGCTGAACAAAGGTTATAAGCATCGTGCGGTAATCCAGCCATAGCGCCCCTGACTTGAGCAAAAGAGGATTGCCGCGTGCGCGGTTGCGCCTACTCTGCGTAGCGCACCATGAAGATCGGTTTTGCTCAGCTCAATCCGACGGTTGGGGATTTGAGCGGTAATTTTGACAAGATCGCGCGCGCTTATGAGCGACTCGCCGCGGCTGGCGCGGAATTGGTTCTGACACCCGAGCTGGCCATTACCGGGTACCCACCGCAGGACCTCGTCTTCAAATCACGCTTTGTTCCCCAGAACCTTGAGGTTCTCAAACGGCTTCACGCGCGGGTGGGGACCGCCGCCCTGCTCGTCGGTTTCGTCGATCGGAATGAAGGCCGCGGCAAGCCATTTCACAATGCCGCCGCCTTGCTTGAATCGGGTAAACCGATACGCACGACGCACAAGTCGCTCTTGCCCACTTACGATGTCTTCGATGAAGACCGATATTTTGAACCGGCCTGCCGGGTGGACCCATTTGACCTGCGCGGGAAAAAACTCGGCGTCACCATTTGCGAAGATATCTGGACCGAACATTATCTTCCTCGTCCGCTTTACGATGTCGAACCGGTGCGAGGCCTCATCGAGCAGGGCGCGGAGATCATTGTTAACCTGAGCGCGTCGCCGTTTAGTTTGCATAAGCCAGCGATTCGACACGAAATGGTTGCGGCGTTGGCGCGCGCTTATCAGCGCCCCATTTGCTACTGCAACGCAGTGGGTGGGAACGACCAGCTGGTCTTCGACGGAAATTCGATCGCTGTGAACGCTTCAGGTAGTTTGATCGCTCAGTTGCCCGGTTTCTCTGAAGACGAAGCGATTATCGACACAGAGGCGGCTCGCGTAATCGAATTTCGCGAGAGCAGCACGCAAGTAGATCTTTTCGCTGCGCTCTCGTTGGGCGTGCGCGATTACTTGCGGAAGTGCAACTTCCACTCTGCCGTGCTCGGGTTGAGCGGCGGCATCGATTCCGCGGTCGTCGCCGTCATTGCCGCCGACGCGCTTGGAGCAGAAAATGTGGTGGGCGTTTCCATGCCCAGCCCGTACTCATCGCGTGGGAGCATCGACGATGCGCATGCCCTCGCCCGCAATCTCGGCATCAAATATCTGGAGATTCCGATCACGAGCGCGTTTGCGGCGTTCAAAGCGCAGTTCGAACAAATCTTCGCGGGACGGCCTGAAGACACGACCGAAGAAAACATACAGCCGCGCTTGCGCGCCATGACGTTGATGGCGCTCTCGAACAAATTCGGCCATCTGCTTTTGACCACGGGAAACAAAAGCGAACTGGCGGTCGGCTATTGCACGATCTACGGCGACATGGCGGGCGGACTCGCGGTCATCAGCGATGTGCCGAAAACGATGGTTTACGAGTTGGCGCGTTGGATCAACTCCGACTATGCGCCGCGAACGGGTCGCAAGAGTGGAATCATTCCGAAATCGACAATCGACAAGCCGCCGAGCGCGGAGTTGAAGCCAAATCAGACCGATCAAGACACCTTGCCGCCCTACGACATTCTCGACGAAATCCTGCGGCTCTATGTCGAGGAAAACCTGAGCGCGCGCGACATCATCGCGCATGGATTTGATGAGAAGACTGTGCGCTGGGTCCAGCGACGCGTGGATCTAAATGAGTACAAGCGCGAGCAGGCCGCGCCCGGCTTGAAAGTGACCAGCCGCGCTTTCGGCTTGGGCCGTCGCATGCCGATCGCGCAGAAGTATGTCGATTGAAGCGTGAGCGGCGCTCAGGGAAAGAGATCGTCCTTTCGCTCGTTAAAACGCGGAATAATGACTGAGACTTTCATCATCTATCGACATCGTGCACCGTGCAGGAATCGAACCTGCAACCCGCTGATTAAGAGTCAGCGTCACTTGCTTCGGGAGTATGCATTTACATGGGTAGATGCTGACTCATAAAAACGCATTCAAACGCGATTTAGCTTGAAATTAGGGCAATAATCGGCTCCGATATGGCAAGACGACTTTCACTGCAACCGTGCCCTACGGGCCTGAAGAAATGGCCGTGGCGTGTGAACCTGCCCGCAGAATATACCGCGACCGGCAAACGCCAGCGCCACTTCTTCCGAGACAAGCGAGAAGCGGAGACGTTCTGTCATGGGGAACGAATACGGCTCGAAAACTACGGCCGCAACTCGTCAACGCTTGGACCTCGAAACGCCTAAGCGCCTTAGCAACCTTCTCCGCGTCGAACAGCAGCGTTCGGTGACCGCCGGAGCTGGTCGCCAGCGTGTGTCACGGATAGTGATGTTTAGAACAGCTTGCGGCGCAGGACGCCGATGCCACCGAGAAGGCCCATTCCCAGAAGAATCAGGGAACCCGCCCCCGGCTCCGGGACGAAATGCAGGTTGACGGCCCAGTTTGGTGTCAGCGGTCCGCTCCACGGGGTGGTGAACAGGGCGCCGAAATTTCCTCCATTATTGTTGTAAGCGAAGCCATTCAAGCCCGTGATGGATGTACCCTGCGACACGTGCGTCTCGCCCGCGGACTGCCCGTAGAACTGCGAGACGCTCAGAAACATCACGTAATTCGTGTTCTGGCTGAGCGCGAGTCCACCCGTGTTGATGGTGATCTGCTCATTGCCGAGGTTGTCATAGTTAATCGGACCAGCAGAGTACAGCAAAGTGCCGGCCATGGAACCCGTCCAAGTGGCAATGTACGCGCCCGTGATGATGTTTCCAGATGTAGTAGGGGTTCCCATGTAGAACGAGAAGCTTACAAGGTTGTGATCGGCATTGTTCGGCGACGTGAAGAGTTCGCCGTACGTGGCGGTGTTGGGATTTCCGTACGGATACCAGTAATCGCTATATCCGGTGAAGTTGTTGTAGATGGTGTCGGCCAAGCCGCTGACCGCAAACAGCAAAACAGCAACCAATACGGCCAAACGACCGCCAATGCGTGGAATAAGAGTTCGATTGTGTGGGTTCATAGTTCTCCTTTTTATAAGTTAGTGCCGTCGGTTTTGATAAATTCTGGAGAAAATGTCAAGCTTTTTTTTGTCGGCTGGATAAACGAGCCGGTCAAGTTCGTTGTCCTTTTCGGCCTGCCAAAAAACCAGCTTCAAACGCATCTCGGCACGCGGGCTTCGATTCCGAAATTCCTCAATGATCGCAGCGTCCGTGCCGATTTGGTGAAGGCCGATTCCGCCGAGCAAATCCTGTCGATCTTTCGCGTAGGCTTGGAAAAGTGATTGCGGAGGGGCCAGAAAGGGGTCAGAGCTAACTATCGACACTCCTTCGACCTCGTGGCGAGAACTTGGAATTGGGATCGAGCAGTGACTCGCCTTTGGTCCGAGCCGGACTGGCATTTACGGCGTGGCAGAGTAAGATCGACATCGTGAGCTTGGCGGAAATCAAGAGTGCAATCGAGCAGCTCTCGTTTGAAGAGCGGGCTCAACTTGCGGCGTGCACGCCACAAAACGGAACCGAGAAATCACAGTTTCGCGAGTCGAAATAGCGGACAGGCAATCAAAGCCTTTCCAGCGACGAATTAGGGCAACATGAAGTCAACGGACTTTGGAATCGAGTCGGGAGAACCACCCATTTTTCATTCGTGTGCACCGTGCAGGAATCGAACCTGCAACCCGCTGATTAAGAGTCAGCTGCTCTGCCAATTGAGCTAACGGTGCCTTTGCAATTTTAGATTTTAGATTGTCGATTTTCGATTGTTAGAAAAACTGATCCGCCCCCGCCGATCGAAGTTTGAAGTGTGCGGCTACATGTTTGCCCCTTGGTCAAAGCGCGGACATGTCCGCGCACTCCAAAATTCTTTTGCGCTCGCGACCTTGGCGGTGCGGCAGATTTTCGATTGCCGATCTTTAGCGGAATCTCGGGCAAGAGAAAATCGATCAAGCCTGCGTGTGACGGGCGTAATGCCTTTCCACTCCTTTTGGCAGCAATCGTTTTCGCCCGCGCTGGCGCCGGCGGGCGAGCGTGGCACGTCCGCCCTTGGTTTTCATGCGTGCGCGAAAGCCATGTTGACGTTTGCGGGTGCGTTTGGATGGCTGGTACGTGCGTTTCATAAATCCG
>QHQE01000038.1 GCA_003219265.1 Verrucomicrobiota bacterium
CTCTAAGCGTCGCTGAAAACAATCCATCGGCCGAATACTCCTTCCAATGATAGGAGGCGTATCTGTTCTGCTCGACTGTGGCTTGATCGACTAACTCCGTGACCTCGACGCCGATTTTTTGACCCACTCTATCGACCAGCTGACAGTCCGGAAGCGGCGGAGCACACGATTCAATTTGCACATACGGACAGGCATTGCGTTCGCGGTAGCGTGCCGCCGCCCATTGATCGACGATACGCCGTTCCTTCTCACGTTTGCCGCGCTCGCGATCAGCCCGAAGCCAATTAAACCGATCCGCATAGCTGCGCTGGTGCAAAAGCCAATACCTAAATTGCTCTGGCACATGCGCATTGACGTACTCTTCAAGGCTCGTTGGAGGCTCCTCCGAGGTTTTATCATTTAAATTCGATGTTTTCACCCCAGTAACAATCTTCACTTCAAGACGCAATCGACAAGGTTGGATTCTGTGATTTTGTTTCGACTCCTCCATGCCTCGTCAATACACATTGCAACGCGCGCCAAGATCGACATCGATTCACATCGATTACGCGGCGGAGCTAAACGAGCAGCAGCTCGCAGCCGTGACGGCGCCGCCTGGCCCGCTGCTGGTAATCGCCGGCGCGGGAAGCGGGAAGACGCGCACGCTCACTTATCGCGTGGCGTACCTACTCGAGAACGGAATTGACCCGCGCAACATTTTGCTGCTCACGTTCACGAACAAAGCCGCGCGGCAGATGCTCGATCGGGTCGCGAATTTGCTGCCGGTCGATGCCAGCGGACTTTGGGGCGGCACATTTCACTCAGTCGGTAACCGGATGCTGCGCCGCCACGGCAGCGCGCTCGGCTACTCGAGCGGGTTCACAATTATGGACCGCGAAGATCAAAAGGATTTGATCAATACGGTAGTGGCGAGCGCAGGAATTGATCCGAAGGAGATTCGGTTTCCGAAGGGCGACGTGCTCGCGGAAATCTTCAGCTTTGTCGTCAACACCGAGACCCCGATGGAGGAACTGCTCGGGGAAAAGTTTCCTTATTTCCTGCCGTTGCTCGACAAGATCAAAGATGTGCACGCGCGTTACGAGAAAAAGAAAAAGGCGACTAACTCAATGGATTTCGACGACCTGCTCGAGAAGACCTTGTTGATGTTGCAACACCACGAGGGGGTCGGGGTGTTTTATCGCCGGCAATTTCAATTCATCCTGGTCGATGAGTATCAGGACACGAACAAGATCCAGGCGGATTTGATCGACACGCTGGCGCGCGATCATCGCAACGTCATGGTGGTCGGCGATGACGCGCAATCGATTTACTCCTGGCGCGGCGCCAATTTCAAAAACATTCTCGAATTTCCGAAACGTTATCCGGACGCGCAGGTTTTCAAAATCGAGATGAATTATCGAAGCGTGCCGGAGGTTCTTGAGGTAGCGAACGCGGCAATCGCCTCCAATGTCGAACAATTTCGCAAGAATCTTGCGCCGACGCGCGACTCAAACGCGGTGAAGCCGGCGGTCGTGGCGCTGAACGATGGGAGCGAACAAGCGCAGTTCGTCGCGCAACGGATTTTGGAGCTGCGCGATGAAGATGTCGATCTGAACGACATCGCCGTGCTTTATCGCGCGCATTATCACGCGATCGAGCTGCAACTCGAGCTCTCCCGCCGCGGCATTCCGTATCAGATCACGAGCGGCATTCGCTTTTTTGAACAAGCGCACATCAAAGACGTGACGTCGTTCCTGCGCTTCGCGGCGAACCCGCGCGATGAGGTCGCGTTCAAGCGCATGGTGAAATTGCTTCCTGGCATTGGCAATCGCAGCGCGGACAATCTTTGGAATGCTTGGGGTAAATCGATCGGCGCTGTAGCCGCGGTCGCTGACCGCGGCCCGGAAGCGACGTCAGCGCCAACGGGGGTCAGCGACCCCGGTTACAACTTTGGCGAGCACTTGCTCGCCATGAAGGTGGGCGCGCGATCAAAGAAGTCCTGGGAACAACTCGCGCATACGCTCGATGAAATTGCGCCCACTGGTCAGCCGAACGCGCCGTCGGAAATGATCATGTCGGTCGTGGAAGCGATTTACGACGACTACGCGAAACTGAATTTCACGAACTACGAGTTGCGCCGCGAGGATTTGAATCAGCTCGCGGCTTTTGCGCGCCAATTCAAAGACGTGCACGAATTTCTCTCGCAACTTGCGCTTATCAGCAATGTCGATGCAGAAGCTGCGCCGAACCAAACGTCCGACAAAGAAGCGGTCAATCTTTCGTCGGTTCACCAGGCGAAAGGTCTGGAGTTTCACACCGTCTTCATTATCTGGCTCACCGACGGAATGTTCCCAAGCGCTCGTTCGCTCGATACCCGCGACGCGCTCGAAGAAGAGCGCCGGTTGTTTTACGTCGCCATCACCCGCGCGCGCGATGAGCTTTATCTCACCTTTCCACACATGCGCCTAAGTGGCGGCTACGGCGATGTTTTCCAGCGGCCATCTCGTTTTTTGAAAGAAATTCCGAACACGCTCGTCGAAGACTGGCAGGTGCAAAGACAATGACCAAGCCCGAATGATTAAATGAGCGAAAGCGCACCGCTGTTTTTTTCGTCATTCGGATTTCGCCATTCTTTCGTCATTGGTCATTCGTCATTCGTCATTTTCCCGTGAATCTTTCGCCGGAAAAAAGAATCGCTGGCGTACTCGCGCCGCTCTTCGCGCTGCGCAGCGAGAATGATCTTGGCATCGGTGATGTCGCAACGCTGCGCGAGTTCATCGACTGGGCGGCAGAGAGCGGCTTTAAACTCGTTCAGCTTTTACCAATCAACGAAACCGGCGGCGATAACAGCCCCTACAACGCGATCAGCGCCATGGCGATCGAGCCGACCACGCTTCATCTCGCGCCCGGGTCGCCTAAAGACTTAACGCGCGAAAATTTTGAGGCGGCGCTCGCCGATGTCGATCTTGCGCGACTTCGCCGAGGACGGGTGAAGTACGGTCGCGTGAAGAAAATGAAGCGCCGCCTGCTCGAGAAGGCATTCGCAAATTTTCGCGAACAGGCGAGCAAAGACCGACAATGGAACCGGCGGGAGCCGAGCGACATGGACGGGTCGGCCCGTGAGGGTTGGCGAGCCGGGAGGCGAGGCAATCAATCCGCATTTCGAGATTTTTGCGCGCAAGAAGCTGCCTGGCTCAATGATTACGCGTTTTTCCGCGCGCTCATGGAACAGAACGGCGAAAGCGAAGCGTGGGACAAGTGGCCGGCGCAGCATCGAAGAATCGAGCTGGCGCGCGTTTGGTTGGATCGGCAATCACCGAAAACGCGAGAAAAATTTGCCGGGCGCGAAATGTTTTTCTGCTACGTGCAATGGATTGCGCACGAACAATGGTCGGCGGTCAAATCCTACGCGGAAGAACGCGGTGTCGCGCTCATGGGCGACATCCCGTTCGGGGTGAGTTATTACAGCGCGGATGTTTTTGCGCGGCGCGATGAATTTGCGCTGGATTGGTCCGGCGGCGCCCCGCCCGAATCCTATTTCAAGGACGACGAGTTCACGCAAAAATGGGGGCAAAACTGGGGCATTCCGCTTTTCCGCTGGGACGTCATGCGCAATCGAAATTTCGATTGGTGGCGGCAACGCGTTCGCGGCGTGCGGCGCAGCTTTCATCTTTTTCGCATCGATCATGTACTGGGATTTTATCGGATCTATGCATTCCCCTGGCGGCCACGACGCAACAAAGAATTTCTCCCGCTCGATTGGAGCCAGATGCTGGAACGAACTGGCGGACGCGCGCCGCATTTCGCCCCGCACGACGATTCGACCGCGAAAAATGGCGAGGCGAATCGGCGTGAAGGCCAGGAATATTTGCGCGTTGTTCTCGAAGAGGCCGGCGCGGCCCGTGTGATCGGCGAAGATCTTGGGACAGTACCTGATTACGTGCGTCCAAATTTGCGTTCGTTAGGCATCGCCGGGTTCAAGATTCCGCAATGGGAGTTTTATCACGACCGCGTCACGCCGGGCGGCGAATATGAACGCCTTTCGGTCGCGACTTATGCCACGCATGATCACAAGCCGCTTCGCGCTCTGTGGGAGGACGCTTTCCAGAGGAAGACATCGACATCGGAGCAGTCGCGATTCGAGTTGGAAAAGATTGCGCACTTTGCCGGGTTCAATCCGAAGATCGACAAGAATGATTTCGAAAACGATTTTTATCCGGCCGTCATGGAAGCGCTTTTCCAAAGTGAAGCCTGGATTGCCATCGTCATGATCACCGATCTGCTCGCGCGCAAATACCGCTTCAACGTCCCCGGCACGGCGGCAAGTTCGAATTGGGTGCGGCGGATGCAACGCACGATCTCCGAATTACGTTCCAGCCGAAAAGAGCGCCGACGAATGCACTTGATTTGCGAACTGCTGGAAAAGACAGGGCGGAGATAATGACGAAGCACGAATGCCTAATGACGAAGGAATGACAAAATCAAAATGACGAATTCATAACGATTCGACTTCGTCATTTGAGCATTCGCGCTTCCTTCGCCCTTCGTCATTGATCCTTCGGCATTGCTCAGCACGGCGTCTATGGCTAATTAGATTATGAAGTCTCCGCTTAAAATCGCTGTCACGGGGGCAGCCGGCCAGATTGGTTACTCGCTCATTTTTCGTGTCGCTTCCGGCGAAATGTTTGGCGTGGATCGACCCATCGCGTTGCATTTGATCGAAATTCCGAACGCGCTCGGCGCGCTCGAAGGCGTGGTGATGGAATTGCACGATTGCGCCTTTCCGCTTTTGCAATCGGTTGTGCCGACGGCCGATCTCGATGAAGGGTTCCGCGATGTTAACTGGGCGTTGCTGGTCGGCAGTATTCCGCGCAAAGCCGGCATGGAACGCAAAGATTTGCTCGGTATTAACGGCAAAATTTTCGTCGGCCAAGGCCAGGCCATCGAGAAGAACGCGGCCGCCGATGTGCGCGTGCTGGTGATCGGAAATCCGTGCAACACCAATTGCTTGATCGCCATGAACAACGCAAAGGAGATTCCGCCCCATCGCTGGTTTGCCATGACGCGGCTGGATGAAAATCGCGCGCGCGCCCAGCTCGCGCACAAGGCCGGCGTGGAAATCACGCGCGTGACGAATATGACCATCTGGGGAAATCACTCGGCGACGCAGTATCCGGATTTCTATAACGCAAAGATCGACAATCATCCGGCAAATGAAGTCATCGCCGATGAGAAATGGTTGAAGGAAGAATTTATTTCGAGCGTGCAGCAGCGCGGCGCTGCCGTGATCAAGGCGCGTGGTTTGTCGTCAGCGGGCTCCGCTGCCAATGCGATTGTCGATACCGTGCGTTTTCTGACGAATGACACGCCACGCGACGATTGGCACAGCGTCGCCGTTTGCTCCGACGGAAGTTATGACGTGGAAAAAGGTTTGATCTCGTCATTTCCCGTTCGCGTGCGCGGCGGCAAATGGGAAATCGTGCAGAACGTCCCGATCAACGAATTCAGTCGCGCGAAGATCGATGCCTCCGTCGCTGAGCTGAAGGAGGAGCGCTCCATGGTGAAAGAGTTGTTGGGTTAGACACCGGTTTCGGATTCGATTTTGAGCCGGCCGAAATATAGTCATCGTGGTGTCAACTCCGGTTGCCCGTGCGACTGGTCGAATTGAGAGGTGCGCGTCCGCGAGTTGCCGAGCGCCGCGATCGTATCGAATCGCTGCTGGTCGGTCATGATAAACAAATGTCGGGCCGGGTTGGTGACATCTTATTTCAGGCGGAAGGCTCCGCTCGGGCGCATGGATGGAGCAGTAGGATTGATCTAAGGGGTCGCGATCTCGCTACTCGTTAGGCGGCGGAAAGCTTCGAGATATTTTGCGGAAGTTTTTTCGATCACCTCGCGCGGCAACTTCGGCGTCGGCGGCGTTTTATTCCAATCAAGGGTTTCCAGATAATCGCGCACGAATTGCTTGTCGAAACTCGGCGGACTTTGCCCGACCCCGTATTGGTCCTTCGGCCAGAAGCGCGACGAATCGGGCGTGAGACATTCGTCGATCAAGAGCAGTTTCCCATCGACTGTTCCAAATTCGAATTTTGTATCGGCAACGATGATTCCGCGCTGCGCGGCATGATCGCGGCCAGCCTCGTAAATTTGCAGACTCAAGCCGCGCACGCGCTCGGCAATTCCATTTCCGAGGATTCGCCGGCACTCGTTCCAGTCGATATTGAGATCGTGTCCGGCGTCGCTC
>QHQE01000039.1:0-6033 GCA_003219265.1 Verrucomicrobiota bacterium
GGACCGAGTCCGGTAATGACCGCGCGCCTTCGGCTCATGCGGTCACTTCGTTTGCCCTTGTTTCCACGTATGCCTTCATACAGCGCAATGTCTTGTTGGCAATGTTGTGAATGAAAAAATCACCGATGATTTTGTCGACCAACGGCGCCAGAATCTTCACCCGGAATTTCAAATTGTGCGTGATCTTTACGAGGATGCCATTAGGCGTCTCTTCGAATGTCCAGATGACGTACATTCCTTTTGTAAACGCTTTCAAATGATGAAAGCGCACTTCGCATTTCTCGCGCTCAATGATTTGCTCGGAGGTCCACGAGATCGGAATTCCGGAGCGCGTTGCCGCCATCACGACGACGTTACGATTCGGACTGCGCTCGAGATGGTGGATGTAACGGTAGTGCGGTAGAATTTTCGGCCACAATTCCAGGTTCGCCGCCGTTTCAAAGATCAACATCTTCGGTGCGTGCATCACGATTGAGTTGATTTTGTGCATTCGAATATCAAACAGCCTTTTAGAAGCCTAACCCACGCGAGTCATCAATGTCGCGAAGACTCCTGCACGCAATTGTCACAGTCCATTGAAAGGTTCTTCGAATAAAGAAGCCGGTCTTGGCAATGGAATGCGATTCGTCAATTGACGATGGTGAATTGCTGGGAGGCCCGCGCCGAAAAGATAAATTGTGGGTCGGCCAACTTGGCCGCCCACAACTCATTTGACCTGCCGAGCCTTTTTTAGCAACCGCGCTGGGCCGCATCCGCAGCCTGCGCCAGCTGGGTTAGGAAAGTAAAAAACGCCTGCGATTGGCCTCTGAACAGGCCGTCAGCAGTCAATGCATTGAGTGCGCCCATTGCTGCGCCAGTCGTCTCGGTCGGCCGAATGATCGAGCAGACCGGAAACGTTCGGTTCAGAAAGGGGCACGGCTCAGGCATGATCAGATTGGTCTGGAAATCCTCGCCACCAAATGGGGGAGAATTAAGATCCGGAAAGACCAACCCATTGGTGGGATCGGTCAAAGGAATCACGTTGCCGGCCTTGTCATGCCAGGTCTGGAAGTGTGCGGTTTCGGTTGGGCCAATGCTGAGCAAGACCCGCAACACTTCAACGTCAGTGACTCGCTGGGCCAGCGACGGATAAAGACTCGTGCCACCTTGCTCAATAAAAGCAAAATGAAATCCCGCTGTATTGGCGATCGCTTGGATATGTTTGTTAGGGCGAAGATCATCATCGTTTCGAGGAATCGCTGGAAATTGCCCTTGCAATAAGCCGGGAACTGCGGGCGGAAACGTGTCACCGAGGTCGGGGTTCCCAGAGCGGCTGCGGTATTTCGTCCACCAACTGGTGTCGACGGTGAGCTGCATGAGATTGGTCAACCGTCCAATTTGCTGGGCGCCGGTCGCTTGGCTGCTCGGTAATGTGCGAAACTGATCCAGGTTGACTGGCTGTGCGCCCCTCGAGACAAGGTAGGCGTTAATAAAGGTGAAGTGAGTAAATTCATCCTCTGTGTTGTCGTGGATGTATTGATCCATGTCCGAATCGAGCCTGGAAAGGGCTTTGGTGTAGAGCTTACTCCCACTTCCGCCTGGAACTTCGCTGTCCTGGATGCCACCCAGCTCGTTGTATTGTTGCCATAAATCCGTTTCCAGAATTTCGGCCGCGGACAAAAATCTTAAAATATCCGCGTCACCTTGTATGAGTGTGCCTGTGGCATACGCCGGTGTGCGATCAGTCAATAGCCACCCGGCACCGATCGTCCCTGCGCCAACGGCGAGTGATTTGCCCAAAAACGAGCGGCGGCTGAGAGAGCGTTTGAACGGTTTCACTTTCTCTTCCACGTTCTCGTCCATACTAAGCTGTTGTCCGTTGCTGAGATCATTTATCTGCGTGTCGACTTTATTCATGGCGGTCTCCTTCATTTATTTAGTTTGATGTTGGGTTTTACGTCGAAGCAACGATGACGCTGCAAAGTTATTCATCGGCTTCATATCCATAGAATCGCAGCGTTCTACGCGATGCGCCTTATATGAAAGGTAACGCCATTGTTACTTTTGCGGCTCGCCGGAAGGGGCGCTTGATTCGCAAAATCGTGTAGCCGACGTGGCGCGCAGTGTGAATCAGCGGAGAATCTCCCATTTTTGTCGTAGGCGTCCGATGAAAACTTCCACCACTGTCATGGAAAACTTCGGCGAACCGCATCCTCGTCATAAGTTCTTCTCCGCAAATTTCCGGCTAAATTCACTACCCAGTGAATGACAATCAGATTGTCGCGACAATGTTGCATCCGCTCAACAAAACGCTGCCGACAGAAACAGAATCCTAGTCATCATGATGCTGCTCCGGTTGTGGTTCGGGCGGTGCTTCGAACCGGAACTCTTTGTGCCGAACACGACCGCCCGCGTAGGCGATGTAACCGCCAACACCGAGATTTGCCGCCGCGAGAATCAGCGTCGCGATGGCCAGCGGAACGGCTGCCTTCGGCGCAGCAAACTCTCCTACAATCCCGACAGCAGACAGCGCAGCGACAACGTAAAAGACGTAAATCAACTGCTTGCCGCGACGCATGTGCTCGTCGAGCCATTTATCTCCGGCTTCATCAACCATTGATTTCACGCGATCGTACCCGGCTTCCCCGTAGTGATAAACCGGCCATGCTGACGCAGCGCTCACCATCACCAGCGCGAGCGCGGTTACGCGAGCTGCCCTGGTTTTCGACAAGAGCGCAATGACCAGGCCGAGCACACCCACAGCCAGTCCGTGGACCGGCAATGCATTCAGCAAAACGTGGACGTACTCAGGTTTGCTGAGATGCTCGATCATGCTCGAGGCGCGATAACGCGATGATGTAAACGCCTTCTACAGTAATCTTCTTCGCCGTGAATTACGCGCCTTCACTTCGAAGACTTTAGGAACTCGACGATGGCCCGCTGTTCCTGGCCGGTGATGTTGGCACGGATACGCATGTGATGAACGATCACATCCCATTGCGCGTTGCTATACATTGTCGGCGGTCGAATGTTGTGACAGCGCAGGCAATTATTAGACCAAAGCTCTTCACCGCTTAGTCCCATATAAGAATCTGAGGCGGAGGAGGCGTCTTGTTTTTGGCGCTTTTCCTTCGAACCCGCAGAAGCGTTCCAGGCTAGACCCGCTAGCACGAACAGCACCAGCCCGATCACAGGGACTCGGATGAAATTCAACGTCGCGATCATGCAATTCCTCTGTTCAGAAACCCATAGCTGCTTGAAGAAGTAGGGCGTTTCTATTGCGCTCGCCCCGCGGATTGTCCCACTCATACGCGGCTTTCACTACAGTGCTCGGGCTAAGCCAATAATCGAGCCCAAGAGTCCAGCGTTCTTCCTCCGGCGCGCCGAGTCCGCTCGGAGCACGACTGAGATGATCCCAGCGGAAGATCATTTCGAGGTTCCGTATGAAATCGATATCAATTTTCGTTGGGCGATACGCGACCAGCGCGTAACCGCCATCGCGTTTGCCCGTAAGCGAAAGCGGGCCAAACCCTAGTGAGCCATCGGGGTCATAGACGGCGTGATCGACTTTGCTCCATGCGTATTGCGCGTACAGATCGATGCGGCCCTTCAACAGGTCGGAATCGCGGGTAACTTCCAGATCAACGGATTGAAGTAACGAACGAACGTGAGCGAACGTGGTTCCTTGGAAGCCCGGCTTCGCTGTTTCAAAGCCATAACCGACTTCGACTCCCGGAATGGGGAGAAAACCAACTCTGCCGCCAATCGCCTTGTCGTCGTTGTTATCGGTGTAGCTGCTGAAATCGAGCGTGCCCGCGGTGCGAGGATCGAAGGTATTGAGGGTAGGACCGTTGGAAACATAAAGGGCGTAGTTCGCGCGGGTCGGACCGATCGGAAATCCCCCACGCACTTCGGCGCCGACCGATATATTTGGCAGGATGCCATGGTAAACAGCAAGCGGGCGGTCGGGCAGTTTATTGATCCATTGCGCCTCGAAGCGCTCGACGAAAACATTACTCGGACTGAAGAATTCTCCGACGCCCAGGGTTATGTAGTCGTTGAGCAGATATGTGAGCTGCGCGTACACGAGATTCACGTTGGTCCCGCTTCCACTGGGCTCGATCTCGAGCCGGCTCTCGAATAAAAGCTTCGGACTCAATTCCCAAAGGAAGATCGGATTGAAAGAGGCCGAGAAGGTGGAAACGCTGCCGTTACGCGCCTCGAACATGCCCTCGGCCCAGCCGGCAAGGTAGAATTTGGTCGTCCCGAGCATTGGTCCTTCCGGTTCGACGACTGGCGGGGCGACCTCCTTATGCATGTCCACGATGGCTTGGCCTTCGGCGCTCTCTTGCTTTGGAATCGCTCCTTTTTCTTTCTTAATAGCGTCCAGTTCTTTCTTCATCGCCAGCATCTGGGCTTTAAGCTCCTCGTATTCTTTTCTGGTGACGTATCCGTCTGTTGTCGCGTCTTGGGCGCGAGCGACCGGAGACGCCACTGCGAGCAGGGCGCTTTGAATAACCGCTGCCAAATAATAATGTCGGATCTTCTTCATTTTTTTTGGTCACCTCCTGGCGAGCGTTCGAAGATAGTTGATCACGTTCCAGCGGTCGGTGGGCGAAAGCCGCGTGCCATAATTCGGCATCGGTTTTTTGCCCACAGTAATTTTCCAGAAAAGCGCGCCATCTGCTTCTTCGCGCAACCCTGGATCGGATAGCTTGGCCGGATGAATGCCAAGATCAACCGCATCAGGTCCATCGCCGTTTCCTGTCTTTCCGTGACACGCCACGCAACGTTTCAGATAGATTTTTTGTCCCGCCGCGAGGGAAGACTCGTTGATAGCAACGGGATTTCTCTTTCGTGCCTCTCCTGCAGGAGCTGCCCACTTCTCTTTCGCGTCCGGTTGTTCCTCGCTCACGGCGGCGAGCGCTGGGCCGAGGAAGGCCGTGAGAATTCCCAGCAGCTTCAGGCGAGGGGATAATCGGGTATTCATCTCACGCTCGGCAAAGAATTTTCGCGCGTGACCGGGACCAAAGTCAGTCTCTCGAATTTCTGCGCGGCTTGGCCGAGCGGTTCGATGTGGTGGTGCATGGCTTTGTTTTGATGGCGCCGCCCACAGACGGCTACAGAACGGCTACGCTTACTGCAAGTCGTAAACTTCCACGAGGGCATTGCCCGTGGTGTTATTGACACCGCGCACAATCGCGGTGTAGGTCCCCGGCTGCAGCGTGGCAATGATGGCTGATTCCGCTGGATTAGTGGGCGCCAGGTGGCTGTTCTGAATCTCCGCCACTTGGTCGCTTGTAATGATTCCGCCAATCTGTGTCGTCTGCCAGTCGTCATTCTGGGCAATGAGGCTATTGGCGTCGTGCAACTCCAATTGCGGATTGGCCAGGGCGTCAGGCACGCCGAACTGGCTAAGCGATGGACCGATTGCTCGAATAATTACTCTCGTGGGTTGAGTCACAACGATAAATCCACCGATCATGACGTTGTCTCCTGTTTGCACGAAACCGCGCGTGCTGATGTTGGCGAGGAGGGATCCGCTGTTTGGGCTTAAATCGTAAACTTCCGCGAGGCCGTTGCCCGTGGTGTTATTGACGCCGCTCACAATCGCGGTGTAGTTCCCCGGCGGCAGCGTGGCTATAAGAGCGGACTCGAGCGGATCGCTTGGAGCCAGTCCGCTGTTTCGAATCTCCGCTACCTGGTCTGAGGTAATAACGCCGCCGATTTGCGTGGTCTGCCAATCATTGTTCATCCCAATGAGGCTATTGACGTCATGCAACTCCAATTGCGGATTCGCCAGGACGTCAGGCACGCCGAACTGGGTAAGCGATGGACCTAGCGCTCGTATGAGCACCGTCTTCTGAGAGCTTCCTTGAACAATGAAGCCGGCGATCATCACCCTGTCACTGGTACCTACTTGTAGTCGAGTCGAAATGTTTCCAAGCGTAGCCGGCCCGGGAGTAGGAGTTGCTGTGCTGACGGAAGCCAACCGCGACGACAGCTCCGGCGATCTGTTCGGCAAATTAAAAGCCGACGTAAGAGTAACAAGGC
>QHQE01000039.1:6044-6598 GCA_003219265.1 Verrucomicrobiota bacterium
CTCCCTGGTTGCGAATCCCAGAGTCCCAGAGTCCATTGGGTGACCCGGTACCCGAGGTGCTGCTGTGGCCGCTGGAGCTCCAAGTCCACTGCACGGTATCGCCCGCTTGGATCGTGACCGATGGAGGCACGAAACACAAGCAGTTGTCCCCGACCGTCACCGTAACCATGGCGCCGCTTGCCACGGTCGGGCAGAAAGCCAGAAGCGGAGCGATAGTCACCACTATTGCGGCGATGCGGAGTGAAGAGCTTTTCATCGCAACAATCATTTAGTCAATGCGGAGAGCATATGGTCAGTCAAGATATTATTACCGCTGCGTGTGCCAGGGCATTGATTACTCCATCTCATACCGTGGAGTTGCAACAATCTGTTGCCGCACGCAATACTGGAAAAGTAACGCGATTGTTACTTTTGCGGACCGTCGGAGCACGTGATCAATGCGCAGTCTTCTGCGCGCCTAAACCCTCTGTCTGGGATCTGCCAGTTTTCGAAGCGACGAGCGGAGTTTATAGTGGTTCGCGAATCGTGTAGCCAACGTGACGCACGGTGTGGAT
>QHQE01000039.1:6695-8530 GCA_003219265.1 Verrucomicrobiota bacterium
CTCCCGCATGAGCACCTTCAGCAGCATTAGCTCGCGCGCAGACAACTCGATTTGGCCCGTGCCGCGGCAGACCGTGTGGTCTACCAGCTCGAGGGTGAGATCGCCCACGCGCAAGAGGACCGCGGGTTCCTCGGGATAACGGCGTCCGAGCGCACGTACGCGCGCGACCAGTTCCTGCATGGCAAATGGCTTTGCCAGATAATCGTCCGCGCCGAGATGCAATCCAGTCACACGATCCGCGACTTGCCCACGCGCGGTGAGGATGAGAACACGGCTGGTCACATGTTGCGCGCGCAGCCGGCGTAACACTTCAAACCCGTCTATCCGGGGCAGGCCGAGATCGAGCACGATCAAATCGAAAGGGGTCTCCAGCGCTGCGCGCAAAGTCGCTTCGCCATCGTGAACCGCGATTGGATCATGACCAGCCTCAGTCAGAGCGGAGGCGATCTGTCGCGCCAACCGGACTTCGTCTTCCACCACTAGAATATGCACGATTAAATGGGCTGTTTAGAAACGCAGCGTGAATTGCGCCGCAATCAGATGATTGTCGTCGCCTGGACCGGAAGTTTCCTTCTGAAAGCTGTATTGCAGCTTGAGTTGCGCGTGCGGTGTGAAGCGATAGCCGGCCGCGATATCAACACGCCAAATATCATTGCCCCAGGGAATACTTCCTCCATATCCGTCGGGCACATCGGCGAAGAATTGCTGGTTCCAGCGGACCGCGCCGAAAAACTGCGGAGTGAATTTGTATTTCGCTTCGAAATAATAAGCAAATGTGTCGGCGTCGCCGACGCCCGGGACTTCGAAACGCGCTTCGTAGCAAGTGATGCCAGGCGAAGCTGATGTCCTGGCCCAGAACGCGTTCGTGATAATCCCCGATATCACTGCCATAAGGCAACGTCCGCATCGCTTCGGGCCGGAAATACGCGCCATCGCTCGCGGAGAATCCGAAGTTCCACATTTGATTTGGCCGAAACCCGATGCGCGCGCTGACGGTGGGATTATCAAAGCCAATTTCAGTCGCATTCCATGATTCCGGCCGCGATGAGAGCGAAGCGTTTTTCACTTCGGCGGCGTAATCGAACTGGCCAAGTCGTCCTGAAACAGAAACCCCGCTCGCGTAGCTGGGTCCCCAGATTACCGGATTGAACGCATACTTTTGGTTGTAGAACAACCCGTAGATGAAATACAGTGGTGAAGCCGGAGCGGATTTATCCTGAATGGGCGTGACGTTTTCATAAATTAACGGAGCATTAATAAACGGGTTGTCCCACGACAAGTGCCGCGGGATCCAATTGCCGATGACGGTAGCGAATTTGCCGGCCTGCAAAGTAAAACGGCCGTCCTCCCAAGGCGTAATCCGAAGCGCATACTCGTCCAAACGAATCTGAGCGCTGTGATTGCTGGGATCGAAGCCGCGATCGAGTCGCACCTGCGCGAAGAAATAAACTTTCGACCCAAGTTGCGCATCGAGAAACAGCGTGAGACGCGGATTGAAGAGATTGTCGATCTTTGAGTCGATGAGACCAGGCGCCGGCTGTTGGAAGTGGTAAGCTTCAAGATCAATCGTGCCGCTCAATCGCGCACGAAGATTGTCTTGAAAGGCAGCGAGGGTGAGCGCGGTATCGAGCCGGTCGAGTAAATCATCCACTTCGACTGCGCGCACTGTGCAAACGAGAAGACAAAAGCTTAAAGTCGGCAGCAGTTTCATACCATTTCCGCAGCCCGACTTGGTGCTTGCTGCGCAACCCGAAAGCGCACCTCGAACTCCGTCCAATCGTTTTCGGAACCGACTAGTCTTAGATCGCCGCCGTGTAATCGGGCGAGCTCGCGCG
>QHQE01000040.1 GCA_003219265.1 Verrucomicrobiota bacterium
ATCGACAAGAGCCGCGCTTTGCCTTTGAGAAAATCTTCGAGCGAATGCGCCAGCGCCGCGCCCAGATTGCGCCGAACGATTCGCAGGAACGTTTCGAATCTCTCGGCGTCGATGTTTTTCGCGGCGAAGCCAAGTTTCTGTCGCCGGACGAAGTTCAAGTTGGCGACGAGATTTTGCGCGCGAAGAATCTTGTCATCGCCACGGGTTCTCGCGCGACGATTCCCAACATTGCCGGGATTGAAACGGTCAAGTTTTTCACCAATGAAACGATCTTCGACGAACTGAGCGCGAAGCCGGAGAGCATGATTATTCTCGGTGGCGGACCGATCGGCTGCGAGCTGGCCCAAACGTTCTGCCGTCTCGGCGTGCACGTAACCATTCTGCAGCGCGGCGATCAGCTTTTGCCGAAAGAAGATCGAGATGTCGCGCATTTTCTCGAGCGCCGCCTGGTTGGCGAAGGTGTGCGCATCGTCAAAAATGCTGACGCTCACTCGGCGGCGGCGACCAACGCCGGCAAAGTGGCGCTTGAGTTGTTAGATCGACGAACCCGAAATGATCGGGGCTCGCGAAGTGTTTCGGAGTCAGACCGCCCGGTCGAGCTGATCTTTTTTGCCGACGCGCTTCTCATCGCGATCGGGCGAACGCCGAACTTACGGAGCCTGGATCTGAAGGCCGCCGGTGTTGAGTTTGGCGAAAAAGGAATTCGCGTAAACGACCTTCTGCAAACGTCGCAATCGCACATTTATGCCGCGGGCGATGTGACCGGACCATTTCAGTTTACGCACATGGCCGATGCGCAAGCGCGGGTGGTCGTGCGGAACATACTCGTTCCGTTCCAATTTCTGCGACAGAAAATGGATTACTCGGTTGTGCCGTGGTGCACGTATGTCGATCCGGAAATCGCCACCGTCGGATTAAATGAATCCGCCGCGAAGAAGCAGAACATCGAATACAACTTGATCGTGCAAGAGTTGCGTGAAGTGGATCGGGCTGTTGTCGAAAGTGAGAGCGCCGGCTTCGCCAAGATCCTACTCGCCAAAGGAAGCGACCAAATTCTCGGCGCCACCTTGGTGTGCGATCATGCCGGCGATTTGTTGCCCGAATTCGTTCTGGCGATGGGTCATCGGATTGGTCTCGGCGCAATTGCATCGACAATTCACGTCTATCCAACCTTCGCTGAGCTCGCGCGAAAGTTAGGCGATAAGTACAATAAGACGCGCTTAACGCCGACGGCACGCAAGATTTTCCGCTGGCTTTACCGGCACGGCCGACGCCGCTAACGCATGAAGAAATATGCGAAGCTAATCGTATTCGGGCTCGTGCTGATTGCTTTGTCGGCCGCGGCCGCGGTCTTTCCCGTGCGCGATTGGATCCGAAATCTTATCGATTGGGTGCAGCAACTTGGTCCGGCTGGCATCGCCGTTTTCATCGGCGCCTATGCCATCGCGACAGTCTTGTTTTTGCCCGGATGGATTTTCACCGTCACGGCCGGGCTTCTCTTCGGTGTCATCGGTGGGACGGCGGTCGCGCTGTCGGGCGCGACAATCGGCGCGACGTTAGCGTTTTTTGTCGCGCGCTATCTTGTTCGCGACAGCATTCAGAATCTTGCCGGCTCCAATCCGCGATTTCATGCGATCGACCGGGCGATCGGCGAGAACGGCTGGAAGATCGTCGGATTGCTCCGTTTAAATCCGCTCATTCCATTCAACCTCAGTAACTATTTCTACGGCATTACCGCGATTCGATTTTGGCCCTACGTGCTAATTTCGGCCATCGGCATGCTGCCGGGCACGCTGCTCTATGCTTATCTTGGTGCCGTTGGAAAAGCGACTCTTGCCGCCAAATCCCCGCCGAGTGTTTGGCGGTATTTGCTGCTTGGCGTCGGATTAGGCGCGACCATCGCCGTCACAATCATCATCAGTCGAATCGCGCGAAACGCATTGAAAAAATCGGGCGCGGTCAACACTGAACATTCGAGCAACCACGCTTAGAATAACGAGGTTGTAATCGTGGCCCATGAAATTGCCGTCCGATAGCTGCAAGTGCGACTGCCGAAGAGCGGCGCGACTCCTTTGAAATTATCGTTCGCGCCGTTGGAGTAGGCGAGAAAGCACGCGGCCAGGAAGAGCAGGAGAAATGTCATCAGCCGCAACTCCCGCCGTCGCAGCATTTGTTGTTGCCTTCCGTGGTTGCATCATAAGCCTGACCTTTGGTTTCTTTCGGATGGCGCAACGAAGTGCGCGAACAATCGAAGGGCTTCGCCTCGGTTGGCGGCACTTCGATAATAGGATCGACAAATTCGAAAGAATCTTGATACGGCGCTTTGTGGTAAAGATTGTAAGTCTTGTCGCAAACCGCGTAACGCTGGCCACGCTGCATCCGATGATTGTCATCATCGAGCACTTCCTTGAACGGCCCCCGATAAATCACGGCCTGATTGCGCTCAAAACATTCGCCCTCCTTCCCCTTGAACGCCTCGATCGTAACGGAACGAAACTCGATTCCCTGAACCGTCCGCCACGGTTCCGCGTCGCGCTTCAGAATTCGAATTCCGTAAAAGCCGGCGTCCTCGAAGGCGGCGACAAACTTTTCTTCCGTAAGTGCGCCGGAAATGCAACCGCTCCAAAGTTCAGGATCGTCTTGCAATTCTTCCGGAACATCTTCGTCGCTCACGATGTCGCTAATGACGGCGCGACCGCCTTTCTTGAGCACGCGAAAAATTTCCTCGAAGAGCGTTCGCTTCGATTTGGGTTCCACCAGATTAAGCACGCAATTTGAAACCACCACGTCGATGCAATCGCTCGCAATCAGGGGATGTTTGCAACGCAGATCCTGCGCTAACTCGTCCGCCGCGAGAAATGATGCCGCGTCGGTGATCGGGCTGCGTTTCAATTCCGAATCGAGCCGTTCCAGATCGAGCGCCAAATCTTGAATGCGGCCTTTGCGAAAATCGACATTGGCATAACCGATCCGCTGCGCCACGACCGGTGCGTTGCGCCGTGCGACCGCGAGCATTTCGTCGGTCATATCGACGCCGATGACCTTGCCTTTCGGCCCGACGATTTGCGCGGCGATGAAACAGATTTTTCCCGTGCCGCTGCCAAGATCGAGAACCGTTTCGCCTTCGCGCACGTAGCGCGACGGATCGCCGCAGCCGTAATCGCGCTCGACCACTTCCGCGGGAATGACTTTGAGATATTCAGATTGATAATCCGCCGGACAACAAAGTTCCGCTTCGGTAGATTTTGCGCGGGCGGCGTAACGTTCGCGCACTGCAGATTCAACGGTTTGCATCTTCGAGTTAGGTTAAGTCGCGATGTTACCGGTTTTGCTCAACGTCTGGCAAGCCGATGTATTTCGATTCTCGCTTGCTCTGATTGGGACTCTTGGTGCAGAATAATGAGCAGGCGAAGCAAAAAAGGAGGAATTAATCTTTATGTTTACACGACTTATTCTGGCAGCAGCGGTTGCTTTTTTCCTGGCGCCGACACTGCCCGTCGGTGCGCAAGAGCATCCCGAACATCCCAAAGCAAAGGAATCCAAAGAACATCCCGAGAAGGTAAAGGGCGAGCAGAAACGCGTCAGTACGGCTGACATTTCCGCCGGGATTAAGAAAAACATCGAGGCTGAAACTAAAAAGGCCAGCGACGGAAAGTTTCACGTGAGCCATGAGGGCAACAATCTCGCCCTCGACTTGGTAAGGGTGCACGACGACCGGCTCTCCGACCTCGGCGGCGCAAAATACTTCGCCTGCGTGGATATGAAAGCCGCCGACGGCAAGACTTACGACATCGATTTCTTTCTGACGGGAGAGCCGGGCAACATGAAAGTCACAGACACCGCCGTCCATAAGGTGGATGGAAAGCCGCTCTACAATTGGAAAGAAGAGAACGGAAAGTGGAAAAAAGTGCCGGTAAGCTGACCAACGAATCACCGCCCCGAAAGCATTCAGGGCAGAGAACTCCGATGCGGTTTCTGATTGCGTCCATCATTTTTCTGGCGGGCCCGCTTGCGATGCACGCCGCTGGCGAGCCTGGCATTATCAAAGGCTCCGATCAGTTCGAGTTTGTTTATCGGGTCAGACTGCCGGAGATCAAAGGCGAGGCCCGCGTGTGGATACCACTGGCCAAGACCGATGCTTTTCAAACCGTGACCGCGGAGGAGCTGAGCATCCCGATCAAATGGGAAAAAGTGCAGGATCGCGATTACGGCAACGACATCTGCGTGCTCCATCCCCAGCCAACAGATAGCGGCAAGACGATTGAGCTGCGATATCGGGTGGTGCGACGAGAAAAAGCTGCTTATCTCGCGAGTGGCGAAGATGTCGCCCGTTATCTGCGCCCGGAAAAACTGGTGCCGGTGAACGAGACATTTAAGACGCTCGCGCTCGATGCGGTAGCAGGAAAAAAAGATGATCTCGAGCGCGCGAAAGCGCTCTACGATCATGTGGTAGCACGGATGCGTTACGACAAGTCAGGTACTGGTTGGGGCCGCGGCGACGCCGTTCATGCTTGCGACGCGCGGACCGGCAACTGCTCCGATTTTCACGCCTACTTCATCGCGCTGGCGCGCAGCATCGGCATCCCGGCGCGTTTTGCCATCGGCGCAACCATTCCCGCGGACAAGAACGAAGGCGCAATCGAAGGCTACCATTGTTGGGCTGAATTTTTTGCTGACGAACGTTGGGTGCCGGTGGACATCAGTGAAGCGTGGAAGAATCCGAAGCTCGCCAGCTATTATTTCGGCCATAATCCAGCCAACCGTTTCGAGCTGACGAAAGGCCGCGACCTCGTGGTCGATCCCGCGCCCGCAAGCGGCCCGATCAACTTCCTCGCCTATCCGTTGCTCGAGATGAACGGCGAGATCGTCAAACCGGAGACGACCTTCACGTTCCGGCGCATCGGGACCTGAGCACTTACTCAGCCAGGTAAGATGAGGGGTGTCGGGAGGTCGGCGACGTTCGCTCCACCGCTGTGCCATCGGCGCGGCGCCAGTAATCGCGCTGCTTGCGAAAGGGCATGAGCAGCGCGTTTTGCAATTGGTTGTCGTCCGGCTGCGAATAGCCGGCGATGCCGATGGCGATCTCCGCTTGCGCGATGTTGAGCCCGATTGTCCGGTGAACCCGGTCCCACCACGGGAATACGACGCCGAAATTCGAGTTGTTTTCCGGCTGGACTTGCGAGTGATGGATGCCGTGCATACGCGGCGTCACCAGCATTTTGTTCAAGAGCCGCTCGAAGCGGATCGGCAACCGCAGATTGCTGTGATGGAAAAGCGTGTTCGCCTGGAAAACCAACTCGTAAACGGCAAAGGCCCAGCCGGAGAGTCCAATGACGCTCACCTGCACGACGCGAAAAACGGCCGACATCGCTACTTCGCCAAAGTGAAACCGGAAACCGGTGGAAACATCGAGGTCGGGATCGATGTGGTGAACGTTGTGAAAGCGCCAGAAAAACGGGACCCGGTGATTGACAATATGCCAATAGTAAAAAGCGAGGTCCATGAGAAGGAAGCTGAGCGCGAACTCAAGCGGCGCCGGCAGCGGCACGAGATGGATCACGCCAAAGGTTTTCGCGTTCGCCCAGTGCAGAGTCGCCAGCGCTGTCGGTCGCACCAGGAGAGCGGCGATAAGAAATGTGAGGGCTGAAATCGAAAAATTTACGAGCAGACGTCCGGCCAGCACTCGCGTCCTTTTTCGCAACGGAAATAACCGCTCCAGCACGAACAACAGCGCGAGAATGGCAACGACAATAAG
>QHQE01000041.1:0-11334 GCA_003219265.1 Verrucomicrobiota bacterium
CGACGTTGAATCGCCAAGGCCCTGACGTTGGAACGCAATATCGCTCCGTGATTTTTTATCATTCACCCGAACAAAAAGCAGCGGCGGAAAAATCGAAGATCGACATGAGCGGTCGCTTCAATCGGCCCATCGTTACGCAGATCGAGCCGGCACGAAAGTTTTGGCGCGCGGAAGAATATCACCAGCGCTATCTGGAAAAGCGCGGCCAATCGCATTGCGCGATTTGATCGAGTCGCGCATGAGCCGCGAGATTATCCGCACAAAAAAATTCGTCGCCGACGCGGCAAATTTCATTGTCGGTCTTGCGCACAAAGCGCTGGCGGAGCGGAACGAGTTCCGGATCGCGCTTTCCGGCGGAAACACACCGCGCCCGGTTTATTCCGAGATCGCACGGATCGCCCATGATCTTCCGTGGGAAAGAATTTTGATCACCTTTGGCGATGAACGGTGCGTTCCGCCGGATGAGGCGCGGAGCAATTTTCGGATGGCGAGCGAAACACTATTTGTGCCGGCAGCTATTCCGGAAAAATCGATTATCCGGATGCGCGGCGAGATCGAGCCGCAAATTGCCGCGCAGGAATATCAAGACCACGTCGACCTTTTGGCCACCCAGCGCGGCGAAGCAATTTATCGGCACGATTTGATCTTGCTCGGCTTGGGCGACGATGGACACACAGCTTCGTTATTTCCTGGAACCGCCGCCGTTCAAGAAACTCTGCGTCGCGTGGTCGCGAATTTCGTTCCGAAGCTCAACACGTGGCGATTAACGTTCACGTTTCCGCTCATCAATCATGCGCGACATGGCTGCTTTCTCGTGAACGCAAGCAAACAGAGCGAGCTGATCGAGCGCGTTTTGAGCGGCGACACGCAGTATCCCGCAGCGCGTGTGCAATGCAGCGAGATCACGTGGATCATCGGTCAATGATTCTGCGGCACGGTTCACGCTAAGATCGACATCGTGCGCACGATCATCGTCACGGGATCAGCCGGATTGATCGGATCGGAAACGGTTAAGCGATTTGCCAAGGACGGCGCGCGTGTCGTTGGGATCGACAACGATATGCGCGCACAATTTTTTGGCGCGGAAGCTTCCACGAAGAAAACGCGCGATAACTTGATCGCGAACGTGCGCGGTTACGAACATCACAACATTGACATCCGCGACGGCCGAGCGGTCGGCGAATTGTTCAACCAACATCACGGCAAGATCGATGCGATCGTGCACACGGCTTCGCAACCATCGCACGATTGGGCGGCGCGCGATCCACAGACCGATTTCACGGTCAACGCGAATGGCACACTTAATTTGCTGGAGGCGGCAAGAAATTCTTGTCCCGAAGCGCCGTTTATTTTTACATCAACAAATAAAGTTTACGGGGATACCCCGAACCGTCTGCCACTGCGCGAACTTGAGAAACGCTGGGAAATCGAGCCGGGCCACGAGTATGAGCCGGGGATTTCCGAAACGATGAGCATCGATTACACGAAGCACTCGCTTTTTGGCGCATCAAAAGTGGCAGCTGATGTTCTCGTGCAGGAGTACGGACGTTATTTTGAAATGCCGACCGTTTGTTTTCGCGGCGGGTGCCTGACGGGCCCGGCGCACGCGGGGACCGAGCTGCACGGCTTTCTTTCTTATCTCATGATCTGCGCGGTGTCAGGCCGGCCTTATCGCGTTTTCGGATACAAAGGCAAACAAGTACGGGACAATATTCACAGCTTTGACCTGGTAGAGGCGTTTGCCGAATTCATGCGCACTCCGCGAGGAGGCGAAGTTTACAACATCGGCGGCAGCCGCCACTGCAATTGCTCGATGCTGGAAGCGATCGAGATGTGCGAAGAAATCAGCGGCCGAAAATTAACCTGGCACTACGAAGAGGCGAACCGTATCGGCGATCACATCTGGTGGGTCAGCGACGTGCGGAAATTTCAAGCCCACTACCCAAACTGGAAATTCCGCTACGGAATGCGTGAAATTCTGGAGGAGATTCACGCCGCCGTGCGTGGGTCGTGATTCGAGAATCGATAGTCGATTTAGCGATTCACGAATTAACGATCAATATTGTTCGCCTTGATCGACTGACGCGGGTGGCACGCGATCCTCGATTCCCCACACGTGAATCATGATGCCGAGCCAATAAAAAACGAGGATGCCGAGCCCAAACCCGGCGGAAGCAAAAGCGGCCAGGAGTGCGAAGGCAAACGCAATTGGGGTGACGAGAAACAGGAGGAGCGCGCCCACCACTTTGTGTCCTTTGTAAATGTGTCCGAGGCCGGGAACGACACTGAGCAACACCGCCATCGCGTCGCTCGCTCTTGGTTCGGCTGTTTCCGTGGCGCGGCGCGTCCAATCGCAGCGGGTGCATCTCTCCGCATCCTTGGGCAACAACGTGCCGCAATATGGACACGGCATCATGTCCGTGCTCACCGGGTGCGGCTGAGTTGAAGGTGCGTCGGTGTACTCCACGTTGAGTAAACTCAAGGTCACAAGATGCGCGGAACTCGTCAAGCAAACTTGCGCGTGATCTAACGGTTGTAGCGGCGTTCGCCGCAGCGAGCGCCTCCACAACTCGCAACGTGCATTTTTTCCTTTCCCAGTCAGAGTGCTGCAATGCCTTCGCTCTCCGAAATAGTTGAATACGCCGACGAATATTTACGCATTCGCGAGATCGAGGACTGGCCAAACGCGCTGAATGGATTGCAAATTGAAAATTCCGGCCGCGTAACGAAAATTGGCGCGGCCGTGGATGTTTCCACGCGCGTTTTGAGTGAAGCCGCAAAGAAAGATGTCGACCTTCTGCTCGTGCATCACGGATTGTTCTGGCCGGGATTGCAACCGATCACTCGATCGTTGCATCGACAATTAAGACTCGCATTTGAAAACGACATCGCGCTCTACAGCGTGCATCTGCCACTCGATATTCATCCGAAGGTCGGGAACAACGCGCAACTCGCCAGGTCACTCGGCTTAAGATCGACAACGCCATTCTTTGAAGAGAAAGGACAACTGATCGGTTTGAGGGCGCGCGCTTCCATTGCTCGCGATCAACTTGTGAGCAAACTGGAGAAGTCGTTAGACGGGAAGGTGAAGGTGTTTAGGTCTGGTCCGAAGAAGACAAAGACAATCGGCATTATTACCGGAGGCGTCGGCGCGGAAATTTACCGCGTCGCGGAAGATAATATCGACACGTTCATTACGGGCGAAGCGCCGCATTGGGCCGCCGTCGCCGCCGAAGAACTCGGCGTGAATCTTCTCCTTGGCGGTCACTACTCGACCGAAACCTTCGGCGTCAAAGCGCTCGCGGCGCATTTGGCCGAACGGTTTAACATTTTATGGACATTCATCGATTGCTCAACCGGGATGTGATGAATGTGTCCAGTGTGCGCGGTATTGAGTCAACGATGGGAAGTTTAATTTTGAACCTCAAAATTCATGACGGTCGTCTTCGCTATCTTTGGATTGTCTGCATTCTTCTCGCGATGACGCCAGCCGCGGTTTCCCGCGCGGCCAAACAGGTTCAGCCTACACAGTTGCCCGGGTACAAGGCTGTGCCGGTGCATTACGGGCCTTTGAACAAAATGATAGTATCCGTCAGTATCAATGGGCATCCAGCAAATCTGCTGGTCGATACAGGGGCTAATCAAATCATCCTAAACGCTGACGCGGCCGCATCATTCGACGTGAGGCCATCGCAACGCAGCTTGCGTTACATCTACTTTACAAAAATTAATGGCGAGCTATTCCCCGTTGCCTTCGCTCAAAACGTGACAGCGGGAAACATCAATTTGGGCAGCAGCCTGGTAACGCTGCTTAATGCCAGGAGTTATAGCGCCTCCTCAAATCATCTGGGAAACCAAAACCTCGCCGTTGATGGTGTGCTCGGCACCGACATCCTTCTCCGGCACAAAGCCATAATTAATTGTCAAACGAAGTTCGTTTTCTTCAAAATCGACCGGTCACGGCCGCTGCAACTCGCTTCGGTCGCTTTGCCGGAGAAATTTACCCAGGTACCTTTGCGACAGGAGGAAAATGGCGCCTTTACTGTGCCTTGTTCGATTCACGGACAAAGCGGGCGGCTTCTCGTCGACACGGGCGCTTTCCTCACCACCTTTAGCGAAGCTGTGCTTAAATCGCTTGGAATCGCATTACAACCGACACGGGCCTCCGCACGTTTTACGACTGGGACGGCGCGGCAGATGAATGCCGGACGAATTGACGATCTTAGGATCGGCGATTTTAAGGTACCACCGGCAAAGTTTGGCGCGGCAGTATTACCTAATTTCGCGCTTGAACAGGGCAACACACGAATCGACGGAATTCTGGGAATCGATCTGCTGTTCAACTGTCACGCCATAATCGATTTTGGCACTATGAGTTTGTTTTTGAAATAGCTCGCCGCCCACTTATCCGGCGGGGCCAGTATCGTGGATGCTTGGTGCCGCGGTGACGTGGATTTGATATGGCAAAAGGGGCGCCAGGAATTCCGGGACTTTCCTACCATGACCGAGAGGCTTTCAGGCCAGCGCAATCGGAATTGGATCCCGAAAATCGAGAGTTATCTCCATAGCGGCCAAACCTACTTTGTTGTGGTGGGCGCGGCACACATGGGCGGTCCAGAAGGGCTACTCGCGTTACTAAAGGCACGCGGCTATAAAATCGAGCAGCTTTGAGGTTCGCTGAGATTTGTAGCTTACGGCCAGAGGTGCGATGTCGCGACCAAGGCTGCCCTGAGATTTTGCTTTCGTAAATCCTGAGACGTTGTTCTTTGTTCGCCGATGGCTGCGGCGCACGATCAGCAAGCAAGCACGCGCGCGACGGGAGTCGTCGGCATCGCAATTTTGTGCAGCCGCGTGCTCGGGCTCATTCGCGAGCAGGTGTTTGCCGGGCTTTTCGGCGCGGGAAAAAATCTCGATGCGTTTTTGATGGCATTCCGGGTGCCGAATTTATTGCGCGATCTGTTTGCCGAAGGCGCGCTTTCAACTGCATTCATCACGACGTTTTCCAAAAAAATCGCAACCGAAGGTGACGCCTCCGCGTGGCGGCTGGCGAACAAAGTCGTGACGCTCACCGCCGTATTCATGAGCACGGTCACGCTGCTGGGAATCATCTTCGCGCCGCAGCTGGTCGATTTGCTGACGTGGTGGAGCTGGCCGCCGGATAAAACCGCACTGACGATTTCGCTCACACGGATCATGTGGCCATTCATGCTCCTCGTCTCCCTTGCGGCGCTGGTGATGGGAATGCTCAATGCGAAACACGTTTTCGGCGCGCCGGCAATGGCCTCGAGCTACTTCAATCTCGGTTCCATTATCGGCGGCGTCGCCATCGGCTGGTGGCTCGATCCGCATTTCGGCGCGCGGTCACTCACCGGTTTGGCGATCGGCACACTCATCGGCGGCACGTGGCAATTGGCGGCGCAATTTCCGGCGCTGTGGCGCGTTGGTTACAAATATCGCGCCGATTTTCAATGGCGCGACGCCGGCGTGGGCACAGTGCTCACACTGATGGGGCCGGCGGTGATCGCCGCGAGCGCAGTGCAGGTGAACGTGCTCATCAACAGTGGATTCGCCGCGAGTCTCGGCAACGGCCCTGTAAGTTGGCTAAACATCGCCTTTCGCTTGATGCAATTGCCGCTCGGCATTTTCGGCGTTGCGATTGGCACGGTCACCCTGCCGCTCGTGTCCAAAAGCGCGGCGGTCGGAAACATGGACGAGTTTCGCGCCATTCTCGCGCGCGGGATACGGCTCGCATTTTTGCTCACCATCCCCTCGGCGATTGGCCTGGCCATGCTCGCATCGCCGATCATCAGCGTGATTTACGAGCACGGGCGTTTCACCGCTGCGATGACGCGGCAAACCGCGGGGGCGCTGCAATTTTACGCCATCGGTCTCGTCGCGTACTCCGCGTTGAAAGTGCTGACGCCGGCATTTTATGCGATCGACAAACGCAAGACGCCAATGAACGTGAGTTTCCTTGCAATCGGCCTCAATCTTTTTCTCAACTGGCTTTTTACCTTCCGCCTTGGCTGGGGACATCGCGGGCTCGCGTTTTCGACGAGCCTCGTCGCAACCATCAATTTTCTTTTGCTCTACGGGCTGATGTGGCGGCATACGCGGAGATTGGAAACGCGTCGGATGTTCGCCGGCCTCGGAAAGATTTGCGTGGCTGGCGTGCTCCTCGCGCTGGTTTGCTGGGCGGCCAATCACTGGTGGCTGGATGCCTGGGAGCGCTTGCGCTTTTTAGAAAAATTGTCCGCGCTGCTCGTCGCGATTGTCGTCAGCTCGATAACATTCTTCAGCGTGGCATTTTTGCTGCGCGTGAGCGAAGTGCAGGACGTTGTCGATCTTGTTACGCGGCGCTTTCGAAATCGGCGGTTGTAGAGGCGTTTGTGTCAAACGCCTAATCAATAGATACGGCGCTTGGCACAAGCGCCGCTACTATCTCAATGCTTGATCGAGATCTTCGATCAAGTCGTCTGCGTTTTCGAGACCGATCGATAACCGCAACAAACCTTCGGGCGACGTCGTGCCGGGGCCTTCAATCGATGCGCGATGTTCGATCAAGCTTTCCACGCCGCCCAAACTTGTTGCACGAATAAAGATCTTCGTCTTCGCGGCGACATTCATCGCAGGCTTGCGGCCGCCTTTGACTTCGAAGGAGAGCATTCCGCCGTACATCGACATCTGCCGCTTGGCAATTTCATGTCCCGAATGCTCGCGCAATCCCGGATAATGCACGTCCTCAACCTTTCGATGTTGCATAAGAAAGTTTGCTACTTTGAGCGCGTTCTCGGAGTGCGCGCGCATCCGCCACGGCAACGTGCGCATGCCGCGCAGGATGAGCCAGCAATCGAAAGGCGAGGGGACTGCACCGCCGGCGTACTGGACGCGGCGAACGTCTTGAAAAAATTCGTTGTCGTTCTTTGCAACGATAATTCCACCGGCTACGTCACAATGGCCGCCGAAGTATTTTGTCGTGGAATGAAGAATCAGATCGGCGCCGAGATCAAACGGCCGTTGCAACACTGGCGCCCAAGTGTTGTCGCAAACGCAAATTGCGCCGGCGTCATGAACAATCTCGGCGAGCGCCGCAACATCGACAATCTTCAACAGCGGGTTCGAAGGCGTTTCCATCCAGGCGAGTTTCGTTTTCGCGCGCAGAGCTTTTTTGACCGCGGCGAGATTGCTCATGTCGATGAAATCGACCCCGAGTCCCCAGCGCAGGAAAATTTCTCGGATTAATCGCGACGTGCCGTAGTAAGCATCGACATGGGCGACCACATGATCGCCCGGCGCAAGTGCCTGCAAAATCGCCATGGTCGCGCCTGTTCCGGAAGCAAATGCGGCAGCGACTGAGCCGCCCTCGAGCGCGCTGATTCCTTCTTCGAGCGCCTGCCGATTCGGATTGTTGTTGCGCGTGTACATGAATCCGTGCGGGTAGCTGCCGTCCACATCGCGTTCAAACGTGGTGGAAAGATGGATCGGCGCCGAAACGGCGCCGGTAGCGGGATCAACCGCGTGGCCCGCATGCACCGCCAAGGTTTCAATTTTCATTTCGGTTTTGATTGAATAACGACGTTAGCTCGCGCGCGCGTGAGCGTCTGCACTAATTTTACGAAGCATTGTGGAAAAAGAGATTTGGCCGGTGGTCGTCGATCCCGACTTTACGGATTCGATTTGACGAACGGCAGGAATCGCGACGAAATAGCACCTGAATTTCTCGCGCGAGTGTTCTAACATTCCGGCTCGCTCTCATGACTATTTACGACGACGACGTGTTCAAGATGGCCTGCGATCAATTTGCGGTCATCGCCGATTACCTGAACATCGATCGAAACCATCGCGATCGGCTGATGTATCCGAAGCGTGCCATCGCCGTGACGCTGCCGGTGCACATGGATGACGGCAGCACGAGAACTTTCCAGGGTTATCGCGTTCAGCATCACTTGACGCTCGGTCCGACCAAGGGTGGGACACGTTTCGCGCCGTCATTGTCGATGGGCGAGACGGCCGCGCTCGCGATGTGGATGAGTTGGAAATGCGCGCTGGCCAATTTGCCTTACGGCGGCGCCAAAGGCGGCGTGGCGGTCGATCCATTGAAATTGTCGCGCACCGAGCTCGAGGCGCTCTCACGGCGTTACATGCAGGAAATGATCCCGTTCGTCGGTCCGCATACTGACATCATGGGCCCGGACATGGGCACCAATGAACAGATCATGGCGTGGTTCATGGACACTTACTCGGTCTATCAAGGTTATGCCGTGAATGAAATTGTCACCGGCAAACCGGTTTCGATCGGTGGGACGGAAGGCCGGCGTGAAGCCACCGGGCGCGGCGTTGTCTACTTGATCGAGCGCGCGATGGACATGCTCAAAATAGACCCGGAAAAATGCACTGCGATCGTGCAGGGTTTCGGTAACGTCGGCTCAGTTGCGGCGCTTTCGCTCGCACTCAAGACTGGGCTTAAAGTGATCGGCATCAGTGATGCGATGGTCGCGCTCTACAATCCAAAAGGGATCGATGTCAAAGCGGCCGAGCAACACGTGCTAAAAAAGGGACACTTGCGCGCGTTCGCCCAGGCCGATCATGTCGATCCAAACGAGTTGCTCACTATGAAGTGCGACGTGCTGGTGCCGGCGGCGGTCGATCGCGTGATCCATGAAAAAAACGCCGCCAAATTGAAGTGCCGGATCCTGGCCGAAGCCGCCAACGGTCCAACCACGCCGGAAGCAGACCGGATTCTCGAGCAGCGCTGGGATGAAGTGTTTGTGATTCCGGACATTCTCTGCAATGCCGGCGGCGTGATTGTTTCCTATTTCGAATGGGTGCAAGGTTTGCAATCATTTCCCTGGAGCGAAACGGAGGTGACCGACAAACTCTTCCGCATCCTCGAGCATTCCTTTACGCAAGTAATCAGGCGCGCGAAGGAACACAAGATTGCGCACCGCACCGCGGCGATGGCCATCGGCGTAGAGCGCGTCCTCAGAGCCAAGAGCATGCGCGGCTTGTTCCCATGAGATGTTTTCGCATCGCGAAGATAAGCGGCACGATCGACAGCTCGACATTTTGACTGATGAGGAAAATGGACTGCGCATCATCGTCTCGCGACTCGGCGCGGAATTAATCAGCCTGGCCAGAGCAAACGAAGCCGGCGAGTGGATCGGCTTTCTTTACCGGGACAACGATCTCACGGCGCCGGCACAAGGCTGGGCCAACCACGCTACCGTGATGGGTTATTATCTCCATCGACTTAAAGATGGACGCAGCTTGTATCGCGGCCGGGAAATCAAGGGCGGGACGCACGGCTTTCTTCGATCCAAGACCTGGCATTTTGTTGAATCTAAGATCGACAATCGATCACTAACGTATCGAACTACGCCACGGGATTTTTCCGCGACCGAGTACCCGCTCAAGGTTAGCCTGAACCTAACCTATAAGATCGACATGAACAAAGTAAGTGTCGAGTTTGCGTTTCAGAATGATGAGAAGGAGTTGAGCGCGCACGTGGGATTTGGACTGCACCCGGGTTTCGCCGCGACTTCGTTCGAGAGCTTTCGTTTGCAGATGCCGGCCGGTTGGTATCGGCGGCATTTTTCTCCGGGCAATTATCTTTCAGGTGAAACCCGGGATATCGATTTTCCCGGCGGCGAAATGCCGTTCCCGAGAGATCAATTGCCCGGATCTTACATACTGGAACTGGTCGATGTTCCGCTGCGTGAGTTTTCTTATGTCGATCCACCGAGCGGACGCTGGGTGGTCCTTAATCTAACCGGCGTGCCCTATCTCACCTTGTGGTCCGACGGCGGACCATTTCTTTGCATCGAACCGTGTTGGGGGCTAACCGATCATCAAGAACAACGTGCTTTTGAAGACAAAGAAGGGATTCAAACAATTCCGCCGCGCGGCGAGTTGCGCGCCTCCTTCGCCATGAGTCCGCAATTGGCCTCTTGCGATTAACTGTAGCCGTCGCCCTCTGGGCGACGCGACGCGCGTGTGATGTTCACGCTTCGCGCCGCGCTTCGCACAGCGAAGCGACTACAGCTTCATTTTTCGGCTTTTCTCTGCGAAGTCCGGTTGACGAAAGGCCCGATTGCACCGTTCAATCTAGTTCATGCCAGCCGCTTCTCTTCGCGCTTTGCTCGCGCACTCGATCGATTACGCTGGGATGTTTCCGCCGTGCAGTCTCGAGCTTGAACCAGCCCTAGGAAAACAGGCCCAATACGTTCGCTCGGAAGACAGATGGATGCTTGGCACGTTCGTTCTTCCCGTTGAAGGATTCGAAGCGGCCAAAGAATTTCTTTCGCTGTTCGATCCGCAGCGTCCGCTCCGCGTTTCCGCGCTCGGGCCAAAGGCCGAAAATGCGGCGGCCTTTCGCGAAGCGCTGGAAGAAACTGCCGCGTCTATTCGTTCGTTCTCGGCGCACAATGTCGATCTTGTCTCAGTGGTTCAGCTTGAGATGTTCCTCCCGCACGATATCGAGCTTGGATTGCTGAGAGAAGCCCGGTCCGTCATCGGAAATTTGCCAGCGTTTTGGGAAGCGCCGCCAAAGAGAGGGGAAGAGACTATCGCGCTGCTGGCGGAACTCAATTCCGACGTCGATAAGCCCACTTTCGGTTTCAAGTTGCGCACCGGCGGAGTTACAGCCGATGCGTTTCCAACTTCGCAGCAGATCGCCAGGGCATTGGTGACGCCGGCGACCCATCAAGTCCCGATCAAGTTCACAGCCGGCTTACATCACCCGATCCGGCAGTATCGGGACGAGGTACAAACCAAGATGCACGGTTTTCTCAACGTGCTCGGCGCAGCCGTGCTGGCCGCGGAACACAAATGGGACGCGCATCAGACAGCGGCCATGCTGGAAGACGAAAACGCTGAGTCATTTTCCTTCGACGATGAATTCTTCGCCTGGCGTGAATGGAAGATCGACATCAAACCGCTGAAAAATCGGCGAAAATTCGTAACTTCGTTCGGAAGCTGCAGTTTTGACGAACCACGCGAAGATTTGCGCGCCTTGAATTTCTTGTAGGGCGATCTATGACCGTCGGACAAATTAATGCGGCGCTCATAGAGCGCCGCTACAGCTAAATGCCGCTCAAATCTTTTATCGACGTCCCGCGCGAGTCGCACTTTCCGATCCAGAATCTTCCCTTCGGAGTTTTCAAACCGCGCGGCAGTGCAGCGCGCGTCGGCGTCGCGATCGGTGAGTGCGTCGTCGATCTTTCCGTTCTCGAAGAAAAAGGCCATTTCGATCTTGCACAAGATCGACAATTGTTTTCGCAAGATTCGCTCAACGCATTTCTCGCGCTCGGGCGACCTGCCTGGCGCAAAACGCGC
>QHQE01000041.1:11387-11890 GCA_003219265.1 Verrucomicrobiota bacterium
TTTTTCATCGACAACGCGACGTGACCATGCAATTGCCAGCGCGCACCCGCGATTACACAGATTTCTATTCGTCCTATCACCACGCGCACAACGTCGGAACGATGTTGCGCGGCCCGGAGAACGCGCTCATGCCGAATTGGAAATGGTTGCCAGTCGCATATCACGGCCGCGCCAGCTCAATCGTGATCAGCGGAACTGATGTGCGGCGACCAAAAGGCCAAATCAAACCGCCGGATGCGAGCGCACCTCTGTTTGGGCCGACGAAAAGTCTCGATTACGAGCTCGAAATGGCGTTCTTGATTGGTCCACCAAATTCGTTAGGCGAACCGGTGCCGATCGATCGGGCGGTTGATCATATCTTTGGCTTCGTCTTGATGAACGATTGGAGCGCGCGCGATGTTCAGACTTGGGAATATCAGCCACTCGGTCCCTTCTTAGCGAAAAATTTCTGCACGAGCATTTCGCCCTGGGTCGTCACGTTCGAGGCGCTGGAACCGTTTCGT
>QHQE01000042.1 GCA_003219265.1 Verrucomicrobiota bacterium
CCCAGCGCACATGCGATGTAAAAGAAATTGTGCCCAAACTCCAGAGGCCAGCGGATCAGTGTGAGTGTGTGAACGACCGATCGAGACCAGAAGATCAGGATAATAAGTAATCCGGCGACGATATAGAGCCAGAAAACGCTTTGTTGGATGGACAAGACCGTCCGTGCGTTGTCGATCAGGAAATAGAGCGCAACGCCCTGGACAATGCTCGTCAAGGTGAGCTCGATCTCGACCACCATGGCGTCGAGTTCGCGGCGGCTGTCGCTCGGCGCGTTCACGGATGCGACTCGTAATCGCTCCGCGACCGGAATGTCAAGCTGCGGTGGACGGCAACGAAAAATGCGCGTCCGGTGGGGCGTCGAGATCTACGCCAAAGGGTAGCTAGCGCGAACTCGTTCGTTCGCACCGCTCGTCGATCTTAGCGGGCAAGAACGACGTCTTTTTTCGTCCAAGTGTGGACTTGCAGACAATGCGGGCAGGTCAATTTGTGGTTTTTGACCTTGGCGGCGGCCCACAAGCTTTCCTCGATCGTTTTGCCGGTCGGCGTCAGTTTCGCGGTCGAAGGGCATCTGACCAGGATGCGTTTAATGATTGGTCCCTTTTGTTCTTTTGGCACTGTCGTTGTCATAAAAAATTTCATAAATAAAATTCCATTAGCCGAGCCGATAAACGATGCGCGCTTTGTCGATATCGTAGGGAGACATTTCCAGCTTTACCCGGTCGCCGATGGTCAGGCGAATAAAGCGTTTGCGCATCTTTCCGGAAATGTGCGCGAGAACGAGGTGTTCGTTCGCAAGCTCAACGCGAAACATTGTGCCCGCGAGAACGGAAATGATTTTTCCTTCCAGCTCGATCGCTTTTCTGGGATCCATAATGCTCGACCGGGTGAGCTGGCGCTCAAATCAATGAGCGCCGGCTCAGCTCGATCAGATTATTTACCGCCGCTGCCCGCTGAATGGGCGCGGACGCTCTTCGCGCGCGCGCGCCTCGTTCACGTTCAGCGTTCGCCCGCCGACTTCCTTGCCGTTGAGTGCGGTCATAGCAGCGTTGGCTTCGGCCGTGTCGGCCATCGTGACGAAGGCGAAACCGCGCGACTTGCCAGTCATGCGATCCATCATCAGCGCCACTTCGGTGACTTTGCCGTGTTTTTCGAAAAGATCCTGAAGATCATTTTCGGTAGTCTCAAAGGAGAGATTTCCTACATATAGTTTCATTGTGATTTGATTTTGGAAAATAACTGCCAGCTACAGAGCCGTTCCCGGGAATCGGGTTTCAAATCACCACTGAGGAAACCTCAATTGACGATCTACCACGCAACGAACAGAACAGAACTTGATCCAATGGGCAGCAATCTCGGCGCGTTTTCCAGGAAACACAAGCGACAATTGTCGAAAACTTCGTGCCTGGAGGGACTCGAACCCACAACCTTCTGATCCGAAGTCAGATGCTCTATCCGGTTGAGCTACAGACACCCAACCAGATTGTCACTGCGCGGCACTACCATTGCAAGAATGCGCAATGACGTGCGCGCTAGGAAGAGGGAGATTGCTCGTGAGGCTGCGAGAAAATCCCTACCGTCCAGCGCGGCGATGATCATCATTGAGAATGCGCTCCCGGAAGCTGGGGACCGCCGGGCGAAACTGCGATTGGCCAAACAAATCTACGGTCGGGTCCATGGGCAATATGCCTTAGCACCGACCGTGCCAATCCATCGATCCCAAGAGCGACAATCGATTGCGAGTAAGAGCAAGCGAAAGAGCATGAGCAAGAGGGCTTGCTCCGCGTTAGAGCTTGGAATTTGGGATTTGTGAGATGGGTGGCCGACGGGACTCGAACCCGCAACAACCAGAACCACAATCTGGAGCTCTACCATTGAGCTACGACCACCGGCTGAAACCTTAGATTTTAGTTTTTAGACCGAAGATTGCAAAGGCAAAGCGCCTGGCACTTTGGCACGCTCTCCGCTTATCCTGGGAATCAAGTGGAAGCTTGGATTGCAACTGGGCGTGGACGGATTACCATTCCGCCTCGGCATCGCATGAAGAGAATCGGTTCGATTTTACTGGCCGGTTTCTTTTTCCTCCTCGCCTCCGGCCGGCTCCGGGCGCAGTCCGACGATCCGAACGAAATTTTTCTGAAGGCGTACATGACTTCGCAGGAGGGCGAAAAACTGGAGCACGACAATCAGTTTAAGGCGGCCCTGGCAAAATACCGATTCGCCGGCAGCCTTATTGAGGAGTTGCACAAAACACATGCTGATTGGCAGCCCGCCATTGTGGAATATCGGGGCCGAAAAATCAGCGACAGCATCTTGCGGGTGCAGGACAAAGTGTCCACCCAAAATGACCTCGCGGCCGGCGCCACACCATTGCCGGGTAACCCTCCGCCGCTTCCACAAAACTCCAGCCCCGCGCGAGCAAGCGTCGAAATTGTCACGCCGCGAGGCGAGGCGGCGGTGCAAGTGCCGAACGATACTGCGATTCGAGAGGCCACCCGAAAATTGCGCGAAAAGGTCGATCAGTTGGAGGCCGACCTTCAAAAATCGCGCGACCAAATCGCCGGGGTGGAAAAAGAAAAGGAATCGCTCCATGGCCGCCTCGAGGAGACGAATTCCAAACTCGAAAAAGCACAGAGTGAATTGGACAAGTCCAAAGGCGCAGAGCGCCAGGTGCGCGACCAACTTGCGCAAGCTCAGGAATCTTTGAAGAAAATCGAGTCCTCCGCCGACAACAGCACGAAGAAGCAGGAAGCTTTGGTGGCAGAGATCGCGCAATTGAAGAAGGCCCTCGTTGTTGCTGAAGAGGGTCGCGCGACCGCGGAAAAGGAAAAGGATGAAGCGACCGCGAAAGCTGCCGAAGCCAATCAGGAGATCGCGAATACTTCTAAAGAACGCGACGACGCGCTCGCTCAATTAAAGGGCATGAAAGAAGCGCAGCAGCGCGTGCAAGTGCTCGTCGCCGAGAACACCGATTTGAAACAGAAACTGGCGGACGCGGAGAACAGCGTGCGCCAGCTTAGCGAGGACAAGCCGAAAAAAGAACAGGAATTTGCCGACGTAAAAGGTCAGGTCGCGCAGCTTCAGCAGCAGCTGGCTGCGAGTCAGAAGCAGAATCGGGATTTCGAGGCGAGAGTCGCTGATCTTCGTTCCCAACTGGATGAGGCCGCCGCTCAGCTAGAAAAAGCCAAGCTCACCGGCGCAAATGCCGAGGAGACTGCGCGGCTCACCAAAGAAAACGAAATCCTGCGTAACATCGTCGTCCGCGAACGGCAGGAGGAAGCGCGGCGGGATCAGGCCAAGAAGCTCATGCTCGCTGAGGTCGACAAACTGAAGATAGAATCCGACACCTTAAACGAGCAAATCGAACTGCTCGCGCAGCCGGTCACGAAGTTGAGCGACGAAGAGCTCGCCTTGTTGCGCCTGCCGGTGGTCTCACTCTCGGACCAAAATCCGGCCGCGTTGAAAGCAAGTTTTACATTCGCCAAAAAATCGTCCATGACCTCGGTTAAAATTAACGGCCAGGATGGAACGGAGAAACCGGCCCGGGAGAATGTGGCGGCGACGGATGATTCCAGCGACGCCGCCAATGCGCAGAGCGCCTTCCAATCGGACGTGCCTGATGATCTGCGGACTCTCGCGCGCGGGGCAAAAGATAACTTCGAGCACGGCAAATATCGGAGCGCCGAAAAACAATATCAGGAAATTCTAACCAAGAGTCCGAACAACCTCTATTCGCTTTCCAATCTTGGCGTCGTTTATTTTCGCAGCGGCCGATTTAAAGCCGCCGAATTGACATTGAAAAAGGCCGTCGCAGTCTGGCCCAGGGATGAGTTTGCCCACACCACGCTCGGCATCGTCTATTATCGCCAGGCCAAATTCGATGCCGCGCTCACCGAGTTGACCAAATCGCTTGCCATCAATCCCCAGAGCGCCACGGCGCACAATTATCTTGGCATCACCGCCAGTCAAAAGGGCTGGCAGGAAGCGGCGGAAAAAGAAATACTCGAAGCCATCGCCGCTAATCCCGATTACGCCGATGCCCATTTTAATCTCGCGGTCATTTACGCCACCGCGCAGCCGCCTGCGAAAGACTTAGCCAAACAGCATTACGCAAAAGCCACCTTGCTCGGCACCGCGCCCGACCCGTCGCTAGAAAAACTCCTGTACTGATCTCGGTAGGGCGAGAGCGGAGCTTGCCCTGAGCGAAGTCGAATGGGTCGAGCCGGCGAATTTTCGGGCGTGAAACCATTTCTCACTGCGAACTGGCGTTATCTCGCCATGCTCAATTACGTTGTCGATCCTCGAATCATAGCGCCGCTCGTCCCGCCCGGCACCGAGATCGATCTCGAAAATGGCGAGACCTTTATCAGCATCGTCGGATTTCTTTTTCTCGATACTCGCCTTCTCGGGCTGCGCATCCCGTTGCATCGCAATTTCGAAGAGGTGAACCTGCGCTTTTATGTGCGGCGAAAATCCGCCGAAACATGGCGACGCGGTGTAGTTTTTATTCGCGAGCTTGTGCCGCGACATGCCGTCGCCCTGATCGCTCGTGCATTCTACGGCGAACATTACGTGGCATTGCCGATGAAGCACACGGTGGAACATGTCGATGGTCGCGTCAGCGTTGAGTATTCCTGGCGACGCGGTTCGAAATCGGAATCCATCTGCATGACGGCGAGTGGCGAAGCGCAATCAATCCCGGCCGGTTCGCACGAGGAATTCATTAGCGAACATTACTGGGGCTACGCCTGCCCTGCCGAAAGTCGCCGCGGCGACCGAAGGCGGGCCGGTTGCAGCGAATACCGCGTCGAACATCCGCGCTGGAAAATTTGGAACGCCGACACGTTCGAGCTCCGCGCGGATGTTGCAACTCTCTACGGCGAGCAGTTCGTGGAAACTCTAAACGCTCAGCCGCGCTCCGCATTTATCGCCGACGGTTCGCCCATCGAAATCTGGCAACGGACGATGGAGCCTGCCTAATTGCCGGTAGGGCGAGACTCTGTCGGGCCGACGAATTATCGCGCCACCAACTGCCGTAACACGAACGGCAAAATTCCGCCGTGCCGGTAGTAATCGATCTCAATTGGCGTATCGATGCGCAGCTTCACCGGCACGTAGCGCTTCTCTCCATCTTTGCTTTGGATCTCCAGCGTTAGGCGCTGCCCCGGTTGGATTGCGTCGGATAAACCGCCGATCGAAAATGTTTGTGAACCATCCAGCCCGAGCGATTGCGCCGTTACTCCATCGAGAAACTGCAACGGCAACACGCCCATGCCGACAAGGTTCGAACGATGAATCCGCTCGAAGCTCGCCGCGACCACCGCTTTAACCCCAAGAAGTTTTGTTCCCTTTGCCGCCCAATCGCGCGACGAACCCGTTCCATATTCGTGACCAGCAAGAATGATGAGGGGCATTTTTTCTTTTTGATAACGCATCGCGGCATCAAAGATCGACATCTGCTCACCGTCCGGATAATGCTTCGTCACGCCGCCTTCCGTTCCCGGCACCATCAAATTCTTGATTCGCACGTTGGCAAACGTCCCACGCGTCATGACGAGATCGTTTCCGCGCCGGCTTCCGTAACTGTTGAAATCTTCCGGCTTAATTCCGCGCGAAATCAAATACTGACCGGCTGGTGATGTCGCTTTGATCGCGCCCGCCGGCGAAATGTGATCGGTCGTGACTGAATCGCCGAAAATGCCGAGCACGCGTGCGCCGGTGATGTTGTCGATCTTGCCGACATCCATCGAAAAATCCTGGAAGAACGGTGGTTCATGGATGTAGTCGCTCTTTTCATCCCAAACGTAAACATCGCCTTTACTCGACGGGATTTCATTCCACTTCGGATTTTGATCGGCGAAATCGCGATAAAGTTTGCGGAAGATCTCCGGCTTAAGCGCTGATTGCATCGCGTCGCGCACTTCTTTCAAACTTGGCCAGAGATCGCGCAGAAAGGTTTCCTTGCCGTCTTTATCTTTCCCGATCGGCTCGCGCGAAAGATCGACATCTACTCACCGTCCGGATAATGCTTCGTCACGCCGCCTTCCGTTCCCGGCACCATCAAATTCTTGATTCGCACGTTGGCAAACGTCCCACGCGTCATGACGAGATCGTTTCCGCGCCGGCTTCCGTAACTGTTGAAATCTTCCGGCTTAATTCCGCGCGAAATCAAATACTGACCGGCTGGTGATGTCGCTTTGATCGCGCCCGCCGGCGAAATGTGATCGGTCGTGACTGAATCGCCGAAAATGCCGAGCACGCGTGCGCCGGTGATGTTGTCGATCTTGCCGACATCCATCGAAAAATCCTGGAAGAACGGTGGTTCATGGATGTAGTCGCTCTTTTCATCCCAAACGTAAACATCGCCTTTACTCGACGGGATTTCATTCCACTTCGGATTTTGATCGGCGAAATCGCGATAAAGTTTGCGGAAGATCTCCGGCTTAAGCGCTGATTGCATCGCGTCGCGCACTTCTTTCAAACTTGGCCAGAGATCGCGCAGAAAAGTTTCCTTACCATTTTGGTCTTTCCCGATCGGCTCGCGCGAAAGATCGACATCTACTCGTCCGGCCAGGGCAAAGGCAACTACCAGCGGCGGCGACATCAAAAAATTTGCTTTGATGTTTTGGTGCACGCGCGCTTCAAAATTTCGATTTCCGGAAAGAACTGACGCCGCGACTAAATCGTAATCGTTGATCGCCTTCTCGATTTTGGGGTGCAGCGGCCCGGAGTTGCCGATGCAAGTCGTGCAGCCGTAACCGACGAGATTGAATCCGAGTTGATCGAGATATTTTTGCAGTCCGGTCTTTTCAAGATAATCGGAAACCACACGCGAGCCGGGCGCGAGCGAAGTTTTCACCGCCGGATCGACATGCAGCCCGCGCTCGACCGCTTTCTTCGCCAGCAAACCGGCTGCCAGCATCACGCTCGGATTACTCGTGTTCGTGCAACTCGTGATCGCGGCGATTAACACGCTGCCGTGACCGATCCGGCTTTCACCGTGATGAAATGGATCGGCAGACGAATCTTTTAATTCCTTCACGGTGTCGGGCGTCGGCCGGTTGTTTACCATCTCGGCCTTGTTGCGCTCTTCGCCCGGCTCGATGGCCGGTCCGTTTTTGTCGGTTGAAGGCATGTTGCCATCGCTCGGCGGCGATCCGTTCAGTTCCACGAGATGCTTTGCCCCAAAATCGACATCTTTCATTCCGTAGCCGCCATCCTTGACCGGTTTTTGCAAAAGCGATCGAAACGTTTCGCCCAGCGCTGGTAGATTGATTCGGTCCTGCGGGCGCTTCGGTCCGGCGACGCCTGGCTGCACCTCAGCGAGGTTCAGCTCAAGATCGATACTGTAATCGATCTCGCCTTTGCGCGGCATACCGAACATCTTCTGGGCGCGAAAATAACTTTCGAACGCGGCGCATTGGTCATCGGTGCGGCCGGTCGCGCGCAAATATGCGACCGATTCCTGATCGACCGGGAAATATCCCATCGTCGCTCCGTACTCGGGCGACATGTTGCCGATTGTCGCGCGGTCCGGCACCGGCAGTGATGCCGTGCCTTCGCCGTAAAACTCGACGAACTTTCCGACGACTTTTTGCGCGCGCAGCATCTGCGTGATGTGCAAAACAAGATCAGTCGCAGTCACGCCTTCACGCAATTGCCCGGTCATGTGCACGCCCAC
>QHQE01000016.1 GCA_003219265.1 Verrucomicrobiota bacterium
GCCGCGAGGCCTCAGCGAGCTCCTTGTTGTCAGGCAGCGGAATTCGATCGACCACCAGCACTTTCACCCGGGAACAATCCCGAACCCCGACTCGATGCGCATCGGCGGTTTGCCGTGGCCCTAACGGAGCGCCGCGCGCGAGGATGAATTGCTCCTGTGCTTTCGCCCACTGATAAGCGAGCGGCAAAAGGCGTTCAAATGTCTTCTGGTCAATCATTGGCGCGATGGGAAATTTGGAGTGACAGAGAAAAGAGCAAGAGGCATGCGCGAGGCAGCCGCCGGACCATAGGAAGCCTACCCTCCGCGTGTAAGGCCAAAGGGCCGGAAGCGGCCCCGGCGGGAGGTCAGAAATCGCAAATGATTCGTGGAATCGTTAAAGCGTTACATTGGCCGAGGCAGCGGGAGATCAGAGGTTTGCCACGGCAAATGCGTCCTTTCCGTGACGCCCAATGCTGGAGCAGGCGGCGACCCGAGGAATCAACTCAGCCCGTAACGCAGCATGATCTGTTGGCGGACTTCAGCCTGGAGTTTGGGATTCAAGCGCGTGAGCAGTTTTTCGCGGTGGTCGCGATCCATTGCCGCTAATTCGGCCAGGTATTTGTCGCGCGTTTTCTTTTTTTCGTATTTGCTCCATCCAATGCCGCCTGCGAGAAGAACGCAAACGGTCCAAACTATAATTGTAGTCCAACTCATCGCTCAAAAGCAGTCAGATGTCAGAGATCAGAAGTCAGCGGATACAGAATTGCGGATTGCGGAATTGGAAGGGTTGAAGCGTGACATCGTTAAATCGGCGATTCGTTGATTCGTTAAATCGTTACATCGGAGAAGACATCGACCATTAACTGTGTCGCACGACATTCTCAGAGACCCTGTTTCATTTTGACGGCGGGAGGGCGTTCGACGTGGCCGCCGAAACCTTTGCGCATGGCCGAGAGGATCTTCTCGGCAAAGGTGTGTTCCTGGCGCGAACGGAAACGGGTGTAGAGCGCAACCGAAAGCACTTCGGCCGATACTCCTTCCTCGAGCGCGGCCTGGATTGTCCACCGGCCTTCCCCTGAATCTTCCACGAAACCCGAATAACCGTCGAGTTGGCGATCACTCGCCAGGGCGGTCGCAGTCAGATCGAGCAGCCACGATGACACCACACTTCCGCGTCGCCAGAGCTCGGCAATGTCGGCGACGTTAAGGTCGTAAGAAAGTCCCGCGGGTAGATTATCTGAGTTCGCGCCGCGGAGGATGTCGAACCCTTCCGCGTACGCCTGCATCAGGCCGTATTCGATACCATTATGAATCATCTTCACGAAGTGCCCGGCGCCAGAGGGGCCACAATAGAGATAACCGAGCTCGGCCGTGCTCTTCATTCCTTCACGACCAGGTGTCTTCGGGATGTCCCCAGGACCAGGCGCCAGGGCGGCGAAGATCGGGTCGAGTCGCTGAGCACTGGATTGATCTCCGCCGATCATCAGGCAGTAACCCCGCTCCAAGCCCCAGATTCCGCCGCTCGTCCCGGCATCGAGATAGCGGATGCCGCTGGGTTTGAGCATGGCGCTGCGGCGCACATCGTCTTTGTAGAATGAATTGCCGCCGTCGATAATGGCGTCGCCCGGTTGCAGCAGCTTGGAAAGCGCGAGCACAGTTTCTTCGGTGGGCGCACCGGATGGAAGCATGATCCAGACAGCGCGCGGTGCGGTGAGCTTTTTGACCACTTCTTCGAGCGAGTAGGCGGCGGTCGGGCCTTCGTTAGCGAGTGCGTCGACGGTTTCGCGGTTGCGATCGAACGCGACGCATTGATGTCCACCGCTCGTCAAGCGTCGCGCCATGTTCGCACCCATCCGGCCCAGGCCAATCATTCCAATTTGCATAACGAATCGGGAGTTTGATTAAGAAAGTAGAAACTAGAAAGGCTAAAGTAGCCGCCTTCGTCGAGACTAAGGCGTGCCAGGGAGGGCGGAGGACGGCGAAAGGTAAATATGATTCGGTGAGTCGTTACATCGTTAAATCGGCGAAGCGGAGTGAGCTGGGCAGCCGCGACATAGATCACACAACCCGAGGGGCGAGGGTGAGAGAGCGGGGCACGATCGAATCAATCCGTCCTTCCGTCTACGCCTCGCTACGACGTGACAAGTTGGCGGATCAGAGAAGAAATTAAGTATTAGGAGATCAGCGGTTCCTGGGCGATAGTGCAGCAAGTTTTTCTGCTGCGATTTCCCGGGAACAATATCAGGTTCTCAACTCTTCGGGAGTCAACCAATCGTCAGCGGCCGACTGTGCCTCTTATAAATATATGAAAGCCGATCTCGTTAAAGCCGCCTCCGAAGTAATTCCTAATCAGCAAATTCTGGTGAACATGATCTCACGCCGCGTACGACAGCTCTGTCTCGGGCATCGCCCGCTCGTGGAATTTTCTCCGGGACTCGGTCACGCCGATATCGCGCTCACTGAGATCGCCAATAAGAAACTGACTTTCGAGTCGACCCTCGGCCAGAACGGGAAAAATGAGGCTACGCACGTCGTGCAGTTCCCGGGGATCATTGTGAGCAAGAAAATCGCCGCGAAGGAAAAAGCTGCGTAGCGGGATGGTGGAGATAACGAACCGCGGATTACGCAGATTTACACAGATAGGACGTTCGCCGCGGGGAATCCGTGTCGCTGGGGCGACTGGATTAGAGGTCGGACGTTTTTGAAACGGCGATGACGTAGGCGGCTTTGGGAATGCAGAAACGATCGTTTCTTGCGTATGGACGGACTGCGTCTTCAATGGCGAACTGAATCGCGCTGAGCTTTTCGGGTGTCTGACGCGCGAGTAATCCGGCGGTGCGGACACCGGCGTTGCGTTCGGCGTCGAAGACGTAACGCGCGGTTGGAACGTTCCATTCGATGGTGTGAACTTTAAAAATCATCGAGGCGCCGTCGAACCCGGCGCGCTCGAGCGCTTGTCGAAATTCTTCCCGGCCAGCAAATAAATAATGCGGTGGCCCGGCCGGAAGATCGACATTTACAGCGGCGTGCGCTTGGATGGCGTCGTCGATAATTTTTGCGTATGGGCTTTCGCTTGGCGGCGCCCAGACGGTGAAACCGAATTTGCCGCCGGGTTTGAGGACGCGGAACGCGTCGGCGCACGCCCGCTCGGGATCGGACAGATGGAGCAGTGCGAAGTTCGCTAGGACGCGAGCGAGGCTGGCATCGGCGAATGGCAAATCTTGCGCGTCGCCTTCGCGAAATTCGATGTTGGGAAACATTTTTTTCGCGATCGCGATCATCTCCTTGGAAAAGTCGAGGCCGATCGGCTTGGCGCCGCGTTCCGCCGCCGCGGTCGAGACGTAACCAGGGCCGCAGCCGACATCCAAGATCGACATGCCCGCAGAAACTTGAGCGGCATCGAGCAGAGGCGGAATGAATTGTCGCGTCGAGGTTGACCAGACGGAGTCGTATTTGTCCGCGACGCGCTCCCAACCTTCATGTTCGAACTCGGTAAAAGCGTCGTTCATCGTTTTGAGAAAGGATGAAGGATGAATTAAGAAGCAGGAAGGAGAAATTGAATTGCGAATTGCGGATTGCGGCAGCTGTGAGCAAAGTCGCGTTGGTGTTGTCTAATCCGCCAGGAGGGACATGAAACGATTTATTCTCTCAACGGCCTGTTTATTGATTGCACTCAGTCACGCGGCCAGAAGTCAGGACACTTCGGCGAACAAAACGCCGTCGCCGCAACCGAAACCTAAAGCGGCTCGCGTCCACGCGTCGCGCAAACAACAACCATCGGTCGAGCGCACGCCGGCCAGGGTTCGCCTCAGTTATGCGGATGCACTCCGAAGATATCGGCACCGGCGGCACAATCGTGATTGGTGGAAACAACATTTCACCTTCATCGTTCTTGTCGGAGGCGGGTACTACTATTGGGATGCAGGCTATTGGTTCCCGGCGTGGGGTTACGATCCCGTTTATGAATATTACGATTATGACGGCCCGATTTATACCTATGGCAACCTGTTGCCAGATCAGGTGATCGTGAATGTGCAGCGCGCACTTCAGGAACAGGGCTATTACGCTGGGGGACCGACCGGTTCGCTCGGACCGGCGACACGGCAGGCAATTGCGAATTATCAACAGGACGCTGGCTTGATCGTCACGGGAGCAATCGATGCCGCGACAGTAGAGTCGCTCGGTTTGAACTGAAAAAGGATGGAAGAAAAAGGCGAAGTCCGCAATCAGGCAGCGGTTCGCGTGGGCTCTTTCTTAGCACCAAGGCGGCAACAATTCCGACCCGCCTTCGGTCGCCGCGGCGACCTACGGCGTGGCAGGCGCAGAAGGTGATCGGTTATCCACGATCGGTTGACTCGTTTTTCTTAAAAGCAAACCAGCGACAAGACCGACGCAGATGAAGCCGACGAACTGGATGAACATGTAGCTTGCCGTGTAAATACATGGGAAGCCGTACCAGTTCGAATAGGAAACGTTGGTCGCGATGGCCGCGAGTATCCCGGCGACCATGACGAAGCCGACGCGTCCGCCGAAACTACTCAGACGGGTCTGGGCCAGAAGGAAGACGACAAGGATGGATTCGAGAAGTTCGGTGGCGAATTCGATTCCCAGCCATTTGCCCATGGTCAGCGGGCGTCCAGGCGGATGATACATGAGAATGCCGGAAGGATTGTTCGCGTACTTCTCGCCCACGTGTTTCATCGTTTCGTTTTTCTCCTGCCGAGTTGCGTTGCGTCCGAGACCGGACCCGGGAAAAATGTAAAGACCGCGATTTTCGCCAATGTTGGCCTTCATGGCGTCGAGCACGGCCGCTTCATTAGGGATTTCACGGATACCTGCTTCGCCCAGCGGCAGAAACATGTGCGCTATTGACGTCCAGATAAACATGACGATTCCACCTAAAACACCGGCGAGAAGAATTTTCATAAGTAAGGGTAAGGAGGATGAATCGATAATGGGGAATTAGGAAGGAGAAAATTCACGGGGAGTCAGCTTCCTATCCCGCTATGGCCGCACCATCTATGCGGCGGAGATCGAAGATTGCGGAATTGGACGGAATTGGAATGCAATGCGAGACGACCTGCCTTCGATCGCCGCAGCGACCTATGACGTGGCAGGGACGAGTTTCGCGTTGAGGTTGATCTGCGTTCCCGACAACGCGACCGACACCGGACAAGTTTTCTTTGTTAGTTGGGCTTGCTCGTCGAACTTCGCCTGATCGATTCCGGGCACGTCGGCTTCGGTCGTCAGGTTAATCGAGGTGATTTTGAAACCGCCGCCGGAGGGCTCGAGCTTGACCTCCGCGGTGGTGCTGATGTTCTTGGGCGGATGACCGGCCTTTTCGAGGTTGAGCGAGAGCGCCATCGAAAAGCAACCCGCCTCCGCCGCGCCGATGAGTTCCTCGGGATTTGTGCCGCGCGCGTTTTCGAATCGCGAAGCGAAAGAGTAGGGCCCTTCGAATGCGCCGCTTCCAAGTTTCATCTTTCCTTTGCCGCCCTTCAACGTGCCTTCCCAAACAGCCGAACCAGTTCGTGTTGCCATAATAGCGACCAATGTGGATGAAAAATGCGAAATGCGAAATGCGAAATGCGAAATCAGAGATCAGAGATCAGTCGACAGAGGTCAGAAGGCAGAGACCAAAGGTCC
>QHQE01000017.1 GCA_003219265.1 Verrucomicrobiota bacterium
CTAGTTCGTGAATCTTCACATTCGTAAGCGAACGCGCGCGACACGCTTTTTCCATCGCGCGGACGAACTTGCTCGAACGTTCGAGCGCGACCACTCCGCCGGTCGGACCGACAATTTCCGCAAGATCGACAGTCGCGTAACCCGGCCCGGCGCCGACATCGAGCACGCGACTGCCAACGGTGATGCCGGCCTTTTGCCAGCACTCCAAAACCACCGGGCGCCAGACGCGATGTTGCAATCCGAGTCTCGCAATCTCCTCGTCGTGTGTGCCGAGAACGTAATCGCGCTCCGCTGTCTGGCTCATTCTTTCTACTTTCTAATTTAGCCTTTCTACTTTAATCAGCCTACCCGATTCTTGGCCACCGGCGTGGCGGATTTTGCACGACATGTTCAACACGAACATGCCCACGTCACCGAGCAAATGATGGCATCTATTCCGCCGATCCCCCTTTTCTGAGGCCTGATTCAACGAGCGGAGGCTACCTGATTAGGCTTCTTTTCTTTGTCGCTTCTCCAGCAAGAACGCGACTCCGGCAAAGAGCGTGTAAAAAACCAGCGCCGTTATTGCGACTACACGATCCGAAGAAAGCGGCCGGCCGCCAAAGGTGCTCGTGGTCTGGATCAAAATTAGCACCACACCAAAAATCATAATGCCAGACTTACGCGCGACCGATAGGGCATTTCTTCTGAGATAAATGATGATGCCGCCGATAAGGATTGCGATCTCGAGGCCAAATTCCAAACCTTTGTAATTCCAAAGACCAAAGCCGACTTTCAAAGTGTCGTCGTATATGGCGAGATCAGGACGATGAACAACCAAATCTAAAATCCAATGCGAGAACACGGCAAAGCTGACGAGAAGCGCGGCTGCGTTTGAAGCCTTTGCCCGCCGGCCGGCTTTGTAAATGGCAAAGGCAAGGCCGGACCAGACCAGCGCACCGATGAGGCTGTGCGTGTACGGCATGTAATAAAGATCAAGCGGACTGGTCGCTGTGATCCCCGGAACGATTCGCACCTTCTCGATCCCAAGAAGAACGAACGGCGCCCAAAGAAAATCCAGCAACTGGACGGCCACGAAAAGAACCCACAACGGGATTTTGTTCCTCTCGTTCTTAACCGCAAAGGCTACGCTGTAATGTCCGACGAACATTATCTCATTTCCTCCTCGCGAAAAATTCCGGGCAAGCCAGCCAAAAAGTGATTCATCCGGCGACCCTAAATCAAGCGTAATGAAATGAAAGCAACGTGGAATGGCGCCGCGTTCTGGAAGGGCGTCATTGCCGAATAAGACGTTGATCGCTGTAGAGGCAGCCGTGTTAGCTGCATACTTAAGTTCTGCGGACGGCACGCACGTCACGGCAGAGAATTCTTCACGCGGTAAGAATCCGCGTTTATCTGCGGAGTCTGCGGTTTATCTTGGGTTTTGATATGGGCAAAGAACTTACTCCGGAAAACATCATGCAACTCGGCCTGAGCTTTTGGGGCTCGAAGACCTTGTTGAGCGCGATCGAGCTCGGCCTCTTCACTGAGCTGGCCAAAAAACCACTCGAAGCGGACGCCGTGTGCGTCCGCTTAAAACTGCATCCGCGCAGCGTGCGAGATTTTCTCGATGCGCTGGTCGCGTTGCACATGCTTGAGCGCGACGCCGACGGAAAGTACCGCAACGCGCCCGAGACGAATCTGTTCCTCGACCGCGCGAAACCGAGTTACGCCGGCGGGATTCTCGAGATGGCGAACGCGCGACTCTATCCGTTTTGGGGCGCGTTGACCGACGGTTTGCGCACAGGCCAGCCGCAGAACGAAGCGAAGAGCGGTGGCGATCCGTTCAAGGCGATCTATGCCGATAAGAAAGGCCTCGAAGATTTTCTCTCCGCAATGACCGGCATTAGCCTCGGCGCCGCCATGGCGATCGCGCAGAAGTTTCCATGGGAAGATTATGGGACGTTCATCGATATCGGCTGCGCGCAAGGCGGATTGCCCGTGCAAGTGGCAAGCACACATCCGCACCTCACCGGCGGCGGTTTTGATCTTGAGGTTGTCCGCCCAGTATTCGAGAAATATGTGGCCAAGCATGGTTGGTCGGACCGACTGCGCTTTTATGCGGGGAGCTTCTTCACAGATCCGCTCCCGACCGCCGATGTTCTGGTTATGGGCCACATTTTGCACGACTGGAATTTGGAAGAGAAGAAGATGCTATTGCGCAAGGCCTACGAAGCGCTGCCGGCAAACGGCGCGCTCATCGTCTACGAAGCGTTGATCGACGACGACCGGCGCGAGAACGCGTTCGGTCTCCTCATGAGTCTCAACATGTTAATCGAGACTCCGGGCGGCTTCGATTACACTGGCGCCGACTGTCGATCGTGGATGGGCGAAACCGGGTTCCGCGAAACGCGCGTCGAACATTTGGTCGGCGCAGATTCCATGGTCGTGGCGATCAAATAACTTTTTTATTGAGCGTTTGCTGCGAATTGAACCAAAAAATTTGAGATGAGCACCCTTGCCGCCCACACTCTCACGATTCTCCACGAATGGGTCCAATCGGAAAGCTTGCGAAAACATTGCTACGCTGTCGCTGATTCGATGAAACATTTCGCGCAACTGCGCGGCACAGATGTCGATCTTTGGGAAGCCGTCGGCCTGTTGCACGACATGGATTACGAGCGCCACCCGAATCAGGAGCACAGCCCGATCGAAGGTCACCCGTTCGTCGGCGTGGCGTGGTTGCGCGAGCACGGCTGGAGCGAGGAGGTTTGCCGCGCGATTCTCTCCCACGCAGATTATGCGAACGTTCCGCGCCAGACGCCGCTCGAGAAAACGCTCTACGCCGTCGATGAGTTGAGCGGATTTGTCATCGCTGTCGCACTCGTCCGCCCATCAAAAAGCATTCACGAAGTCGACGTGGCGGCCGTAAAAAAGAAAATGAAAGACAAAGCCTTCGCCCGCGCCGTCAACCGCGACGACATCGTCCGCGGCGCCGCTGAGCTCGGCATTCCACTCGATGACGTGATCGCGGAAGTCATCACCGCCCTCGCCGCCGACGCGGAGCGGCTCGGTCTTGCCGGAAACGCGTCGCCTACGTGATCACCCGGTCGTGATGAAAACGCGACGGCATAGCAAACAAAGATCGACATGCCGCCGACGATGCCGGCGCCAATCGCCGCGCGCCACGAGCCGCGGCGCAAGGTTTGCGGCTACGTAGAAAGAGTAGTATAGCGTCGCTCCTTGATACCATTTGACCACGTATGATTAAAGGAAGCGACGTTCGTAAAGCAGACTTTCCCATTGAGCAGTTGCTTCTTGATCGCTGGTCGCCGCGCGCGATGTCCGGCGAAGAGATCTCAGACGACGAACTGATGCGGCTCTTTGAAGCAGCGCGTTGGGCTCCCTCCTCCTTCAATGCTCAGCAGTGGCGCGCACTCTACGCCAGGCGGGGCACCGAGCATTGGCCTCTTTTCTTCGAATTACTCGTCGAGGCAAACAAGTCTTGGGCAAAGAATGCCGCTGTCCTCGTCCTCTTCGTTTCGCGAACTACATTCGAATATGATGGCGAGCCCTCGATTACGCACTCCTTTGATGCCGGAGCAGCGTGGGAAAACTTCGCGCTCCAAGGTTTCCGCCAGGGACTTGTCGTCCACGGTATGGAGGGCTTTGACTATGAGCGAGCGCGCGTAGAGCTGCGCATCCCCGAGCAATTCCAAATCGAGGCCATGGCCGCAGTTGGTAAGCCCGGTGCAAAAGAAGTTCTGCCAGACAAACTCCAGAAACGCGAAAGTCCTAATGACCGACGCAAGTTGACAGACAGCATCTGCGAAGGGCCATTTCGGTTTTGAACGGCGCTGCTGCGGAGCGACTCATATTGTAAGCTCGGCTAGCCAGAGGCTGGCGGTTTCGACTTCGGCATTGGTCAAACTGTGGCCGGCATTTACAAAACGAATAGTAACCTCCGCCCGCGCCCTGCGAAGGAGCTCGACAAGGCGCTGAGTCTCGGACATTGGAATGATTGGATCCTGATTTCCCGCGCCGATCCACAGGCGCGCAGAGGAAAGATCCGGCAGTTTTTCGGGTACGAGCGGTACCATTGCTCGAAACAGAACGGCGGCGCGAAGTGTTTCGGGTCGAAGTAACAACAAGCTAGCGGCGATGTTCGCGCCGTTCGAGTAACCGACCGCAACGATCTTATCGGCTGCGAATTCGTAATGCTGCGCTGCGGCGCCGACGAAGTCCGCCAACTCATGCGTGCGCCTCTTCAAATCTTCTTCATCAAAAACCCCTTCGGCGAGTCTGCGGAAGAATCGCGGCATTCCATTCTCGAGAACTTTGCCGCGCGGACTGAGAATAGCTGCAGCCGGATCAATCTCGCGTCCGAGTGGAATTAGATCATGCTCATTTCCGCCGGTGCCGTGCAAAAGCAGCAGGGTTCGCTTCGAACTACCGCGCACGAATTCGTGAACGAAATCGAGCCCCGCCTTCATCGCTTTGCCGGAACTTTGATGGCCGGCAGAATTTCTTCGATCTCCGAACGCGTGGGTTCTAGCCACGGCGGAACCCGCAAATTGTTCCCCAATTCTTCCAGGGTCTCGTCCAGTGTAAAACCTGGCGGATCGGTCGCGATCTCAAACAGCACACCTCCTGGCTCGCGGAAGTAGATCGAGTGAAAGTAGGTTCGATCCATAATCGGGCTGACGTTGTATCCAAGCTCGACGAGATGATCTCGCCAGTTCCGTTGCTCCTCATCATCGCGGGCGCGAAATGCTATGTGATGGACAGAACCGGCCGCGACACGCCCTGGCGAACCATCTGGCGTGCACAGCAGATCGACAATTCTACCGACTCCTGCTTCACTCGGTGCCGCGAACCGAAAACGATTACCTGATTGCTCTACCAACCGATAGCCGAAGGTTTCGGTCAGTAGCTTAGCTGTCTGTTCATAGCCTTCCAGTGCGACTGAAACGCCATGGAACCCACGAAGCGAGTGCTCGACCGGCACGCTGCTATCAGACCACGGTTCGGAGCCGGCGGTGGGACTCGAAGCGATTAATTCAATCAAGAGTCCGTCAGGATCGGCAAATCGAAGAACTTCTTCTCCGAAACGCGCCGATGTTTTTTCCGCCGGAACATGTTGTTCTTTCAAACGGTCAAGCCAGTAGCCGACCGAGTTTGGTGGAATTGCAAAAGCAGTCGCCTCGATTTGACCGGTGCCACGAACCCCACGGCGTGCCCCCGGCCACGAAAAAAACGTCAAGATCGTTCCCGGTGTGCCGCGTGCGTCG
>QHQE01000018.1:0-10571 GCA_003219265.1 Verrucomicrobiota bacterium
GAGCATGTCTTTGCCCGACGCTCGGCCGATTGGCACCGCGATTGGGACCGGCATCACGATCATTGGTGGCATGGGCACCGTTGCCGCTTCGTCGACGGCTCCTGGTTCATCTACGACATTGGATTCTATCCCTACGATTATTCGTATCCCTACGGATACCCCTATGATGAGTACGCGTATGATTATTATCCGTCCGGGTACAACGCGGGCGTTTACGAGGGCGATGCAGATTACTACAGTCCGGGCGCCTACGATTCTTCCGATCAATCCACCGACTCGACCGTTGCTGCCGCCCAGGAGCAATTAGCGAGACAAGGTTATTACCGGGGAGAAATCGACGGCGTCTTCGGCCCGGAAACCCGTCGCGCCATCGTGCGTTATCAAAGTGACCACGGCTTGCGCGCGACCGGGCGTCTTAACACGGACACGCTGCACGCTTTGGGGTTGCCAGGAGCGGCGAATAACTAACAAGGGAACCAAGAGATGACGAAGACAAAATATAATGCCATCACCGACTCAAACTGGAACGTCTCATTGTGGTTCGCTGTTCTCAGTCCTGTGCTCGGGGTTCTGCTCGGCTTTCTCGCCCTTCTCTTGTTCTACCACTGACGACAACGAAAGGACACGAATGAACTCGAGAGAGAAAATAAACGGTGCGCGATCTCTTGGGGAGCAAGAAAAAAGAATCAGACTTCAGCAACGCCGCGTTTCGCCCAAATCGCGCCACGTGTTCCGTCGCTGGCGAATAGACCGCGTTCTGTCTCCAAAGAGGGAGTCGCCATTGCTCCTTCAGTGGGATGGCAAAATCCTGCCATCGCGCAATGGCGGCAGACAGAAGAGCACAGATAGCTTTGAGCGTTTAACAACCACTTCATGAAAGGGCCATATGACTTCCGAAAATAGCGATGCCGCAATGAAGGCTTATCTCCGTGAGATCGGACGCACTCCGCTCTTGACCCCGCCACAGGAAACCGAGCTCGCAGCAAAGATCAGAAATGGTGATCGCACGGCGCGCGCGCTCATGATCAGCTCAAATTTACGCCTCGTTGTCACGATCGCACAGGACTACGCGAATCTCGGTTTGCCTCTTCTTGATGTGATCTCCGAAGGAAACATCGGATTGATGACGGCGGTCGATCGGTTCGATCCCTCGAAAGGCGCTAAGCTCAGCACCTATGCGGCGTGGTGGATCAGGCAATCGATCAAGCGCGCCCTCTCTAATCAGAGCAAGACAATCCGGTTGCCCGTTCATCTGGGCGACAAAATCGCGAAGGTGCGCCGCGTCGCGCTGCACATGAGCGAGGAGCTCGGCCGCGAGCCGACCGATGACGAGCTTGGTGAAGAGATCGGCATTACCAGTGAGAAAGTTTCGCAATTAAAAGCTGCTTCGATTCGTCCTGCTTCGCTCGACGCGCCAGTTAGTGACGATGATTTGACGGAGTTTGGCGAAAGTGTCGAGGACGAAGAGGCGCGAACGCCGTTTGAATTATTGCGCGACAAAGACCTGCACAATGATGTCGACGGCTTGTTCGAAGCGCTCAACGATCGGGAGAAGAAAATCATTTCCCAGCGTTTTGGTTTCGATGGCGGAGCGCGGAAGACGCTCGAAGAAATCGGCAGGAAATTGGGCGTTTCGCGCGAGCGGATCCGTCAATTGGAGAATATCGCCCTCTCGAAATTACGCCGCGCGCTCAGCCAAAAGGAGGATCCAATCGGGCTTCCGGTCGCAGCTTAAAAAAGCATCCATCACTCGAATTTCGGACAGCGATTTCGCCGCAAATATTACGATCCGCCTAAAAAACATCATGAATAGAATCATTGAGGCAAACTTTTTCCTGCCGGCCTTTGAAGCGATCAAAGAGAGACCGCGCATCTTAATCATCGATAACAACCGCGATTTTACTTACTCTGCCAAAGTCGCGCTGGAGAGGACCGGGCGCTACTCGGTTTCGGAAGAGAACGAACCAGCCAGGGCTCACCAAACAGCCCAACGCGTTAAGCCAGACCTTATTCTTCTTGATATTGCCATGCCGGAAACCGATGGCGGCGAAGTCGCCGCGCGGATTGAATCCGATCCGACATTGCGCCGAACACCGGTTGTCTTTCTAACGGCTCTCGTGACGAAAGCCGAGGCAAGATCGGGCCTGGAGATCCAAGGCCATCCATATCTGGCCAAGCCGATCAGTATTCCGGAGTTGGTTGCAGGCATTGAACGAAATCTGCCTGCGCACGTTCCGTTGTCGTAAACGACCGAAAGGAGACACGCACATGATCTATTTGAAAGCATTCATTGCCGGCTTTGTTTCCACACTGGTGTTTCACCAGGGTGTGCTGTGGCTGCTGTACGCGGTAGGATTTTCGCCGCGAGCGCCTTGGAACATGACGCCAGTCCCGCCGCTTAATATACCTGCAGTGATTTCCCTCGCGTTCTGGGGTGGCCTGTGGGGAATCCTGCTGTGGGCTCTGATCGGTGCTTCCAGTGGCGGCACCTATTGGATCATGGCGCTCCTGATCGGTGCGCTGGGTCCGAGTCTGGTCGCGTGGTTCGTAGTAATGCCGATGAAGGGCATGGGCCTCGCCGGCGGCTGGGACCCGAAAATCATCGTAAGCGGACTGCTGCTGAATGGCGGTTGGGGACTCGGCACCGCGCTGCTGATCCGGCTACTGACCCGAGTCAATGTTTCATAAGGGAAATGACAATGAAGACAAATCATATGGCAAGTTTAGGCCATTGCCGCAAGTGTGGAGACACGAAACGCTAAACAATTTTTGAAAACCAAAAAATGAAAGGCACACAATGAAAAATGGAAAACTGACAGATAAGGTTGCAGTGGTGACTGGCGCGTCGAAAGGAATCGGCGCGGGTATCGCCAAACAGCTCGCCGCCGAAGGCGCGGCTGTGATCGTTAATTACGCATCCTCGAAATCGGATGCTGACAAAGTCGTTGACGAAATTAGCAAGCGCGGCGGAAAAGCGATCGCCGTTCAAGGCGACGTCGCGAAGAAGAAAGATATCGAGCGTCTGTTCGCTGAAGCAAAGGAGGCGTTCGGGAAGATCGACATCCTGGTTAACAACGCCGGTGTCTACGACTTCAAACCTCTCGAAGAGATCACGGAGAATGAATTTCACCGCGAGTTTAACACCAACGTTCTTGGGATGATGCTGGCGACGCAGGAGTCGCTGAAGCACTTTGGTCCGGAAGGTGGCAGTATCATTAACATCGGTTCGCTTGCCAGTTCTCTTACTCCGCCGACAGCGGTGATTTATAATGCGACGAAGGGTGCAGTGGACGCGATCACACGGACGCTGGCGAAGGAACTTGGCCCAAAGAAAATCCGCGTTAACTCCATCAATCCGGGCATGGTGATAACCGAAGGCGCCATTGCCGGCGGCTACACCGAAGGCGACATGCGGAAAATGTTTGAATCGCAGACCCCACTTGGCCGCGTCGGCGAGACTGACGACATCGCGCCGGCCGCGGTCTTTTTCGCTTCGGACGATTCCAAGTGGATCACTGGCGAAACGCTGCTTATCGCTGGAGGGCTGCGCTGATTAACCAAGAAACAGAACGAATGAACTCAAGAAATAAAATGAATGGTGGGCGATTCCTTGGACAGCGAGAAACAAGAATGAAAACTTCGCCACGAAGTTTCGCGCGCAAGCAGCGAGAAATATTCCGGCGCCGCCGGCGAATGCATGATCCGATGCTTGTGCTCAACATGTCGATCTTCAACTTCGCCGACGGGTGGAACCGCACTTTCAACCAGCTCAAAATTCACGAAAACGGCACGTGACAAATGCCGCAATGAGGCGTGGTATTGCGCCGACATGACACGTGGTCGGCGGACAACGCCTCCGCCCGGAAAAGGAGACGACATCATCAAGGTGAACCAAAGCTTATGAACGCGGCCGAAAAATCGATCGTGGTGAATGCGCCAGTCGCCGAAGTTTATAACCGATGGTTGCGTTTCGAAGAGCTCCCGAAATTCATTGAATCGCTCGGTAAGGTTCAACGCATTGATGACACGCATTTCTCATTCTGCACTCTTCGCGACGGGAAAGAGCAGCGCGGTGTCGTCGAGGTCGTACACCAAATTCCCGAACGGCGAATAGCTTGGCGGACGATTACCGAAGGAGTGGGGTTAGGCGTCCTCTCCTTCGAGCCTCGTTCCGATAACACCACTGAAATCACACTCAAGCTACGCTCCGTTTTCGATCCTTCAGTTTCCGGCGAGAGTGCAGACGAGTATCTCCGTAAGTTCAAAGCGTTAGTCGAGGGCGAGGCGTTGCGGTTATGAGACCCCTCTTTGTCTGCGCAGGTCTCTTGCTCCTTCTATTGACGGAGATTGGATGCCAAAAAAAGTCCGCGCCGCAGCAGGCTGCGCTGCCAGTCAACGTCCTTACGGTGATCGAGAAAGAGGTAAACGAGTGGGACGAATTTACTGGGCGACTGGATCCGGTTGAGTCGGTCGAGATTCGGCCGCGCGTGTCGGGTTACATCACCGAGATTCATTTTGAAGCCGGCGCGATCGTTAAAAAAGGCGACCTGCTTTATGTGATCGATCCGCGTCCGTACCAGGCGGATTTCGATCGCGCGAAAGCCGAAGTCGATCGAATGGATGCGCAGCTTAAGCTCGCGCAGATTGAACTCAACCGGGCGAAAGAGCTGCGCGATAAAAACACGATCTCAGCCAGCGAGTTCGACCAGAAAGCGGCCACCTTTCAAGGTGCCGCGGCGGCAAAGAGTTCAGCCGAAGCCGCCAAGGATTCCGCCGCGCTAAATTTGGAATTTACCCAAATTAAATCGCCCGTTGATGGCCGAGTGAGCGACCAGCGCATCACCATCGGTAATCTGGTCCAGCCGGGCGCAGGTCCGGAAAGCGTTCTGACCACCGTGATGTCGGTCGATCCTATTTATGCGAAGGTCGACGCAGACGAGAACGCGATTCTATGAGCGCACGCACGGACAAGATCCCGGCGTTTGTCGAACTTGGTAACGAGACCGATTTCCCACATAAAGGCGACATCGACTTTGTCGACAATCGCCTTGATCCTGGGACAGGTACGGTGCGCGCGCGCGTGGTCCTAAAAAACTGGAACCCTGCTCTCGTCACACCGGGCTTCTTCGTTCGCGTGCGCGTTGCCGGCGCGACGCCTTACCGGGCCGCGCTTATTGCCGACAAGGTAATCAGCTCACAGCAGGGCCTGAAATACGCCTTCGTGGTGAAACCCGACGGTACCATCGAACGGCGTAACCTTGAGACTGGCAGCCTTTTCGAAGGAAAACGTATTGTAAAAGGCGGACTGAAAGACGGCGAGAAAGTTGTCTCCACTCGTCTGCAATTGTTGCAACCCGGAATGAAAGTCACGCCGGTGGCGGAAGAGCCGCCCGCCGGCGGGCCGGACGCCAAAGCTAGCGCCGCTCCATCCCCAACCGGAAAATGATCGTGGCTCAAGCGCAACACGGATTGCGATGAACTTTCCGCACTTTTTCATCGACCGGCCGATTTTTGCCGGAGTGATCAGCATCGTCATCACGCTCCTCGGTGTCATCGCGCTTTCGACACTTCCAATTGCGCAATACCCCGAGATCGCGCCGCCAACCATTCAGGTCACGACCAATTATCCGGGCGCAAACGCGCAGGTGGTGTCGGAAACCGTGGCGACACCAATCGAGCAGCAGGTCAATGGCGTTGAGAACATGCTCTACATGTCTTCGCAAAGCACGAGCGACGGCAATATGACGTTGAGCGTCACTTTCAAGCTCGGCACCAATCTCGATACCGCGCAGGTGCTGGTCCAAAACCGTGTCGCCATCGCGATCCCGATTCTTCCGCCCGAAGTCCAGCGCATCGGCGTGACCACAAAAAAACAGTCGCCTGACATCACGATGGTCGTGCATCTGGTCTCGCCGGATGGATCGCTCGATCAACTTTTCACCAGCAACTACGCGCTGCTCCAGATCCGCGACGAGCTCGCCCGCGTCGATGGTGTGGGCGACATCAATGTCTTTGGCGCGCGGGAATATTCGATGCGCATTTGGGTCGACCCTAACAAAACCTCAGCGCGTGATCTGACGGCGCAGGATGTTGTGCAAGCGCTTCAGGAGCAAAATGTGCAGGTCGCAGCTGGAATCATCGGTGCGCCACCGGTTCCGAACGGCGCAACTGCGTTTCAATACACGGTCAGTACGCAAGGCCGGCTGACCGATGAAAAGCAATTCGGTGATATTATCGTTAAGACTGGCACCAACGGGCAAGTCACTCGCGTGCGCGACATCGCGCGGGTCGAACTGGCCGCGCGCGACTACACCGTCAACAGCGGACTCGGCGGAAAACCGGCGACGGCGATTGCGATTTACCAACTCCCCGGTTCGAACGCTCTGGCAACTTCCGACGCCGTGCGAAAGAAAATGGCTGAGCTCAAGCAGCGTTTCCCGACCGGGCTCGACTACACGATTGTTTACGACCCGACCGTTTCGGTCCGCGAATCGATCCACGAAGTGCAAAAGACGCTCTTCGAAGCAATCGCGCTGGTCGTTCTCGTCGTCCTGATCTTTCTCCAGACCTGGCGCGCCGCGATCATTCCGCTGATCGCGATTCCGGTTTCGTTGATCGGCACATTCGCGGCGATGAAGGGCTTCGGATTCTCGATCAACAACCTCTCGCTTTTCGGAATCGTCCTTGCCATCGGCATTGTGGTCGATGACGCCATCGTGGTCGTCGAAGCGATCGAGCATCACATTGAAGATGGGCTGAGTCCGCGTGACGCCGCGCGCAAAGCCATGACCGAAGTTGGTGGAGCATTAGTTGCGATCGCACTCGTGCTTTGCTCAGTGTTTATCCCGACCGCGTTCATTAGCGGCATCACCGGGACATTCTTTCGTCAGTTCGCGCTCACGATTGCGGTCTCGACCGCGATCTCCGCACTCAACTCGCTCACGCTTTCCCCCGCCCTCGCTTCGCTCCTCCTCCGGCCGCGCGGCGCGGAGAAGGATTCTTTTCAGCGCATACTCGACGGCCTGTTGGGGTGGCTCTTTAAAGGATTCAACAGAACGTTTGCGTGGAGCTCAAACGCATATGGCAACGCCATCGCGCGCCTTGTCCGACTCGCCGTCATCATTTTGTTCATCTACGCCGGCTTACTTGGCCTGACCGGTCTCGGTTTCAAAATCGTGCCGGGCGGTTTTCTTCCGACACAGGACCGGGGTTACGCCGTCGTTTTTGCGCAATTGCCCGACGCGGCGGCGCTCGATCGCACCCAAGCGGTCGTTGACAAGATCACAAAGATCGGACGCGAAACACCCGGGATTCTTAACACGGTCGAGTTTGCAGGATTCAATCTCTTCGGTGGCAATCAACCGAACACCGCCGCCGTCTTTTTGCCCTTCAAAGAATTCTCCGAACGAAAAACGCGCGAGCAGGGATTGCCCGCGATTCTGGCGAAAGTAAATGCGCGCGTTCGCGCTGAGATTCCCGAAGCTCTTGTCATTGCCTTTCCCCCGCCGCCGGTAGCCGGCATTGGCAACGCCGGTGGTTACAAGCTCTTCATTCAAGATCGCGGCAACGCCGGACTCGACGAACTGCAAACGCAAGCCTTCGCCATGATGGTGAAGGCAAATCAAACGCCCGGCTTGGCGAACAACCTGACGACTTTTCGCGCGAATGTCCCGCAGCTTTGGCTCGAAGTCGATCGCGTCAAAGCGAAAAGCATGAACGTGCCGCTCAGCAATATTTTCGGGACGCTTCAGACTTATCTTGGATCGACATACGTGAACGATCTGACACTTTTCGGCCGCACCTATCGCGTCACGGCTCAGGCCGACTCTGAGTTCCGTCTGAAACGCGACGACATTCGCTTACTTAAAACGCGCAACAATTCAGGCGGAATTGTTCCGCTCGGTTCGGTTGCCACCGTGCAGGAAGTCAGCGGCGCCGATAAGATCACGCGCTACAACATGTTCACTGCGGCCGATCTGAGCGGTCAGCCTGCGCCGGGCGCGAGCACCGGTGACGCGTTGGCAGCGGTCGAACGTCTCGCCAAACAAATTCTGCCCACCAGTTTCACCACCGAATGGACGGAGATAGCGCTCCAGCAAACGCTCGCCGGCAACAGCGCGATTTATATTTTCCCGCTTTGCGTTCTGTTCGTTTTTCTCCTGCTCTCGGCGCTTTACGAGAGTTGGTCGTTGCCGCTCGCGATCATTCTGATTGTCCCGATGTGTCTGTTCAGTTCGATCTACGGTGTCTGGCTACGCTCGATGGAGAACAACATCTTCACTCAGATCGGTTTTATTGTTCTGGTCGGACTCGCTTGCAAGAACGCCATTCTGATTGTCGAATTCGCCAAACAGATTCAGGATCGCGATAAAAAAGACCGCTTCACTGCCGCGGTCGAAGCGTGTCGTCTCCGATTGCGTCCGATCTTGATGACTTCGTTCGCGTTTATTTTCGGCGTGCTTCCGCTTGTTATTAGTTCAGGCGCCGGCGCGGAAATGCGGCAGGCCCTCGGCACCGCGGTCTTTTTCGGAATGCTCGGAGTCACCGGGTTCGGCTTATTTCTTACGCCCGTGTTTTACGTCGTCATCATGTGGTTCAAAGAGCGCGCCAAAACTCCCGGGCCCTCGGCGGAGCCGTCGCCGCCGCTGTTAGTGGAGGAATCGGTGCATAGCTAAAACAATGCGATTTTTACGAGGAAACTAAACATCGAGGAAAAATAGTATGAAAAGAAATAGTTCGACGAAAACTTCAGAGCTTCTGCGCAGACGCGACGCTCCACTGGAAACACCGACCGATCTCACACGTTCCGCGACCAGGGACATCGCAGCGGCCATGAACGCGATTCTCGCCGATGTGTTCGCGCTTTACCTCAAAACGAAAAATTTCCATTGGCACATGAGTGGTCCTCACTTTCGCGACTACCACTTACTCCTCGACGAACATGCCGACCAGCTTTTCGCCATGACTGACCCAATCGCGGAGCGAATTCGGAAGATCGGCGGATTTACCCTGAAATCGATTGGCCACATCTCCCGCACTCAGCGTGTGCTCGATAATGATGCGGAATACGTCGAACCGCTGGACATGCTCGCTGAGTTGGCGGAGGACAACAGGACCTTGGCAGCTCGTCTCCGCGAAGCGCACAACGTGTGTGACGAGCATCGCGACGTCGCCACAGCGAGTTTGATCGAAGTTTGGATCGATGAAACCGAACGCCGAACCTGGTTCCTGTTTGAGACGAGTCGCCGCCGCAACTAAAAAAAACCGTACCGAGGTGAGTGAGTTTGATGGCAAGCGCGTTCTAGTAACCGGCGGCACAAAGGGCGCGGGTAAAGCGATTGCCGAGCGCCGTCTCATGCGAAGATATTAATAGGAGAAAATTATGACCAACTCCAAATCAGCGACAGCTACAGGACAATCTTCTCGCCCGTCTTATGCCCGCGCGGCCGAAGCGAGCGGAACATTTTTAATTGGCGACATTCCCGTTCGCCGACTTGGCTGCGGTGCGATGCAACTCACCGGCGACGGCGTCTGGGGCGAACCGGCCGATCACTCCGAGGCGATTGCCGTCCTGGGGCGCTCGTTGGAGTTGGGAATCAATCTCATTGATACAGCCGACTCCTACGGGCCTGAAGTTAGCGAGCGTCTAATCGCCGAGGCGCTTCATCCATATCCCGCCGGTCTCGTGATTGCGACCAAGGCCGGCTTCCAACGGCCCGGCCCAAACCAGTGGGTGGAGGATGGCCGCCCCGAGCACCTGCGAGCCGCGGTCGAGGGCAGTCTCCGTCGACTGCGTCTCGAGCGAATCGATTTGTTACAACTGCACCGGATCGATCCGAAGGTAGCGATGGAAGATCAAATCGGTGCGTTGGTCGATCTTCAACGCGATGGCAAGATCCGCCATATCGGATTGTCTGAAGTCAGCGTAAAGCAGATCGAAGCGGTCCGGCGCATCACGCCGATCGTTTCGGTGCAGAATCGATATAATCTGGTCGATCGAAATTCCGAGGACGTGCTGGATTATTGCACCCGGGAAAAGCTCGGCTTCATCCCCTGGTTTCCACTCGCCACCGGCGAGCTCGCGAAACATGCCGGCCCACTGACGCGCGCAGCAAAGCGCCTCAACGCACAACCGGCGCAGATCGCGCTCGCGTGGCTGCTTCGGAAATCTCCCGTAATGCTTCCGATTCCCGGAACTTCTAAGGTCAAGCACTTGGAGGAAAACACCGCTGCTGCTCTGATTGAGCTCGATGAATCAACAATGCAAGACTTGGAACGTCTTGAGAAGAGCTAGACATTCAGATCCTAATCTACCGGGGCGAACCTCACAGAAAGACCAACCACCATGCCATACGTGACTGTCGGGAAAGAAAACGAAGCTAATATCGACATCTATTATAAAGACTGGGGCAAAGGACAGCCGATTGTCTTTAGTCATGGTTGGCCGCTGTCGGCCGACGACTGGGACACGCAGATGCTGTTTTTCCTCAAGCACGGCTATCGCGTCATCGCCCATGACCGACGAGGCCACGGCCGGTCCACCCAGACGAGCGACGGCCATGACATGGATC
>QHQE01000018.1:10756-11422 GCA_003219265.1 Verrucomicrobiota bacterium
GCCAATCGCTCGCAATTCTATCGCGACCTGCCGGAGGGGCCATTCTATGGCTTCAACCGGCCGGGCACGAAAGCTTCGGAGGCGATCATCCAAAATTGGTGGCGCCAGGGTATGATGGGCGGCGCGAAGGCGCATTACGATGGCATCGTCGCTTTCTCACAAACCGATTTCACCGAAGACCTGAAGAAGATCACCGTGCCTGTATTGGTGATGCATGGCGACGACGATCAGATCGTTCCCTACGCCGACTCCGCGCTATTGTCGGCCAAACTTCTAAAAAACGGGACGCTGAAAACTTACAAGGGTTTCCCGCACGGCATGCCCACGACGCAGGCAGACACGATCAACGCCGACCTGCTCGCGTTCATCAAAGGCTAAGGCGTCGCGGAACTCTCTCTTTAGAGATAAAGATAATTCCCTCTTCTGAATATTAGCTTGCCGTAATTCGAAACCATAACCTACGCTCTTTGCGCGGAGGTTTGCATGTCGAATCAAGACGAGACTCCCGAAAGGCCTGACGCGGACACTCGGTCCACGTTTGGGCGATCTACGCGCCGCACTTTTCTCTCTCGCATAGGCATGGCAAGCTTGTTGGCGACGACGGGACCTGCAATTACAACGTTGGCTCAGCGTTCCGGAAAAATGGACCAGGGACTTTCAGCAGAA
>QHQE01000019.1:0-458 GCA_003219265.1 Verrucomicrobiota bacterium
CTGCGATTTTTGAGACTATCGCGGAGTTGCCAGATGCGCGAAATGAATATCGCAATCAGCCGAGCCGAATGATTCGTTCGAGCTCGCGTTGCAGGGCGCGATCCGCTGCGCCATCGTCTTGGTAACCCCAAACCGCTAATTCAAGCATCTGCGCGCCGATTTCGCGCCGGCCTCTTATAGCTGCACGCAAACGTCCACGGGCCGTCCAATCTTCCTGCTCCGCGGCAGTTGCGTTTTCGTAAGAAGAGCGGCCGTCCCAGTAACAATAGAATACGTGAAGCGGGGTGCCATTGTCATCGAACCGATAAGAGCGAATGGGCAGATTTGCGCCGTTGATCTGAAGGAGACGAATGCCGCTCTCGCGGTGCAGGACAAGGCCGCTGGCAGGCAAACAAATATCGGGCCGATGATTTTTAACAAACAATGCAGCGGTGCGTCCCGGAAACCAGCGAAAGAAA
>QHQE01000019.1:479-1040 GCA_003219265.1 Verrucomicrobiota bacterium
CGCCGCCTTCGCTATAGCGAAGCAGGCTTTCGGCTTCCGGCGGGATGGAGACTGATTTATATCTGCTCTCGGACACAGGCCACTGCACCGCCCAGCGCGTATTGGTGGCAATCTGTTGGTGAAGGGCGTACCAAGTTTGAACTCCCGCTTCGGCGAAGCAAATCCAGATTCCGAGGCCTGCCAGCAATGGCCATGGGAGCGGCCGGGGCGCAGAATTTACATCGACATGGGACGATTCGATTGCGGAATTCGTATTGCGAAGGAGGAGCAAACAGAGGAGCCAAAGCCCAAGCAAGCAGATAAAGAGGATGGTTAAACCGGCCGGGTCGTGCCAGGCTTCGATGGCTTTGGTGCCATTTCTGGCGCCGATCCATACCAGCAGTGCGGTGCGGACCAGATTACAAAAAAACGCGAGCAGCGCCCCGGCGGCGACAAGGAGAATGCGCGGCCGGATTTTAAACGCGTAAAGCTCGCCGAGGAAAAGTGAGACCATGAGCGTCGCCTGAAGCGAGCGCACGCCACTGCAGGCTTCCTCGATTCCAATCAAACCTGCGCCGACTT
>QHQE01000019.1:1111-8697 GCA_003219265.1 Verrucomicrobiota bacterium
GAGATGCATGGGCCATGGCACCGCTACAAGAAAGAAAACGATCGGAAACGCGAAGTGGCGGAGCCAAGGCAAGCCGCCCATCAAAAAGAGGCATCTTAAAGTCAACCCGATCACGACGAGCGTGAACGCCCAACTGATCAAACGCCAATCCGGATTCGCTTCGGCGACGAACCGGAGCGGCAAAAATAGGAACGCGCAGATGACCGCGGCAGCGGCCGGCAAGAGTCGCCCCGGCACCTTTCGGGGCGGCGGTGCAGGCGCCGGCCGATGTGGCCAGCGCCGCCAAAGCAGGTAGAGCGCGAGAAAAGGGACACTCCAGCCATAGCCATATTGGGGATTGAGCGACCACTCGGCTTTGAGTTGATTGATCACCTCAAGCCAAAGCAGTGCAAAAAGAACCGCGGTAGCTACGAACCGCCACGCGAAAACGTCCGAGCCGGGCGATTCGCTGAGACGCGCGCGAGCGCGGAGGGCTTTCATCTCTGCGCAAGAGTAGCCGCCTGGAAGCAAGTTGCGAGCCTTCAGGACGCACACGTGCCGATGTCAGAACGGAAGCTCGAAATCCGATTGTCGAAATGCGAAACAAATCCGAATCCTGCCAGACGCGCGCTCGCGACAACAGCCGGAGTCGGGTAGCCGTTAGCTGAGTCGCTGGGTTAGGCCCATCCCTGGAGCTGGCGGGAACCGTCCGGCGGGTGTGGATGGGAATGGGACGTGCTAATTTATCTGGGGCGGTACGGATCACAATTCGAGATCTCGCTGGCTGCGCTACGATTGCCTTTTTAAGAAGCCCGATCCTATCCCTTAAACTCCTTGGAAAAATCCGTCGAAAGAACACAGCGAACGTTCATTCAGCTTGCGCTCGGGATCCCGTGCGGGATCATTTTGTTCGTATTCATTGCCTGGGGTGGCTGGCAGGCTTACCAACGCTGGGAAGAACGTCATTTGGTACGCCGCGCGGCTGCCTATCTCAGCGGCGGTGATGTTAAATCCGCGGCGTTGAGCGCGCTCAGGGCCTTGCAGCTCAATTCAAATAGCGCTCGGGCCATGCGAATCGTGGCGCAGATTGCAGAACAGACGCGCGATCGGGCCGCTCTCGATTGGAGACAAAAGGTCGTGGAATTGGAGCCGCATTCTACTCAAGATGATTTGGCGCTGGCGGACTGCGCGTTGCAATTTGGTGAGATCAATGCCGCCGGAAAAACACTTGCTAACGTTGATGATGGTGGAAAACAGACAGCCGCTTTTCACGCGACGGTGGCGCGCTTGGCTAAGGCTCGGCAGGACCCAGCCGAAGCGAAAAATGAATGGGGAGAGGCGGTGCGTTTGGCGCCGAACGACGAATCATACCAAGTGCAGTTTGCGCTTTCTTGTCTCGAGCAAGCCGCCGCGGCGGAGCGGGAACAGGGTCTCGCTCTCCTGGAAAGGCTCCGCAATTCTCCCACGCAGCGGAGTGCGGCCACCCGTTCGCTCATTGTCGATGGCGTAGCGCATCGCCAACCGGGAGAGGAGTTGCGCAGTCTTGCGCGCGATCTGCAAAGCTATCCCGAAGCGATCTTCACCGATAAGCTCCTCTACCTGGGTATTTTGCGTCAATTATACGATCCGGAATACACCACCTATCTCACAAAGATCGAAAAAGAGGCTGCTGCGAAACCGGACGATCTGGCCGCTCTCCTCACCTGGATGAACGCGAACGAGATCAACATAGTTGCCATCGATTTCGCGAGATCGCTTCCCGAGGACGCCTTAAGCGCATGGCCAGTTCCATGGGCGATGGCCGAAGCTTATGCGAAAGTCAATGATTGGTCAACGTTAGAGAGGCTGACCGCCAATTCAAACTGGCATCGATTTGATTTTCTGCGCCGCGCGTATCTCATCCGTGCGCTCCGAGCTGAAAACAAGCCTGTGGCAACGGAGCGTGAATGGGCAGGAGCCGTGAAAAGTGCTTCGGCTCAATCTCAATCTTTGCTCTTGCTGACGCGGATCGTTTTCGAGTGGGGCTGGAAGAATAAAAGTGTCGATTTACTCTGACAGTTGGCGAAGTATCCCGACGTCCAATTCGGGGTGCTTCACACACTCTATCTTCAGTACACAAAGGTGGGCGATACACAGGGATTGTACCGGGTGCTTTCACGGCTGACCGAGATCGATCCGGGAGACTTGAAAGTACAAAACAATCTCACGCAGGTTTCATTACTTCTTAATGTCGATCCGGAGCGAGCCCGCAAACGCGCGAGCGATCTCTACCGCAAACACCCTTCGAATGCCGCGTATGTCTCCACCTACGCGTTTTCCCTTTACGCAAAAGGGGATATTAAAGGCGCATTACGCGTCATGAGCACACTTCGGGAGGATCAACTTCAGGAGCCGCCGTTGGCCGCCTATTATGGCTTCATGTTGGCTGTTGCCGGTGAAAAGAGCAAGGCGCGCAAATACGTGGAGATCGGAAAAACAGCGCATTTGCTTCCCGAAGAAAAGCAATTGATCGACCGCGCCGAAGCGGCCTTGAGACAACTTTAGCCAGTCGGAAAACGCTTGTTGTCGGGGCCTTCGCTTCTGGGGAGCTGAGTAGGCTTTTCGGGATCCGTGGGTACAATAACTGCTATAATTACCATATAACTTTCGGTAAATGGTGCTCGCCATTGCCATATTAATTAGACACATGAATACGCATGTGAATCGATCCAAAGATGATGAGGACGGTTTCACTCTCGTCGAAGTGGTGGTTGCGGCGATGCTCGTCGCTATCTTTTTCGTATCGATCTTCGAGGTAAATGCGATGTGCCTGCGATACATGGACGCCAGCAAGGAGTCACTGGCTGCTCTGCAAAGCGTCCAGGATCGCGCCGAGGTCTTGCGCAATCTTGCCTTCTCTGATCTGACAACTACTTCGTTTGTTCGGAATAACGTCATGCCTGCCAACTACACGCCTGACAAGACCCCGACACTTTTCTCCAAGAAGGCGACCGAGGTAGTCAGGATCACGCAATACCCAGCGGCCAACGGAGTGACCCAGTTCACGCGCTTGCCGAACGGCACCGTCACCACGGATTCTGTGGCGACGGATCTCGGGACGGGGTTGGTGCAAGTGGACGTCTCGGTTTCCTGGAACATGACCCTGGGCGGTCGGCCCCGAACTGAACAGACAAGCTGCATTGTCTCGAATGGAACGAAGAAATGAGACTTGGAATTCCAGCAAAAACTCACGCCTTCACTCTCATAGAAATGATGGTCGCGATGGCGACTGCCTCGGCCATTCTTGGCGTCACCGTGACCTCATCAATTGCTTTACAAAGAAGTTTTAATTCGACTGACAACTACCTTGCGACGCACACGCAGCAAATCCGCATTGTGGATTTCCTGGCTCGAGATGTGAGACGCGGATTGAGCGTCGTATCGTCAGTCGATGAGCAAACGGTCCAGATACAGATTCCAAAGTATATCATTCAAGCTGGAGATCCGGAGGCGATTTTGAATCCGTTGCTCATAGGAACTCCGCGCTCACCGAGCCGAGCGATCGTGAGTCGGGATTATAACATAAACTACGGGGCCGCGGCCCCCAGCTTTGTTCAGTATAAAGTCAACGGCGCTTCGATTGAGCGCTGGGAGGACGGGGTTAGAACGACGATTGCCTCAAGCACTGACAACCTACTTCCGCAGACGATCGACACCGAATTAGCCAATACCGAGTACACCACCACGTCCATTACGTTCAAGCCGATCTCCGTGGCGGACCGAAGCGGAACAATTGTTTACGCGACTGCTTACCTGAGAAATCGGCGGCGCCCTCCCCCATAGAAGCCTAAGAGAAACCAGGCAAACCAAAAAAACACCCATGCAAACCAAAAAAAACACTAAAGAAACCGGTAACGTTTTGCTCTGTGTGCTCGGCACGATTTTGATCGTGTCGCTCATCGGCGCGACCGTGTTGCGCAACTCTACTACGCGTTTGAACGCGTCATCCAATCAGGTGCGAGCGTGGAAGGAAGCGCTTTCCGCCGCCGAAACAGGCGGTGACATCGGGTTTGCCGAGCTAAGGAAGCAGTTATCCGATCCGGCGAATCAGTGGGCGGGGTGGACCCCGTCCGGAACGGGGTACGGGTATGTCAGCCCGGAAACAACGTTCGGCAACAGTAACCTCAGGGCCCGAACCGGCGTAGAAACATGCTATTTCGATGTCTCCGGCGCTTTTCATCTCGGATCAAATCCAGATCCAAACGCAAATAACTGGTATCGTGTCCGGAGTAAAGGAACGGCACCCCTCCCGAATCTCAAGCGAACCGGGATGGATGACGCGCTCACCAACGACGGCCTCCAGCACTTCGCTGCGATCGGTTCAACGCAAATGCAGGACATCACGGCCCGAGGCAAGGGCAATAGCCTTTTGCGAAAGATCGATTTCCAATACGATCATTTCGTCGCGACCTACGGACCAAATGGTGACGGCCTCAACAAGGCTCTGGTTACCGCATCCTATGCACCCTCAATCTCGCGGCGGGTCGAGCAGATCGTCATGCCGGTGACACCCTTTTTCGACGCTGCGATCAAATCCGCTACCACCTTCTACGGACTCGGCTCCGCCGCGTGGATCGACAGCTACGATTCGCGCAACGGCCCGTATGATCCCACGGTGAAAACCAATCCCAACAGTCTCTATTACAACGATTCCCGCCACGGGAACGTTGAGATCGGCAGTGCGACAGCAACAATCATGGGCACGATTTATGGGGATGTGGCGACGAACGGAGGAAACGTCACTAAAAAAACCGCCAACGTTACTGGAACCATAGATAACAATGTTCCTTTCACCCTGCTGGACTACCAAATGCCGGACACATCGGCATGGACGTACCAATCCTCTCCGACCAATGTGACAAGTACCAAAACTCTTACGCCGCCGAGTGGCGGAACCTCCGGCGCTCCAATTTATTATGTTTTTACGTCAATCAGCGGTGCGTTGACCGTGAACCCGGCCGTGGTCGGCGGCAATCCGGTGGACACTTACGTCGCCATCCGGGTCACGGGCGACATCTCAGGCGGCAACGCAGGAGTCACGGTAAACCCAAAGGTGCACCTCAAGATATATTTCGAAGGCAATATTAGCGTTAAAAACAACAACCTTGTAAATCAAAACCCGAGCCTCGCGAACCCGTACGCCGGGAATTTGCAGTTCTACGGTATCAGTCCGCCGGCCGGCACGCCGCAAACAGTCACCCTCAACCCCGCCACCCCCCAAACTCTTGCCGCGACGTTCTACGCGCCGAGCGCGGATGTCCACGAGAATGGAAACCCCGACTTTATCGGGACAGTGGTCTGCAAAAGTTTTTACTCGAACGGAAACATAAGCTGGCATTATGATCGCGCCCTCAATGATGAGGGGCAGCTCCTCGATTTTCGCATCGCCAGCTACGTAGAAGATACCCGTTAGTCGCAACGTTTACTCGCTCGCGCTCCACCTTGATCGTAACTGAAAGCGCAAGCACCAACGCGCTTTCTCGAGCAGAAGATGCAAGTGCGCTCTAAGTCGAAAACCGCGACCACAAAAGCTATCACCGCGGCGTTGCAGGACCGGAAATCGCCCTAATTGCGCGGAAATCAAACTGGTTTGAATCGGGAAACCTGGAAGCCAGGAGACCAGAGTTCAGGGTTCAGCCGGCCTCCCAATCTCAGCTCACTCGTAAACTGAGACATTTTAGCCCTATTTGAAGGGAGGAAAAAAGAGGCGGCATTGGGAACTGCGGCGGCGTACAACGTGCTATAATTGACAGCGTAGACTATAACTGCCATATTCACCAGAGATGACTCATAACCGTTTTAAGCGTCCTCAGTCAGGCACTACTCTGGTCGAAACAGCCGTGGCCGCCACCCTTATCGCTGTCTTTTTCGCGACGATTTTCGAACTTAACGCGGAGCAAAGAGAGCATGGCGGCGCTCCAGGGAGTGCAGGACCGCATTGAAGCCTTACGCAATCTCGCCTTTACGGACATGACGAATGCGACCTTCGTGCAGAACCTGATGGTCAATCCAGCCAATGGCTCCGATTTCGCCAAAACAAAGCCGACCGAGGTCGTTACGATCAAAGCCTACAATACCGCCGCGAAAAGCGTATCGGGAATTGGGATTCAGATTTCGCGTCCGGCCGGCACCAACGTAACTCCATCGATAGCCGGTTCACTCCCGAGCCCGACAGTAGTCCTAGTCAATGTAACCTATCAATGGAGTATGCTGGGAGGCCGGTCTGGCAGTGAGCAGACCGAAACCGTCATCTCCTCGGGAACCAAAAAATGAAACTCAGCCAAATTAATAATACGAAGGGGTTCACTCTTGGCGAGACGATGGTCGCCATGGGGATCGCCTCATTCATGCTCCTCGCCATAATTACGGCTTCGATCGCGCTGCAAAAGAGCTTCAATGCTGTTGACAACTACTTTGCCACCCAGATTCAGCAGATTCGCATTATCGAATATCTCAACCGGGATGTGAAACGCTCATATGCCGTAACCAGTACGGGCAGCCCACAAAAGGTCACTTGCACGATCCCGAATTACATCATCCAGTGCGGGGACCCCGACGCCAACGCCACCTGCACAGGGACCCCCCCGATGCCCCCCTCCGGCTGCACCCCCCCTGGCTGCAACATCGGCACCCGGCGCAATCCGACTGTCAAGTTGAGCGCTAACGGTGTGAGTGTTGATTACGCCTTAGACGCCGGTGGATCCCCAATCACGACCACGGTGGACTATTCCATCAGCAATCAATCCATCATGCGGACAGAGAATGGCCATCTTACAACGATCGCCTCGAGCACCGACAATCTGCTTCCATCCTGGTTGGACGTGGACGTGTCCAATACGGAGTATCTGTCCACCAGCATAACCTTCCTCCCCATCTTCATATCAGGAGGAGCGACGGCGGAACGAAGCGGTACAACCCTTTTTGCCACTGCCTACCTCCGCAACTTGCGACGAGGGAACTGAACCCACGACAATAAAAGTTAAAAATAGCCACCGATGAAAATGCAACTTGAGCGAACCAATACTGGCAGCACGATCCTTTGTGCGCTCTGCACGATTCTTATTATCTCAGTTATCGGAGCCAATGTGCTCCTAAACTGCACGACCCGCTACAATGTCTCTTCCAAACAGGTCAAAGGCTGGAAAGAGGCCTTGTACGCCGCGGAGGGTGGGGGCGATATCGCCTTTTCCGAGGTGCGAAAGCTCGTCGGCGTGATTGATCCGTCGACCGTTCTCCTCCCAGATGGATGGACTAAGACTTCCGGAAGTTCCTATAGCAATGGACCTTACACTTTCGGGCAGAAACTGGCCGACGGAACCGGGAGCCTCTCGGCACAAGTAACGGTCGATCAGCTAGCGGCCACGCTGGGTTCGCCACCTTCGTCATGGCCGTATTTTCGAATCCGCTCAAAAGGAACGGCTACGCTCTTTGGTCTGCCGCGGGTCGGCATGGACGACCGGATGGACAATCTGACTAAAGCCGATAGCTTGCTCCGAAAGATCGATTTCAAGTACGACCATTTCAAAGCCAAGTATGGAGACGGCGACGGTAATTCACCAACAATAAGC
>QHQE01000020.1:0-2380 GCA_003219265.1 Verrucomicrobiota bacterium
GCAGCCGGTCGTGCGCGAGAAAAAACGGTACGAAGATCGCCGGGATACCGATAGGCACGAACCATTCATCGCCGATGTGACACGGCGGATGAAAAGGCAGCCCGTGCGCCGAAAGCTCGTCGTAAAGCTGCCGGATGAGCGGTTCGAGTGTCGTGCCCTCGAGCCGCAAGCCCAGCTTGGAGATGCGGCGTTCGAGAAGATCCTGGTCGCTCAGGGACGCCCAATCGGCAGCTTCCATTTCGCGCACGGTATCAGTCCGAGCATGACAGCCAAAAGCAAAACTGATGCCGATCGCAGCGAATTGCTTCTGACTTTCGCAACGGTGGGATAAACGTCTTGCCAACGCGTTCGTGATCGCCTAGCACCCTTTTCTTTTTCGACATAGGCGAAAAAATGTCAGTCGAACCTGCGATCGTATTCGCGCGATACGCGTGTCAGCACAGAAGAATATTCCATCTCAGTTGTGCCAAGATCGACCCATTCGAACGGGAATGGCTTGGCGTTTGTTGCGCGGAACCGGAGAATTTGAAATTCGTCGAAAGTAGATTGTGCCTTATCCTTAAGTCGCTGTTCGGCCTGGGTGCCTTCCTGGATGGGGTGCTTGTATTTCTTGCCGTCGGTTGGCCATTTCTTCTTTCCTTCGAACGAAACGTAGCGCTCGGCGAAGTTGATTCCAACGAACGCGACGCAGATGGGATTGCCTCCGCGGCACCTGAACTGCGTCGCTTGATTGAGCAGATCACTGATTACGCGGTCAATTTGTTTGATCATCGCCTTTGCGAGGATTTTCGTTTCCGCGCCGATCTCAATCGTGGCGACGGGGCCGCGCGCGACTAGCATTCCTTTTTCAGTGATTGCCATCGCCGCTGGAACGAGCTCACCGAATGTTCCATCGCCGCGTCGTCCCGGTTTGCCGGTCATAAGGTTCTTCAGGTTCACCACGCGCTCGTGATGCTGGACCCGCCCAACGAGTTTTGCCGATTTCCCGAGGGCGACTAAGTCCTCGTAGAGATGCGAGGCGACAAGATCGCCGAGATTCGCAATGCGGTGACGGTAAGGCTTGCCATCGAAGAGGCTACGGAAAGTCCGGAGAAGCGCATACTTCTCCTCACTCATCGCGCTACGCGAAGAGTCGCATGAGTCGCTCCGAACATGCGTGGCATTGCTGTCGCGAGTTGAATGCGCTGTTTGGCAATCTTTAGATATGCTGGTTCGATTTCGTTGCCGATGCTGTTTCTGCCGGTCGCAACCGCCGCAAGATTGGTAGTGCCGGTTCCGACGAACGGATCGAGAACTGTGTCGCCCGCAAACGAAAAGAGTTTGATCAAACGTTCGGCAAGAGTCTGCGGGTACGGTGCGGGATGACCGCGCCGCGTCGATTCGCCCTTGATATCAACCCAGGCAGAGCGGAGCCAGGATTTCATTTCCTCCCTGGTCAACATCGAAAGCGCCTTTTGAGTTGATGAGGGCGAGCGATATTCGCCGCCCTTTCTAAGAAAGAGAATATACTCGGCGTCGTTCTTGATGATCGCGCCGGGCTGATACGGCTTGCCGTAAAATCCTGAGCCGTTGCCTTTGGCTTCGGTGACTCCATTCGCGATCTTGAACCAGAGAATCGGCGTGAGCGCGTCGAGACCGAGCGATCGGGCGCGCACCATGATGTCCGCATGCAGTGGCATCACGCGGTGGCGGCCTTGTTTGCGTGGAATGCAAACATCGCCCACGACGCAGCAGATTCTTCCGCCGGGCGCCAGCACTCTTGCGCACTCGCGCCAAACCTTATCGAGCTCGGCGAGAAACGCGTTGTAATCCTCGATCTCGCCAAGCTGACGCTCGTTCTCTTCGTATTTTTTCAGCGTCCAATATGGCGGCGAGGTGACGATAAGATGAACGCTTACATCTGGAATCCATGAGAGGTCCCGCGCGTCGCCGAGACGCAGATGATGTTCGGTTCGGTCAAAAGGCGAGGGCCATGGATGGGTCCGGTAGTATTCGTTAAGCGCCAGCAGTTTGTTGATTGCTCCCCTTTCATTGTCGGCATAATCAATTTGGGCGTTAGCAGGATCAAAAACCTTTGGAGCGGCATCGTCCGCGCGCTTTTCTTTCGGCCGATGATGACGAAAACCGTTGCCGCTCATCGGCCCGCCGTTCGCTGATTTTCGAATCAAGTACAGTTGTTTCTGCTCTTTGACGCGGGCGCTTTTTTTTGAGCCGGTCGGCGCGCGAGAAGCTTTTGTCGCGACCGGCAATTTCCGCATGATGATCTTTAACATGGAAAAGTTTCGAAGGCTACGAAATTGCAGCGCCTGGGACGGCGTATGCAACTGACAGGTGGGCGAAATGCGATTCCAAAATCCGTAGGCAAAAACGCATGACAGCG
>QHQE01000020.1:2413-8310 GCA_003219265.1 Verrucomicrobiota bacterium
CGTTGGCGAAAAATTACAGCTTCGCGTAAACGCCGAGCAAAGGGCGGGGCGATGGCGTTCTCGAACGGAAATCGCTGACGAAACCGTCCCTAGTACGGATCTCGACGTGACCGGCGGTGCGGTTGGCGCCGTACACGAGCACCGAACCGAGCGGCGCGGCGAATGGATCTTTCACCGATAATTTTTTGAATCCGTAATTACTGACCAGGTCTTGGGCGGCGTCTTTCGCGAATTCGCTCTTCGGGCGGGAATCGATGACGCCGGAAGCGAGCAATGCCTCTTTTACATAGTGCCAGCACATCGAGCGCGAATGCGCATGCGCCCGTTCCTGCGCGATTGTTGCCGCTTGCATTAGCTTGCGATCGATGTGCCGATCGACCTTGGCAACCGGGTAAACGATCCGCTTCGGATAATACTGCGTAATGACGGGCGCGGATTCCCTTTTGCCCGCTGGGGTTACGTAACGGTAGTGGGCAACAGGCAGTTTCCTTTCGCTTGTCTTTTCTTTCGTGATCGCTTGTGTCCGTTCTTTCGTGATCACTTGCACCGGCTCGTACTTGGTCTCCGGCTCGGAACTCGTAAAGTGCAATGTCGACGGGGCCAGCGCCTGTGCGCGCGCGGCTGCGCTGCAAATGACGAGAAGCGATGCAGTTGCCAATGCTAAGTAGACCGGTCCCCGCACGGAGGCGAGGTATGCCGGGAACTGCGCCAGTGGGCAAGCGTTTTTTTATTTTAAAAAATATTTGGTCGGAGAAGCTTCTGCGCCGGCGGGCGCATCGTAATTGGTTAAATAGTTAAAAGGGTTACAAAGTCATAACGGTCCATGACGACCGATCTTTGTTTTGCTTTTAGGTCACATCAGGAAAGGAAACAGGCATCATGAACGAATTGCCGCGGAATATCCTGCGTTGCATCGGCAACACCTCTTTATTGGCCTTGCGCAACATAGTGCCGAAGAACGGCTCTCGCATCCTGCTGAAACTGGAGAGCGAGAACCCTACCGGGAGCATGAAGGACCTCGTGACTTCGGATGCTTTCTCCAAAGAAAAACTCGATCATATGAAAATTCTCGGGGCCAGGCTTCAAATCGTGCACAGCGAAAGCGGGGGCATGACGGAGAAACTAACCCGGGACATGATCGAAGCCGCCCGCGTCATCACGGAAAAAACTGGAGGCTTCTGGACCGATCAGCTGAACAATAAAGACCAGATCGCGGCCTATCACAAAATGGCGGGGGAAATCTGGATTCAGACGGGCGGACAGATCGATGGCTTTGTCCAAATGGTAGGGACCGCGGCGTCCCTCCGGGGTACGGGCGAAGCCTTACGCCGCCGTAATAAACAGGTCAGAATCGTTGCCGTGGAGCCTTCTGAATCTCCAGTTCTGTCGGGCGGCCAGCCAGGCTCTCACAAAATTGACGGGGTCGGTGCGGGTTTTGTCGTACCGCTCTGGCAGGAAAGCATCGCCGATCAGATTGAACAGGTTTCCACGGCAGAAGCTGCGGCAATGGCCATTCGGCTGGCCCGGGAGGAAGGCCTTTTTGCGGGGACTTCCACCGGAGGCAATGTCATCGCCGCTTTGCGATTAGCCGAACAACTGGGACCCCACGCGACCGTCGTTACCGTCATGTGCGACACCGGAATGAAATATCTCAAAACGTATGGAACTGCGCTGACCTGAGGAGGCGTCGCTCTTCACGATGAGACAGATGACGCCTCCATCGACGCCTGTTGGCTCGTCCAAAATATTCATAATCGTTTCTAGCACGACGAGAGTGACTTATGACTAGAGACGAGCTCGTAAGCTGGACAAACACGCAAACGGTTGTAGATAGATACAGATGAATATGATCAATGCGCCAATGCGCGCCGTCCGCCGCGGCGGGCAGGCTGCATAAAGGCTCGTTAGATCTCGCCAAGTTGGAGCCCGCATTTCGCGGCACCCCAGTGGTCGAATCTTACCACGCGCGGGTTTTTGCGCCGGTCCTCTCGAACCGAATTCGGGAATCACACTTAACAATTTAGAAATTTATGAAACCAACACCTCGAATTAGTCCCAGTCAGCACGCTTCCCGGAGTTTTCCTCTAACGAATTACTCCTTTCAAGCGACCGCAGAAACGCAGACGAGTTCCTCCGCCGATCTTCCGGCAACGAAGTCGCCCGCGTTCCACAAATTAAGCAGCGAATTCTTCGGCACTGAAATGAGTCGCGATTACGTGACTCAATTTTTGCTGTTCACTGTTATCGGGGGAATCTCAGCATGGCCAATTATTTCGATGCTCCTTGCCGTGATTCGTCTGCTCAGGAATTACTAAGAATACTTGGGTGGATCGAGCAGTCCCTTGCTCGATGTTAAAGCGAAAGCAGCACCGCTGCTCAAATTTTCAGGCCTCCGGCCCCCTTTGATGTAGCATCGCCCGGCGGAGCGGCCGATCCACCTTGGTCTTAGTCAACGACGTCCACGCCTTCAGTCGCCGTGCGCCGAGCGTAGAGATCGCTTAAGCGCTTCGTCATCGGGCCGATTTTGCCGTCGCCGATGAGGCGGTTATCGAGCCGGACGATGCTGGCGAGTTCGCCCATGGTTCCGGTACAAAACATTTCGTCTGCGCCGTAAACATCGACCGGTGACAGATCGGTTTCGACGCAGCGGATTTTTTCGGCGGCGCAGATTTCGATCACGGTTGCGCGGGTGATTCCTTCCGGGCAGGCGACGACCCGGCTCGTGGCCAGATCGCCTTTGCGGACGATGAAAACGTGTGTCGCGTTTGTCTCCGCGATGAAGCCACGCGTGTCGAGCATGAGTGCGTCATCGGCGCGGGCGTTGTTCGCTTCGATCTTGGCCAGAATCGAGTTCAACAGATTCGCGTGATGAATCCGCGCATCGAGCACGTCCGGCGGCGGCCGGCGCACGGTTGCGGTGATCAACTTGAGACCGTCTTTCGAATAAACTGGAACTTTGTGCTCGGCCAGAATGATCAAGGTCGGCCCGCTTTGATTCAGGCGCGGGTCCATTCCGGAAGTGATCTTCACGCCGCGCGTAAGCGTGAGTCGAATGTGCACGCCGTCGCACATCTTGTTTGCGGCCAGCGTGCGCTTGATTTCGTCGATGATTTCTTCGCGCGTCGGAATTTCAGGGAATGAAAGCGCCGTGGCCGAGCGTTCCAATCGATCGAGATGTTCGTGGAGCTTGAAAATGCGGCCGTTGTAGAGTCGCAACCCTTCCCAAACTGCGTCGCCGCCTTGCACCGCCGAATCAAACGGGCTGATTCCAGCCTCGTCCCGGTGCATCCCTTGGCCGCTAATGTTTACGATCAGGTCGCGGTTTTTTTCGTTAAATTGCTGGAGCATGTTTAACCGTTACGCTGATTGAGACGGATTATTTGTAGGGCAACCGCTCCGGTTGCCAAGCTTTAGAGATGGCAGGGTCGCCGCGGCGACCGCCCGCCCTACAATTCTTCGGCAGCATTTTTTAACCGCGGATTAGGCGGATTAAACGGATTGTTGGTACTGTAGCGGCGGTCTGTGTCGCATTATTCGTCCGACGCTCATAGAGCACCGCTACAGAAGTCGGTGTTGATACAGCCGTTCGTAACATTGGCGGCATTGCTGATAAAGTTCGCGCAGACGGTCTGGTACAACGCCCTCTTTGGGTTCGTACGGCTGGAACGATGTCGATCTTGCCACGTCGTCGTACCAATATTTCGCCCAGACACCGTCCGTATCGCGCAGACCCGGCGGCCAGGAGAGCATTGCGTCGTCGAATTCGACGCCGATTGCGGCGCAAAACAGCCGCAGCATTCGCTCGGGACTTTCCAGCACGTCTTTTGCGTCAATGACGATTGGTAGGGACGGCGCGCTGCGCCGTCCTCGGACATCGCGGCGCGATGTTCCTACCACGAAATCGAAGATTTTCTCCTGCTGAACAAAGCCGAGGTCTTCCAGCGTCGGTTCGGGATTCTTTTTGATGTAGGAAAGAATCACTTCGCGTGGATCGCGGATGAGAAAACAATTCGTAAGATTGACAATCCATTCGCGATCGATCTCGGGCAGCAAATGATGCGTCATCTGTTTCTGGTAAAGAATGCGTTTGCCGTCCGGGATTGGCCCGGTCAATCGTTCGACCACCTTCCGCCAATCGGTCTCGCCATTGGCGATTACTTCCTCTGCGCCGGGATGCGCCTTGTCGGTCGTCTTTAAATAGTAGGCATAAAACGGTTCATCGATGACGAGCGTATCGAGCCGATTTCCCCACGATCGCATCAGGGCGGTGGAAATATTTCGCGGGCCCGACCACATGGCGATGCGGATTGGTTTGTCAGCGTCCGACATATCCTGAAGATCAGATCACCCGGCTGTTCATTGCGAGTTTCTAATTTGGTCGAAGCGTCCGGCGCGAAGAAACAACGCATGCACATTTATCTCTGTCGCGATCTCAAAGAAAACCTGCGCGACTTCTGGCCGAAGGTGAAATCGTGGTTGTAATCACAGCTCAAAGCGCGCGAGTCATCCATGCACGCCGCTGCTATACGCGATTCACGTAAAGCATATCAGAGCTCTGCTCGCGCGACCCTATAGCCACTCGCTATGGCGTGTTGAACTTCTTGAGGTGAAAAAGCCCGCCTAAACCGAGCGTTTTCACGTAATTAACATACATATACGGTGCTTGTTATTTCGCCCGTTTGCCCGACCGGCGGGCGCAGGGGCTGCTGTAATTACTATAAATAACATGAAACGATTGATCGGAGCGATTGGGCTCACTCTTCTATTAGCCCCGCCGGCTTTTGCCCGCAGTCGCACTGCGCCTACGCCGCGCGACCAATCATTGCTGGCGCGAGTCACCGTTTACTGGGCCAGCGGTGGGCGCGGGTCTGACTGGTATACGCGGCGGCACAAATGCGCCACTGGCGTGCGATTGCGGGTCGGACATTGCGCGGTCGATCCGCGCCGGATTCCTTATGGCAGCAAAGTCGTCTTCCCCGACGACGGCGTCTTCACCGCGGTCGATACCGGCGGCGCCGTGATCAATCGCAAAGCGGCCCGCCGCTCCGGCCGAACACCCGCCGAACGAAACGCGGTTGTGGTGGATCGTTTTTTTGAAACCAAGGGGCAGGCGCTCGCCTGGGCGAATGCGCACCCGGAATTCATGACGGTGCAAGTTTTTCCGCCCAATTACTCTGGCGCGACAACCGCGGAGCGACCGAAGGTTCAAGCCACGCAGGTCGCGGCCGGAACTGTCCCGCAAACCAAACGGATCGCCGACAATGCATATCTTAGCGGAGCATTTGGTCGGATGCACCGCCATTGACGTTTGTAAGAGCCGACTTTCTCGGGGCGTCCGGCGCAAAACATAGCAGTGAGCCGCCGGAGGCCTTTCAAAACGCGGAAACTAGTTCGAGCATTTGTTGTCGCCGCTTTGCGGTCGGAAGACGGCCGCTTCCAGCTTCCATGTTGTCTTGCAAATGCCGCGTATTGTTTGTCGCTGGAATCGCGCAGATCACGGCAGGATGCGCGATGATCCACTTCAGGAAAAACTGTGCCCAAGATCGACAATCGAATTCCGCCGCCCAATCGGGCAACGGTTTTGCGCGTACGCGTCCAAAGAGATCGCCACCCCCGAAGGGCCGATTCACGAGCACAGCTACGCCCCGTTCTTCCGCGAGCGGCAGAAGGCGCCGCTCGGCTTCGCGTTCCATGATTGAGTAATTAATTTGAAGAAAATCCAACTTTTCGCTGCGAAGAATTTTCTCCACTTCGGGAAAGGCACTGGCCTCGTAGTGGGTGACACCGATGTAACGGATTCGATCCTGCGCTTTCCACTCGCGCAAGGTGGCGAGATGCGTCGCGACATCGACCAAGTTGTGCACCTGCATCAGATCGATGCGCTTGGTTTGCAGACG
>QHQE01000021.1 GCA_003219265.1 Verrucomicrobiota bacterium
GTGCCATTTACCGTTGCGCCTGTGGCGAACCCCTGGAGCCCAACGGCCTCAGGTTGGACCAGCACGAGTCCGGCAACCATCACCCCCTCACCAGCTCCGTCCCAAGCAACTGCTGCCCAATATGTCTATTCTTCGTTGACCAGTGGAATAACCATTAGTCCCTACGTCGATCCCAGCACCGGCGTGGCACAAGAAACATACGTGAAGCTCGTGGTGAACGGCGATGTTGGCGGGACTATTACAATCAATAATCACGTAAACGCGCAGATTTACTTTACCGGGAACTTGAACATAAACACACCGCTTGTTGTAAACAGTAACGTTGACGGCGTCGCGCCAAATTACAGCCGGGCCGGTCACCTTCAGTTTTATGGGATTAGCCCTCCGGGCGGATCTACGCAACAGGTCAACATCACACCTGGGGGTGGCCCCGACAAGACGTTGTATGCGACTATTTATGCGCCGAATGCTAACGTGACGGTCAACGGCCCGACCGATCACCAGTTTCCATTACGACAAAGAAATTGCCCAGCTCCTCCTTGCCGTAACCGATTATCGGATCGCGAGTTATATCGAAGACGTTCGATAACGGGTCCGCAGCTCTGGCTAGCTCTTAACCCGCGAAGAACTCTGTTCCCGGGCCATCTGCTTCACCTTACGGCGCCGCAACTCGTAAGTCGAAACCACCGCGACGATTAAACCTATCACCGGGAAAAACGTACTCGCTTCCGGAACTGGGTTCACCACCAGCGACCATTCTTCGAACCCGTCATTACTGGGATGCGTGTTGCCGAAGTGGGAATACAGATAGACAAAGTCAGATGAACTCGTGCCGGCAAACGCGCTCGTCGGTAGATACGCAAACATATCACCTGAGCCGCTTCCATGATTGCGCGAAGCATCCAGATAGACCGCATCACCCGGACCGAATGAATAGCGCAGAATCCCTAGGGAACTGACATCTTTCGTAGTCTGACTGCCCGTCGGCGAAGTATAGAATTGCAATTGGTCGAGTGAGAGCAGTGGGCTGTTGGAAGTCTGAATAATGTCCAGGAGCACCTTGAAAAAGCTCGTATTGCCGACCATGACGGTAGTTGACCGAAGGTCTGTGAAGGTCATGTCGTGCGTCCAAGCACCAACCTTATCATCGAAGGGAACCGGCGCGCCGGAAGTGTTGTAGCCCTGTTCAACCCCGTCGGCCTGAACACGCAGGAACGGCTGGATGTTGCCGGTACCGGTCGGCTGTTCAGGCGTCCAATCAAACTGCGCGCCGTTAATGATGCCGCTGTCGCCATTAATCAGGTCGACAATCGTGGCTTGAGCCGACCTGGCAGCGAAGAGAACTCCAGCGGCGACGAGCGCCGCGGCGATGGATCTTTTCAAGTTATCCCTAGTCATTCTTGATTTCTCCCGTTGTTCTGCGCGAGTATTCAGTTGGGCCACGCTTTTATGATTGCCATATTCGTCATAATTGAGTCGCAACGTCAATAACAATTTCCATCGCCATCCATCAATTTCTCCCTTGAAAAGCCCTTTTTTATCTGGAAGGCCGAGCCTAAAGCCAGAAAAAATCGTGGGAATTAGGATTCTTTCCCCGCCTACTCGGAACTATTAAATCCTGACACTTTTGACGCGGTTTTTTCGCTTGTTGCGAGTCCTAGCGAGCGGGCGGCCACTAAAATCAAAGCCGAACCACTCAGCTCAGTGACTCGAGTGCGGGCTGGGCGCTCGCGGGAGTTGGCGAAGATGAGCGGCGCAGTTTTTCCACTACCTTCGGTACGATTTCGAGCGCTCGTTCGACATCGGAATCCGAATTAAACCGGCCAAACGAAAAACGCAGGCTGCCCCGCGCGCGATCCTCATCCGAGTACATTGCGCGAAGCACGTGCGAAGCCTCCCCCGAGCCGGTGCGGCAGGCTGAGCCCGCGGAGCAACACACCCCATGTCGATCCAATAGCAACAAAGCTGCATTTGATTCGATTCCGTCAAAATAAAAACTCGAAGTGTTCGGGAGTCGCGCCGCGCGATCGCCGTTGATGGACGCGCCGCTCACCGCTTCCAGAATTCCGTTTTCGAAACGGTCGCGCATGGCGCGCACGCGATTCTGTTCTTCCTCAATTGATTCGGCGGCGCGCTCAGCGGCTTTTCCCAATCCAACGATGGAAGCGACATTTTCTGTTCCGGCTCGTCTTCCGTTTTCCTGACCTCCGCCGATGATCGACGGTTGAAAACGAGAATTCCGCTTAACGTAGAGTGCGCCGACGCCTTTCGGTCCATGAAATTTGTGCGCGGAGAGCGAGAGAAAATTGATCGGGGATTCGCCGAGCCTGATCCGAATTTTTCCGGCCGCCTGCACCGCATCGGTATGGAAGAATACCCCTTTCTCGCGACAAAGTTCCGCGATTTTTTCGACCGGAAACAAAACCCCGGTCTCATTATTGGCCCACATCACCGAGACGATTGCCGTGCTCGGCCGGATTGCTTGCTCGAGCTCGCCAAGATCGACATGGCCATCTCGATCGACGCCAAGAAATGTGACTGCGCAGCCGCGTTTGGCGAGCGCTTCGCAATGCCGCAGGATGGCGCTGTGCTCTACCGCGGTCGTGACGATGTGTTTGCGGGAAGGATCGATCTGGAGCGCGGAATTGATGGCCGCGTTGTTTGATTCAGTTCCGCAACTCGTGAACACGATCTCGCTCGCTTGGCACCCAAGTAGAAACGCAACCCGTTCGCGCGCCCGATTGATTGCCTTCCGGACTTGCCCGGCAAATTGGTAACCGCTCGACGGATTGCCGTAAAACTTCGTCAGAAACGGCAGCATCTCCTCGATCACCGCGGGATCCAGCTGCGTGGTGGCGTTGTTATCCAGGTAAATGATTTTGCCGTCCGCAATCATCGTTTGAATCTAAAATCGGAGTTGCATCCCGCCAAATTACTCTTCCACCCGCGGCTGGCTCCCGGCGTGCTTCGGTTGGTGGTGCGTGTAGCGAAAATACAAATTGCGAAGATAAATCGGGAGCGGAAGCACGCTTTGCAGCACCCCCACAGAATCGTGCCGGTAAATCGCGAAGTAGGCGAGCAACAAAAACGATCCCAGAGCGCTGCATTCCCAGAACCCAAAAGGAATCACGCTCTTGCGCGCCCGCTCCGAAGCGATCCACTGGATCAAGAAGCGCAGGCCGAAAATGATGCTGCCGCTGAGGCCGATAATCTTCCAAGGAGTGAGCGCGAGCCCGAAGAATTTCGTTTCGGCGAGAAAATGCAAGCTGTTCATAACGGCGGAAACGTTGAGACAGATCACGCGCCCTGAACAGCTTTTTGTTCTGCGGCACAAGTTTCTAACTTGCGAACCGTCGGGTTCCGGCAAGCTGGAAGCTTGCCGCACTTCCGTCTAAATTGCGGCCATGACTTCGATCTGGGGCCGGGCCAATCCGCAACTGCGCGATCTGACCGTTTATGAACCCGGAAAGCCAATCGAGGAAACGGCGCGCGAGCTCCAGGTCGATCCAGCCGCAATCATCAAGCTCGCCTCGAACGAGAACCCACTTGGTCCCTCGCCGAAAGCAATTCAAGCGATGGGCGCCGCATTGGAAAACGGCCAGCTTTATCCAGACGGCGGCGGTTTTTATTTGCGCAGCGCGCTCGCCGCCAGGCTCGGTTTCGCGCGCGAGAACATCATTCTCGGGAACGGATCAAACGAAGTGATCGAGTTTCTCGGTCACGCGTTTCTAAATCCCGGCGATGACGTGATCGTCTCCGAGCACGCCTTCATCGCCTACAAATTGATCGCGACCCTCTTCGGTGCGCGCACGATTGAAACGCCCAGCCCGGATTATGAGCACGATCTCGAGGCGATGCTCAATGCGATGACGCCGAAAACGAGAATAATTTTCATCGCCAATCCAAACAACCCGACCGGGACGTTGATCTCGCAGATAAAGATCGACAAGTTCATCTCGTGCCTGCCGGAAAACATCGTCACCGTGTTCGACGAAGCTTATTTCGAGTTTCTCGAGAATCCGCCCGACACACTTCAGTACATTCGCGACGGTCGGGACATCGTCGTCCTGCGCACCTTTTCGAAAATTCACGGCCTCGCCAGTTTGCGCGTCGGCTACGGAATTGCCCGGCGCGAATTGATCGAGGTACTCCAAAAAACGAGGCAGCCATTCAACGTTAACCAAATCGCGCAGGTCGGGGCCCTCGCCGCGCTCACGGACGAGGCGCATCAACGCGAAACGCAAGAGATTGTCGATGCAGGCCGCAACTATTTGCAGGAGCAATTTCGTGAAATGAAACTCAAGTTCGTGCCGGGCGCGGCAAATTTCGTCATGGTGAATGTCGGCGACGGAGCAGTTGTCTTTAAGAAACTGCTCGCGCAAAAAATTATCGTGCGCCCGCTTAAGGGTTACAACTTGCCGGAATGGGTCCGCATTACCGTCGGAACGATGGAGCAAAATAAAAAATGCATCGCAGCACTGAAGAAAGTTCTATTGTAAGATCGACTTCCGCCGAAGATCGACAATTGATAGCGGGCGATACGATCGCTGCGATCTCGACGCCCGCAGGCGAAGGGGCGATTGCGCTGGTCCGGATTTCCGGTGCTGATTCGATCGCCGTCGCTGACAAAATTTGTCGCGCAAAAGCGACGCCGTCGGAATTTGCGTCGCATGTCCAGCATTTTGGCGAGATTGTCGATGAAACGGAGCGGTTGATCGATCAAGTGATGATGTCGATCCATCGCGCACCGACCAGTTACACTGGGGAAGACTTGGTCGAAATCAGTTGCCACGGCGGAATGTTGGTAAGCGCGCGCGTGCTGGAAGCTTGTCTGCGCGCCGGCGCCCGCGCCGCGCGTCCGGGCGAGTTTACCGAACGCGCATTTCTCAACGGCAAAATGGATCTCACCCAAGCCGAAGCCGTTATCGATTTGATTCGCGCCAAAACCGATCTCGCACTCGAAGGCAGACTCGGCGAAAAAATCAGGAAACTCCGCGACGAATTGATTTCTCTAATCGCGCACATCGAAGCGTCGATCGATTTTCCGGAAGAAGGAATCGCCCCTGATGAAGATGAAAGATTAAGCGCGCGACTCGATTCAATTCGCAATGAAATGTCGATCTTGCTTGCGACTGCCGGCCAAGGCCGGATTCTGCGCGAAGGCGTCCGCGTCGTGATTTACGGCGCGACCAATGCCGGCAAATCGAGTTTGCTCAATGGGCTGCTCGGTTATGAGCGCGTGATCGTGAGCGAAACTCATGGAACAACTCGCGACACTATCGAAGAGATGATCAATCTCCGCGGCGTGCCGGTCCGTTTGCTCGACACGGCCGGGCTGCGCACCTCGACCAGCAAACTTGAGCGCGAAGGAATCGCGCGCACGGAAAAGTCGCTGGAAACGGCTGACCTCCGCTTGCACATTGTTGATGGCAACGCACCCAAACCCTCTCATTTCGGAAAACAAACCGCGAACGGGAATGAAATTGTCTTGCTGAACAAGACCGATTTGTCCGAGCACAGCGACTGGAAACATTTCGCCGCGCTGCGTATTTCTTGCCGAACGGGAGAAGGTTTGGCGGACCTGGAAAAGGAAATTCTGGCTCGAATTACAATGGAGAACTTGCGGCCGGAAAGCGTAGTGACGATCAACCTGCGCCATCGCGATTGTCTGCGGCGCGCGCTGGAAGCATGCGATCGCGCACGCAAGACGATGAACGACGGGCTCGCGCCGGAATACTTTTCTGTCGATCTGAATGAGGCGTTGCGTGCAGTGGGTGAAGTGATTGGCACGGTCGAGGTCGAACAGATTCTCGATTCCGTCTTTGGCCAGTTTTGCATCGGCAAATGAGAGCGCGACGGGAAGACAGGCGTCCCGCCCGCCGGTGCACCGCGAAGCAACGACACGCTCGCCACGGGACGAGTCCGTCCGGCTGGCGGACTGGCAGCATGTCTGCCATGACAGCCTGGAAGGCTGTCTTCCGGCTGTGAATGCCTACGAGCGATTCGTTAGGCCGCTTCTTTTTTCGATCGATCCGGAAACGGCGCATCATTTCACGATCGCATTCCTGCGCCGCGCCTCCCAGGTCGATGTGGCCCTGCGCGCACTGAAGTTTTTTGAACCCCCGCCGAAACCAAAAGCCGTTTTCGGCCTGACTTTTCGAAATCCGATCGGACTGGCCGCCGGTTTCGATAAGAACGGCGTTGCCTTGCCCGCGTTGGCCGCGCTCGGTTTTGGTTTCATTGAGGTCGGCACTGTGACCGCCAAACCGCAGCCCGGAAATCCGAAGCCGCGCATTTTTCGATTCCCAGAGCAAGCGGCGTTGATCAATCGCCTCGGATTCAACAACGAAGGGGCGGATGCGATCGCGCGACGGCTGCGCAAATTGCACGCGAGCGGACGCTGGCCGGCGGTCCCGATCGGCATCAACATCGGCAAATCGAGGACGACGCCGCTGGAAGGGGCGACCGACGATTACCTCTACTCCTTCCGTCTGCTTCGTGAGTTTGCCGATTACATCGTGCTGAATGTCAGCTCGCCGAACACACCGGGCTTACGCGAGTTGCAGAAACCGGCTGCGCTGTCGCAGTTGCTGCGCGCCATTGCCGACAAGAATCAAATTACGCGTAAACCGATACTCGTGAAAATTGCGCCCGACCTTTCGCCTAACGAGTTAGATGAGATCGTCGCGACGTGCGAAGAGAATAAGGTCGCAGGGATCATTGTCACGAACACGACGGTCGATCATTCGTCGATCCCGCCGGCGCTTGATCAAGAGGGCGGCTTGAGTGGCGCGCCGCTGCGCGAAAAATCGACTGCTTTGGTCCGCGCCATCGCCGCAAGATCGACCATCCCCGTGATCGCTTCCGGCGGAATTTTCGATGCGGAATCCGCGCGCGAAAAAATCGAGGCCGGCGCACAACTCGTCCAAATTTACACTGGCTATATTTATCGCGGCCCGTCACTCCTCCGCGAGATCGCCGAAGCCTTGTTGTAAGATCGGCAATCGGGACGCCCGGTTCTATTGCGGAGAAGTTTCCGGCTCCGGCGGCGTGGATTCGCGCGGCTCCCGAGCCTGATGGTGCCACCGCCGGTGCCGGGCTTCGATCGCTTGCAATTTGGCGCGCTGTTCCTCAGTGAGATCGGCCGCCATTTCCCGATGCGCTTCCGCGATCGTTTCGTGGACGCGTCGCCCGGTGCTCCCTCTAATCTCTTCCAGTTGGGCGGCCGCTTTATCGAGTATCGGCGATATTTTGGCGACTTGTTCCGGCGTCAAGTTCAGCTGCGCCCGAAAGCGGTCGCGCATTTTTTCGCTCATCATTCCCCGATGAGGCGGCGCGAAGAAAAGATGGCGCGCGTGCGACGCCCCAAAGAAAGCGCCCGTCATTCCGCCCGCGACGAAGACAAGGACGAAACCGACGATTAATTTCCATTTCAACGCGCGATTCATTGCAAAAATTCGTCTTGAATCGCGGAATCCGCGATGGCGAATTCATTGGCCAACGGCTCGCTGCTCTCGCGGCTTTGACCGGCTTCGCGATACGCGCCCGCCGCGGCCACGACCGCGACGGCGACGGCAATGAGCGCGACGCGCCGAACCAGACGCGCCAGGCCGAGCGACGCAGCCTTCTCCTTCGCGCGCCAGAGCGCGACGACACGCGTATCGAATCCGAACGGCGTCTCCAGCGGAGCCTCTTCCCGGCTCAGCGCCGCTGCTCGAAGCAACCGATCGATTTTCCCATCCACATCCGTCATAAATTTTCCCTCACGGAAATTTTGGCGAACTGATCTTTCATTTTCTGGCGCGCCCGAAACGCCCGCACTTTGATAAGGGCTACGCTCCAGCCGGTGATTTTGCGGATTTCCTCAACGGAACGTCCTTGCAAGTAAAGCAGATCGATGGCGAGCCGCTCGACCGGTTTTAATAGACCAAGAAGGTGTTCGACGAGTTGACGGGACGCAAGTCGCTCGTCCGGCGCCAGCTCGCGAGCTGAAGTGGCGAGATTTTCCACGACGGCTTGTTCCTCCTCGCTCAAATCGGCGTAGCGCAATTCGGGGCGCGCTTTCTCAGCCTCGATTTGGTTGAGGCAGGTGTTCACAGCGATGCGCGAGACCCAATGTTCGAGCGGCACTTTGCCCGAAAATTGAGATAATTTTTGAAATACTTTGATGAAAATCATCTGACAAAGGTCCTCCTCGGCCGTGCGCCGCGGACGATGCGCCCGCACCAATTTCGCCACCAGCGGATAGAGCCGCCGAACCAGTTCGCGAGCCGCTTCATCGTCATTCCGGAGCGCAGCTTCAACCAGCGCGCCTGCATCAAGATCATCCATGTAGCCAAGATCGCATCCACACTATTAGGTAAGACCAGCCTGGACACGTTATGGTTACAAGTTGTCGTCGGATCGACAAACAAGAAAATGTAACCCGCGCGACTCCCGTCCGGTCATCACCTTTGAAAGGGAGCGCAAAAGCGCTTCGCAGAAACAACAAAACAACAAACAGGAACAAACATGAAACGAAACTTGCTTACACTCGCTGCCGTGGGCGCGATCGCGCTCGGCGGCTTTGCCATTGCGCAAGCGCAAGGCGGTCCCGGCCGGTGCCATGGCCAGGGGTTCAGTCTCGAACACTTGACCAAGACGCTGAGCCTTACGTCTGATCAACAGTCAAAGGTTCAGCCGATTCTCGATCAAGCCAAACCGCAGATCATCGCCATCCACAAGGACGCGATGCAGAAAACTCAGGCGGTAATGGCCAGCACCATGTCGCAAATTCGTCCGGTGCTTACGCCTGAACAGCAGACGAAATTCGACGCCTTGCAAAAGGCCCACCAGGACATGCGCGCTGCGCAGCAAGAACTTCACAACGCAATGCAGGAATAACTTCGGTTATTTTTGGGGTGAAGCGGCGGCGATTCGGGAAGGGTCGCCGCCGCATTTTTTTCGCCCAACGCCCGCGGTGATTAAGGCTTCAGTCCCGCTTGTTTTTGAACGAAAATAAGAGCGTGATCACGCCGAGCGTTGCCAATATCGCGGCGACCACGAATCCGGCCGTGGAAATTTCGAGACGGGCGTGGAATTGCGATTTCATCCGCGCCGCGGCGCCAATCAAAGAAAACAACAGCGCCATGTAAATCAAGATTAGGCTGATCGCTTTTTGGGTATCGGCAGAGATCTTCATTCCAAGAATTGTACGGCGTCTGTGGTAGACGCCAACCTTAGATCACCTTCATCACGCGGCGAGCAATCAGATATGGTCGCGCGGGAAAAATCAAGTGCGCACTTATTTCTGCTTCTGATTTTTCGCCAAACGGACCGAGCCATCGCGCGATAAAACCAACCCCGGAAACCGGAAAACAGTCAGAAAGCCACGCTCCGCCGCCATTCGGCGAGGAATCACGAATCACGAATAACGAAAACCGTGTTCCAGCGCTCCTTCGTCATTTGAGCATTCGGGCTTCTTTCGTCATTTGTCATTCGTGCTTCGTCATTGCCTTCAGTTCACCCACTTATCACTCTGGGAAACCAGGATGGGCAATTCTTCCATCATGTACTGGGTTTTGCCGACCGCGCCGATCATGTGCGTGCCGGTGGCGCTGTACCACTTCTTCGACATCTCCTCGCCGGTGTGGCAGCCCCAACTCTTGATGTAAGCGCGACGCGCAAAAATACCGCGGCTGATCTTGGTCAACTCGGAGTCGTGCAGCCACGATTTACAGGCGCTGTCGATGTTGTTGCTGTAATCGAACATGAAACAGGCCCGGTTGGAATGTCCGAAATATTCGAAGCCCGTTATCTTCAGGCGTTCGCGGTTTTGGCCGTTGTTCAAGTAGTTGATCACCTCGCTCCCGTTCTGAAAATAAATCAGGTTGAGATGAAACTTCTCCCCCACCGAATTGATGTAGCCGATCAAGTCCTGGTGTTCCTGTTTGGCCCGGTCGAGATAACCTTGCTTATAAACAAGCATGGTAATCATGGCGTCAGGCCCGAGCTGGGCACGCACCTGTTCAATGCGCAAGCGTGCGGCGTGGAGGAAGTTTGCCCACCAATGATCGTGCGGGTAGGCTTTGTATTGCTCCCATTGATGCAAGGAAGGGCCGCCCACGAGCAAAATGTATTCGCCGCTCGCCCCGCGGGCTTGGGCCGCAACTGCGACAGCCAATGAGAAGATAACAAGCAACCGTTTCATCGAATGGAGGAGAGCACTATCTATGCTGAAGACGGAATTGCGCAAGTGGGGCAGAAAATAGAGTGATGGAGTAGTGGAGTAATGAATAACAGACCATCACTCCATCACTCCATCACCCCAGATCGGCTCGACCTCGTTGCGTATGAGATCTTCCCATGTTTGTCGTTTGCGAATGAGGGCGAATTTGTCGCCACGTACGAGCGCTTCGGCCGGGAGCGGCCGCGAATTGTAGTTCGAGGCCATGGCAAATCCGTAGGCGCCCGCGCTCATGATCGCGAGTAGATCGCCGTCGCGCACTTCGGGCATCTCGCGATCGAGCGCGAAGAAATC